>JAHIWF010000207.1 GCA_018815555.1 Spirochaetota bacterium | reverse complement strand
TGCCGTTAATTTCGACAGTCGAAGTGTCGGCTTCTGCTGTCGCGCTTACGGCAACAGAAGCTGTGGCATACGGCACAGTGGCTGTATACGAAGTAACATCGGCGGCAAAGGCCGGGCTGAGGGTTACACCGGTAAGAACTAATGCCTCCAGGTTGGCATTAGTATCCAGGACCGGATCGGTCGGGGGTTTACACCCGGCCAAGACTAAGGTTGCTATGACCAACAGGGCCATAACTGCAGCGATCTTTGTGTTTCTCACAAATCTCCTCCGTGTTAAAGAGATAAACGTCGGCAGATTATAGACTCGAAAATTTCTGGTGTCAAACATTTATTTATTTATACATACAATTTTGACTGATTGACACTATGTGAGTATTTGAAATAATCCAAATGTCTACTTAATCCCGCTAGATTTCGTTTTTTTGCAAATGATTTACTATCTTTTATGTTATAAAAACTGATCATTCATTTTCAGTTTCCAATGTATTCCAAAAAGAAGGGCTGAACGGGGAAGGATGGAAGGGCCCGGGAGGGAAGGGAGGGACTCCCCCGCCCTTCTCTCCCGGACGGCACTAATTTTGGCGAGGGATAAGCTTGTAGAGTTTGTCGCTGCGGCGGATGCGGGCATCTGCATGGAAGGTAACAGTTTGGCCACGTTCCGCGCGGGTAACCGGGGCTTCGTCTATAACCGGATCAGCCAGGGCAAACTCGTGGATGCCGGTAGTAGGGCCGGAGAACAGGCAGCTGTCGCCGGCCGATACTGACTCGTTTTCGATGTAGACTTCGACGATACCGCTGCGGGCATAATAATTTGTAACTTTGCCTGCGTATACTTTTATCACGGTTGCTTCGGAACCGTACGCTGCACTCCACTCACCAAGGCGCCGCCCGAGGTAGTAACCATCCCAGAAACCGCGGTTAAATACGGTAGCCAGGCGCTCGCGCCAGCCCTGCAGCACCGGACTGCCATCAGCTGCATCTGCGGGATAGGCTCCGGCCTCAATTGATCGCAAAGCTTCGTTATATACGGTACAGACAGTTTTAACATATTCGGCAGGGCGGGCCCGGCCTTCGATTTTCAGAACGCGCACGCCGGCATCCAGCAACTTGTTAAGAAAATGTACGGTACACAGGTCTTTGGGCGACATGATGTATTCGTGGTCCACGGCCAGCTCGGCGTCGGTTTCGCGGTCGCGCACTTCGTAGCGGCGGCGGCAAATCTGCACACAGCTGCCGCGATTGGCGGACAGATTGTATTCGTGCAGGCTCAGGTAGCATTTACCGGAGGTAGCCATACACAGTGCGCCATGCGCGAACATTTCCAGCTGCAGCGGCCGACCGGAAGGCCCGCGCAGGTCTTCGGCTCGAATCGCCTCGGCTATGGCCGCTACCTGCTCCAGATTCAGTTCACGGGCCAGTACCAGCACGTCTGCCCAAGGTGCAAAAAAGCGGACGGCTTCGATGTTGGAAATATTTTGCTGGGTAGAGATATGCACAGGCAGGCCGATGGAACGGCAATACTGCAGGGCGGCCAGATCGCTGGCGATAACGGCGTCGATGCCGCCAGCTTGAGCAGCGTCGGCTGCAGCGTGCAAGGCCGGCAGATCGCCGTCGTACATTACAGTGTTCAGGGTAAGGTAGGCGCGCAGGCCGGCTTCGTGGCAGCGCGCGGTTATGCCGGCGATATCGGCGGGAGTAAAATTGCGACTGGATTTGGCGCGCATATTCAGTTCGCCTACACCGAAGTAAATAGCATCGGCGCCGCCCTGGATGGCGGCCTCCAGGCACTCCAGCGAGCCCACCGGCGCCAGTAGTTCTACCTCGGAGCGCGGAATTCGGGAATCGGGTTGTATCATGCCGGCAGGATAACAGGGAGACCGGGTGAGCGGCAAGCAGGGCATATGGCCACTGTGGTGGATGAGACCGCCGCGGTGTCCGGAGTAGATAAGGTGTCCTAACTGGCCAAAGCTGCCAATAGCCGGAATAAAGCGGCTGCAGTCAAGCTGGTCAATCTGTCAATATTTTATTATTCAAAACACAATTTTAACTATTGCTACTTTACCTGCCGAGTATTTCAGTGTATGATACAAACAGCAAGGGGAGTGGCCCCTGCTCCTGGCCGCCCGTTCATGGACCGGCTACTATCTCTGCGAAGGAGATCAGTTTTACTATGAAAGAATTTGAAGCCTGTTATTCGGCAAATGCCATAAACATGAAGAAAAGCGTTATCCGCGAGCTGCTGAAACTGACAGCACGACCGGAAATAATATCCTTTGCCGGCGGCCTGCCTGCCCCCGAAACCTTTCCGGTTGCCGACCTTAAGGAAGCTGCGGCTCTGGTTTTTGACAAACACGCGGCAAAAGCCCTGCAATACGGCACCACCGAGGGTGATCCTGATCTTAAAGAAGAAATAATAAAATTCGAATCGCGCCAGGGTGTTCAGCTGGATGCTAAAAATCTGCTGGTGGTTTCGGCCAGCCAACAGGCGCTGGACATGGTGGCCAAGGTGTTCCTGGATCCGGGCGACTATGTCATTGCAGGTCGGCCGACCTACGTTGGCGCAATCCAGGCGATACAATCATATTCCGCAAAAGTGCTGGGTATACCCTTTACTGCCGAGCAGGATGGTTTTGACATGGCTATTCTGGAGCGCTCATACCAGCTGGCAGTTGGCGCGGGCAAAAAGCTAAAATATATCTATGTAATTCCGGACTTTCAGAATCCGGCCGGCTTCTGCTGGAGTCTGGCCAAGCGCCAGGCCTTACTGCAATTTGCCTACACTAACAGTTTGATAATAATAGAAGACTCTCCATATCGTGAAATCCGCTTTATCGGCGAGCATATTCCTTCTATATATCAGCTTGACCAGCAGGGTGCCAATCGCGGCATCGTGGTTAACCTGAAAACCTTCTCCAAGATTCTGGTGCCGGGCGCCCGTGTAGGCTGGATTATGGCCCACGAAGAACTGATCAACAAATTCGTCATAGCCAAGCAGGCCATGGATCTGTGCACCAATGTCTTTACCCAGAAATGGCTGGCCGAATACATGAAGACCGGCAAGCTCTATGACGTGATTAAATCCACTTGTGCAAATTACTGCGAAAAGCGCAACCTGATGGTTCAGGCTCTGGAAAAATACATGCCCAAGCGCTGGGAAATCCAGTGGACCAAGCCGGAGGGCGGCCTCTTCTTGTGGCTGTCCCTGCCCAAATTCATCAATACTGACGATCTTATTTACCGTGCAGTCGAGGAAGAAAAAGTGGCCTATGTGATCAGCTCGGCCTTCTACTTCGACGACCCGGAAAAAAATGCCATGCGCTTGAATTTCTCCTATTCTTCACCGGAGCTTATCGAAGAGGGCATCAAGCGTCTGGCCCGGATTATTACCCGCGAGATCGAAAATTACGAAAAGGGACACCGCGCACAAACCAGCCCCGAGGGACTGTAGGCGGAGCCCGCGTCAGCACGGCAACAATACCGGAGAGCAGCCGTCCATCAAACCAGGCTGCACAAAAGGAGGCCCTCCGCAAGGAGGGAAAGGGCTGCTCATGCCGGGCGGCCCTTTTTTATTCGCTTGGCACACGACGGCAAATTCAGGCTGCAATCATTGTTTTTTCGGATACCGCAGACTACAATTAGTATATGTTGACCAGACCAATACTCAAGCGGCCGCTCCTGCGCTCCGCTTTCTGCTTCTTGTTTGCATTCATCACACTTGCTGTCATTTCCGGGCAGAACCTGGTAGAACGCACCGTCTGCGTCTTCGATTTTGCCCCACTGGGCGAAACCGACCCCACCTACTCGCGTATCTGCGGCGACACCATCAGCATTCAGCTGGAAACTCTAGGCTATATAATGGTAGATTCCAGCCGGATACGCAGCAGCTATTCCGGCCCGCTAACCAACGAAGCCGCCATGCTGGAGTCCGCCAGGCAACTGGGAGCCGATGTAATGGTAAGCGGATTCTATGTTATCGACAGCACCGGCATTCACATTGGCGTAAAGGCAAGCGACATTCTTACCGGTTTACCGGCAGTAGCCCTCAGTGAATCGGGCAATGCTGGTTTTGAGGTATTCGACACCATCGACTCGGTCTCGGCACTGGTAGCCAGCCGCATCCGCGAAGCGCTGAAACCGCTACCGGCCTCCGAGGTAGTTGTAGAGCGCGAAGAAATAATCGTGGAAACTACTGTAGTTGAGGAAATTGTGGGTCTTGGCACCCCGATTACCATTATGCTTAGCTCGAAAGACGAAGGAGCCGAGGTTCGGGCTGGCGAGCGTGTGCTGGGCATAATCAGTGAGGGGCAGCTGAGTCTGGACACCATCCAGGACACCCGCCTGGATCTGAGCCTGAGCAAAGCCGGTTTTTTTAACCGGGAATATTCTTTTGTGGCCAGGGCTGAGAAGGCGACGGTGGCACTGCCCCGCCTGAAAGTCGATCCGCGGAATCAGCTACAGGTACAACTTTCAGCCCACAAGCCCTATGGGGCAATGCTGGAGTACCAAAGGCCCTTATTGCGTAATGTATTGGTACCCGGCCTCGGTACCGGCTTCCATTATATTCCTTTCGCCTATGAAGGGCAGGAAACCCCATATCTACAAGCGGCTGATGGGTACGGCGAAGACAGCTGGTTCGGCAACATTCCACTGGTGCTGAATCTGCGCTTCTATCCGCTGAATATTTTCAGCAGTGGCGGCTGGTGGATGCCTTTCGTCAAACTGGGATTTCAGGGCGAGGTGTTTTTGGTCAATTATCTGGGCCAAGCCGGTTTGCCGGCCTATCAGCTTTCCAGCGAGCTGACACTCGGGCAGACGCTGGCATTCGGGCACGTGTTCATCAATACCGAGATCGGCTGGAATATTCCGCTGTGGGTGTACGGCATGAGTGCGGATGACGACTCGCCGCTGATCGTGCTGACGATAGGGGCAGGTTACAGATGGTAAATATTGACCACAAAAAAATACGACGGCACATAGTTACAGCAGTTTTACCGTTGGCGATACTGACGATGCTCTGGGCTTGCGACCTTAAGGACATCGGGCCGCAGAATTATGCTGCATATTTAGTAGGTCAGGTCGACTTCCGGCAGGATGCTTCGGCCGAAGTTGATGATGAGATCGTTGTCATGGCAGCCAGGGGCGAAACAGTTTTCCTGATTCAGCACTCCGCTGTGCTCGAGCTGGTTCTACACGAAGATCCCGCTACAGGCAAGCTGGAATTCGACGACAGCCGTCCTCCGTATGCGCTACCTCTTGGCTTGGAAATAGAACACGACCGGCTGTATGGAACCAGGCAGTTCTGGCAGGTGTTTCCAGGGGTGCATCCTACAGCCGACGTGCGTATGTTGTACAATACACAGACCGGTGACCGTCTGTTTCTTTTCGGCGAAGGCACAAGCGCGGTACTGAAAAGAGCGCTGAATATTCCCGAAGTTTTAAATCCAAATGAAGGCTATGTCTTTTACGACCCGAATTACCCGCCCGACACAGCCGACATACCCCTCTGGAAGGTAGAGATAACACCCGCGTCGGCCAGTGTTTACGATGTCGAAAACATAGCCATGATGGTGGAGCTAAGCGACCCCGATGGCTACACCCCCTTAGTGGCCAGCACCGACGAGGCGAATGTATATATCCTTTTTGCGTCTCCGCCACGCGATGTGTTTCCATCTATTGATTTCAGAATCCGCTCCTGGAGTTTGGCAGATATTATTACCCTGCAGATAGCTACACCAACCGGAACACCTATCGAACTGCATCCGGAAGAAGCCCCCGGATGGGAAGAACTGTGGGGTAGTCTTCTGCCAGCGAACCTGATGGAAGTACATGAAAACGGCATACTACTGCATTATCCTTCGAGCTTTCAGGTGGAAAAACAGTCATCGCTTGTGGCCATCTATGACAAAGACGGCAATCTTTTGTATGCCATCGACGGACGCAGCGGTCTGGTGCACAGCACTTTTGCGCAACTCGTTCGCAGCAGCGAAAACTCGGTATCAATTATGAGGTGGCGGTAATGAAAACAATACCTTTACTGCTGGCCACCCTTCTTATACTCTGCGGAACACTGTTGCCGGCCCAAGACGCGGCGGAACTGGTACCCCAGACTGTAGCCGTGCAACTGGACGCCAACTCGGACACACAATATCTTGCCGACATGGAGCAATTGGCCGCATTCCTGCGACTGGAACTGATCCACCTAACCCGCACCACCCCGGCAGCTGTAGCTAGCGCAGCGGATGTTCTGGTAAGCCTGGCAGCAAGCGGATCCACCGAAGGATTTATGCTGACCATACGGGCGGCCTCGCCCACAGAGACCCATGACGGAAAACAGTGGAGCCATCAGAGCGCTTCGCTGGAGCCAGGCGCAGTTTTGGACTTTCTGCGTGAAACAGCCAGGCGCATCGACAGCGCATTTCCGCCGCAACCACCCAAAATCATCGAAGTGGTTACCGAGCGCATCGTGCAGGAAACCGAAACGGTAACCATCGTACGCGGCACCAGGCTGGTCTTGCTGGCCGCTCCCGGTATGCGCATACAGCCGGACGGCCAAGCCCGCCAGGAAGTACCCGAAAGCGGTCGGCTGGAGTTTGAGCTTTCAGCCAATACTACCTTCAGCTTTAGCGCCAGCCGCAGCGGCTATCATCCTCTGCAGAAAACCCTGTTTGTCGGCAGTGAAGATTTCGAGGAAACCATTGAGCTGGAAACCCTGCCCCGGCTGGAGATTGTAGGCACATTACGCCACCTAAATATAGTGCCGGCTATCGGCGCAAACTGGTACTGGGTACCGGGGTATGCCTGGTTGGGCGGCATGCTGGAAACATCACTACTGTCCTGGGATTATTTTGAAGGAAAAAATGAAGACCCCAGCAAGCGGCTGCGCTACGCCGAACTGCAGCTGCATACCGGCCTTCGGCTTGGCGCCGTCGACGCAAAACTTCGCTTCGCGCTTAATGCCGGCATAGCCGGCAGACTGGAAATTGCTGAGCAGCTAGTCCGACCAGCCGACTGGGCGGCTTTTTCATCCTTTGCCGGCATTGAAGCTTCCTACCGGCTTACTCGCAGCATCAGCCTGTACACAGGCAGCCAATTGCGTTTGCTGCTGTATAACGACCCCTACGGGCTAATGGACGATTATCAGTATCAGCTTTTTGACCAGGTAGAAAACGCACTGCCGCTTATGACCGACCTGCCCCCCGGATGGAAGGTGGGTGAAAAGTGGTTCCTGCAGCTGCCCGAAGTCCTGGTCGGTTTGAGGATAGAACTATGAAGAAAACAACCATAAACATCGGACTGGCTGTGCTGATTTTATCATGCTCGGTTTCGGCTTGCTCCTTGCTCATGCCAACTGGCAGTTATGTGGCACCCAGGCAAGACACAAATTTCGTACACCTGTACACCAGCAGGTTTCCGGCAGAGACCGAATGGGACTTAAACAAAGACCTGCAACTCAGACAAGCCATATTCGACCATTCCAGCCCTGTAGACCAGCCGCTTGTGTATCTATTCCCCGACAATGTTTCGGAAGGTCAGTTTCTGAGCATGCATCCGGACTCGGTGCAGGTAATTCAGCCAAACGCCTTCTGGAACTTTAACACACAGAGCGTTTTTAGCGACAACGGCAGCGGCTTTCTGGCATCAGGCTGGTACGACAGCGACGCAGAAGGACCTCTCCCCTCCGAAAATGGTATCTACCGTTTTTTGGAAACGGGAACGGAACCAGCCAACTTATTAGTAAGCGAAGCAGCACTCTATGCTTCCTCCTCGATTGGCGGTAAATTTATTGGTCTTACCTGGCATCCAGACGGTCCGGCAGTACCTTCAGGCGGATATCAGGCTCTTTGGGCAGCAGGAGAAACTATTGCCATCGAATACTCCAGTACCGGTACTTTTCCTTCGGTTAATCCAGTCGGCAATTTCCCCGATGCTATCTCAAATATAGACACACTCTTTACCCGCCTGAACAGCACAAACTGGCCAAACACCAGCTTCTGGAATACCAGCACCACCTCACTGGACAATTTCGGCTATGCACCGAGCAGCGAGCTGTACTGGCTGCAGGCATCACGCTTCTCTCCCTCTACCGGCGAGAACGAAACCTGGGCTTATATTTTCAGCCCGGCTGGGGGGGGCATTTCGTTCGGTATCGATACCGAACGTGTCGCCGGACGGGCTGGGCCCTTTGTACTGATACAAGGGAAACCCTACGGCGAGACCACCGCCTACAACACACATTACTTTGCCGCAGTTTCGGCTGCTGGGGTTATAAAAGAATTCGAAGTATACGGCCAGAGCGCCGCCTACCTGGGTGAACAGGAAACCAGCAGCGGCATACGCCTGTTATTTGTGTCAATATCCCAACTATATGAAGAAAATTTCAGCAGGAAGAGCGCATACTATTTCTCAGTATATGCCCTGCCGCTGGAAGTCCTGGCTGCCGGAGAATAGCACATGAAATACAGCACAAAGCACCAAGAGAAAAAACACTGCATCCCGTGCGGCCTGGCACTACTGATTCTAGCATGCCTGTTACTGCTGGCGGGCTGCGAAAACCGTTACCGAACTTTTAGCCTGGTACTGGAAGACATTGATTATAGCGGCAGCCCAAACCTGTTCATCGCCCTGAACAACCAACCCGAGATTTTCGGAAACTTTTTATCCTACGGTGTAACCATTGAACCGGGCCAGGGAACAGCCCGTATCGATGATATTCAAGTGGAACGTAGCGCCGATACGGGCGAGGATACGGCCTGGCTGCTGGTAGCCGAGGATACAGACGGCAATGGTTCGCTAAATGAGGGTGACCAGCTTATACCGGCCATGCGCATCCAGTTGCCCCGGGAGCTGGACGAAATAGTAATCAGCGGACTGCGCTTTAACTCGGGATCCAATACAGTACCCTTACTGTTTGCGGACGAACACACGTTTGGCCTCAGTATCTTTATAAGCAATCCGGAGCAAGTGAGCAGTTTAAATCCGATCTATATCAGCTGCTATGACGGACCCGATACAACAGTAGCTAGTAGCTCGGCAAACTTCGTCTATAATTCAGCTGATTTTGTCAGACAATTAGTGGTAAGAATTAACCAGCCGGCTTCACCCCATGTTCTGGCCTGGTGGGATGCCAACGCAAATGCAATACTGGATTTAGGCGACTGGATGTCATCAGATAGAACACAAGCCCAAAATATCGACAGCGGCAATTCCACGCTGATACTCTCACCCTTGCTGGTAGAGCCCTAGACATACACCAGATGCCACCAGCTGCCGGCCGGAATCCGCTTGCTTTCGGCCGGCTCGGCTCGCTTACAGGCCCCAGATAATGGGACCGGCAGTATCAGGCCGGCAACTGGTCAATAGCTAACTTTACTTATGTAAAAAACTGGTAAGCGGCTTGCCCTTGGCTTGGAATTTTGCGTATTTTAACTTGACGCTGATATATTCAGGCAACAAGAATAATGGAACATACGAGCTGCGGACAACACACGAAACATACGGTCAGGCAAACGCGGACCGTCCGCAGGCGGAAGGAGCACTGATGGGTATTATAGAGCTGCAGGACGTTCAAAAAGTGTATCAATTAGGAAAAGTAGAAGTTCCGGCCGTAAAAGGGGTCAGCTTCTGCATAGAAAAAGGCGATTTTATTTCTATCGCCGGCCCTTCAGGCTCGGGTAAAACCACCATTCTGAACATGATAGGCCTGATTGACCAGGCTACCAGCGGTGAAGTTCTGATAGACGGCCGCCCCACCTCCAAGCTCAAGGATGCCGAGCTTACCCGCATGCGCCATGAAACGCTGGGTTTTATTTTTCAGTCATTCAACCTTATCCCGGTGCTGAACGTATGGGAAAACATCGAGTTTCCGCTGCTTTTAGGCAAAACCCGGGTGAGCAAGGCCGAAAAAGCCGGCTGGATCGACCATCTTATCGAAGAAGTCGGGCTGACTGAATGGCGCAAGCACAAACCGAACGAACTGTCCGGCGGCCAGCGCCAGCGGGTGGCCATTGCCCGGGCTCTGGTTACCAAACCGCAGATTGTACTGGCCGATGAACCTACGGCCAATCTGGACAGTGCCACCGGCGAGCAAATTATTGAGTTGATGAAGCGCATCAACCGCGAGCTGGAGACCACCTTTATTTTCAGTACACACGATGCCAAGATTGTCGATATTGCAGATCATATTATACGGCTGCGCGACGGGCTGATTACCGAGAATGTCCGGCGCGGAACACCGGTAGGGGCAGCCTGCCCGACAGGGAATTGATATGTCGATGCTCATAAAAATCGCCGCGCAGAACCTGGTTCAGCATCGAACCAAGAGTCTGATAATAGGCGTAATCATCGCTGTGGGGGTTGCCATTTTTGTGGTGGGCAACAGCCTGATCAGCACCGCCAGCCTGGGTATCGAACGGGCGTTTATAGATAATTTTACCGGTCACATCATGATATCCGGTAAAACCGATGCCGATATCAGCCTTTTCGGCGTACAGAGCCCGGGCGGCATGGAGGAAACCCCGCTCATCCAGGATTACGCAAAAGTACTGGAGTGGGTAAACAATTACACCTGGACCAGTGCCGCCACCAGCCAAATTACCGGATTTGCGGTTATAAAGGCGGAAAATCAGGTTGAACCGGACAAGCAATACTTCTCGCTGCTTTTCGGCGTGGACTATCCCAGCTACGAACAAACCTTTCATAACATGCTAATGGTTGAAGGCAGCGGACTGGAACCCGGGCAGAACGGCATCCTGCTGGAAAAAAACAACTTGGCGGATATTAACGAACGCCTGAAAACCGAGCTGGGTGTGGGCGACGAGATTCTGCTTACCGGTATCGGCGCAGGCAGTTTCAGCATCCGGCGCGCTGTTATTCGCGGCGTGTTTGTGTATAAAAATTATTCGGAAACCAGCAGTTTTATTTCATATGTTGACCCGCAGACCGTACGTTCGCTAAAAGGCTTAACGCTGAACACTGGCACGGTAGTAGTACAGCCGGAAGTGCAGCAGCTGCTGGATACCACAGACCTGGACAGCCTTTTTGCATCAGACAGCATTTTTGCCTCGGATGACATTTTCGCAGCAGATAGTGCTACTGCGGACACTGCACTTTTTGCTACGGAACAAGCGGTGTTGGCAGCTGAGACTCCACAAATTGACGAAGGCGCCTGGGAGTATATTCTGGTGCGGCTGAAAAGCCCGCTGGCCAGCGGAACTTTCATACGGGCGGCCAACCGCTGGTTCGAAAGCCAAGGGATTGCCGCGCAAGCCAGCGGCTGGAAAGTAGCAGCCGGGCCGTTTTCAACTACTGCCGATGTTGTGCGCATTGTTTTAACCGTTGCCATCCTGATGGTGGTTATTGTCGCCATCATAATCATTATGAACACATTGGTAATCAGTGTTATTGAACGCACCTCGGAAGTGGGCACCATGCGGGCACTGGGGGCCGAACGCGGCTTTATCAGGCGCATGTTTACCCTGGAAATACTGGTTATTGCCTTTGTGTTTGGTCTGATTGGTTTGGCCTTAGGAATATTGATATTGTTTATTGTGCGTCTGATAGGCTTTGAAGCGGTGAATCCGTTTCTGGAAGTCATTTTTGCAGGAAAAGTCTTAAAGCCGGTAATCAGCCCGCTTAACCTGTTGGGAACACAGGTGGCCATCATTATTTTTGCAATACTGGCCAATATGTACCCGCTTTCATTGGCCCTCAAGATTCAGCCGATTAAAGCCATGCAGAGCGATTAGGAGCCCACCATGATTCAAGAGATCAATATAGCCCTGCGCAACCTGAACCGCCAGAAGAAACGCAGTTTTCTGCTGGCGGGAGCCATTGCGTTCGGCATCATGATAGTAACCCTGATAAACGGTTTTTCCGGGTCGTTTGTAGAAAATGTTAATGAAAATTTCTCACACTTGATGGCCGGCCATATTTTTATCGAGGGAGTAGAAAAAACCACAACCGGCCGCAATTACTATTTCATATCCGATGATAAAATCCTGATCGACACCATAGAAAGCCTGGATCTGCCGCTGCAATTCATAACCAAACGCTCGGAGTTCAGCGGCAACCTGGTGTACAACGGCAAAACCCTGCAGCAGAACATCGTCGGCGCAGACTGGAGCAAGGAAAACTACTTCAGCGAACGGATGATGATACTGGACGGCAGCTTCGACAACATGAGCGAGCCTCAAGCTATAATCTTATCCAAGGAAGTAGCCGACAGGCTGAGTCTGGGCATAGGCGACCGCATGCTGGTGCGCATGAAAACCTATACCGGGCAGCAGAATTTGGGCGAGTTTGTCCTGGCTGCCATTATAGCAGACCCAGGACTCATCGGCTCCATGAGTGCCTATGCCAATCTGGACTACGTCAACCAGCTACTAAATCTGCAGACGGGTGAATATAAAATAATGGGACTTTACCTTAGCTCAATGAAGCCGATTGATACTGCAGCAGACACGCTGTATAAGGCACTTGAAGGAAAGGTTCAGCTGTTTACACGCGATTCGGACGATGAAGAAACAAACTTCGTGGAAGCGATGATGCAGCAGGGCAAGGAAGAAGAATGGGAAGGCCTGCGCTACCGTTTGTACACCCTAAATGACATCCTCTCCGAAGTGCAGGATCTGGTAAATGTTCTGGACACAGCGTCGCTGGTAATACTGCTGGTCTTGTTTGTTATTATCATGGTAGGCATCACCAACACCTTCCGCATGGTAATGCTGGAACGGGTACGTGAAATCGGCACGATACGGGCGCTTGGTGTACAGAAAAAAGGTGTGCTGCGCCTGTTTTTATTCGAGGCGCTCTTTGTCGGATTGCTCGGATTTACAGCAGGTTTGGCAAGTGCCGGTATAATTATGGCTGTACTGCATCAGATAAATTGGGGCATGGACACGCCAATTTTTATCTTGCTGAAAAATGGACACATGACTTTTAAGTTACTGCCATGGCAGGTAATCATGAACCTGCTGGTTGTTACAGCACTTACACTGCTGGCCGCCTGGTCTCCGGCACGGAAGGCAGCCAATCTGGAACCCGCCCATGCCTTGCGGGTACAGAATTAGAAACAGGAGTATTATTATGCGCAAGATAGCTACAGTTCTTATTTTACTTATGGTCATGTCAGTAGCGCTGACGGCCGCAGAACCGGATTTCCAGGAAATGCTGCGGAAGATTGACGATATGGGCAATTTTGCAGACAGCGACTTCTACGCTGAGTACACGCTAACCAGCCAGAAACCCGGTGAACCTGTTGCGGTAACCAAAGCCCAGATGTTCCGCCGCGATCGCAACGAGCAATTTGTTTTTATTATCCTGGAACCCCAGGAAGACAGCGGCAAAGGCTACCTGAAGGTTGATGATAACGTTTGGATCTACGATCCGCAAAGCCGGGCCTTCAACCATTCTTCGCTAAAAGAAGAGATACAGAACACCGATACCAAAAACAGCGACCTTACCAGTTCGAGCCTGGCTGAAGACTACACGGTAACGCGCAGTGCCGAAGGTACGCTGGGCGCTTTCCCGGTCTGGATATTGGAACTGACCGCAAGAAATAACGAAGTTTCGTATGCAAAAATAATAATATGGGTGCATAAAGCAAGCAGCCTTATTCTGAAGGAAGAAGATTACTCAGTATCCAACCGATTACTGCGTACTGTTGCTTATTCCAGCTACATGAAGGTTGGTGATAAATTCCTGCCTGGTGTTATTACCCAGGTTGACAATGTGGCTATCGGCGAGCGAACTATCGTGCAGATGGCCAATCCTTCGGTAGCGGTCATACCTAACGACCGCTTTACCAAGAGCTTCTTGGAACGGGCCTCCAACTAACATGAAAAAATTACTAGCCACTACCTGTTTGCTGGCGTTTTTTCTGCTTGCACTGGCAGCACAGGATGCAGAAGTGCAGGAGGAGGAGGCAGCACCGTCCACGGATCCTTTTGAGCAGGCACTGAATACCACAGAACCTGCTGAAACGGAGTCTAGTATTGACCCTTTTGCGGCGGCACTTGAGGATAGCACGGCAACAATTGACCCGTTTGCCGCGGCAACCGATCCTTTCTCCGCTGCGCTAGACGATAGCACTTCTGCCACTGACCCGTTTGCGGACGCTGCTGGCAAGGACGGCAGCGAGACAGCGGCGGATCCCTTTGCTTCGGCTGCAGACGAAACCGGCCTGGACTGGGACAGCCTGTTTGCTGACGAAGATTTCATTACAATTGTTGCCGATCCTAGCGCTACATCGGCAGATACCGACAGCGCCTTGGTACAGGAAACCCTGAAATGGGGTGGAACTTTCCGAGGTACGGTTTCTTCCGGCTTTGGTTGGGAAAATCCTTTTACCACCAGCATGGCTTCGATTCTTGATCCGGACAGCCGGAGTCTTTCGCCAAGCGCCGGTGTAGATTTGTATTTTTCTGCCCGTCCGGCTACCGACTACCGCGTATACGGGAAATTCAAAATGAACACCAATGCCGGCAATGCCTTTGGCCTTGGCGGCATCGATCTTTCCAACCTGAATTTTGCTACCAACGACGACGGTTCTTTTACTATCGGCAGCACAGCTGCACCCGATGACGCTGAAGAAGACGATGCAGAGGAGGAAGAAGAGGATAACGAAAACACAGCTTCCAACCTCAGCCTTTCCTTTTCAGTATACGAGTTGTTTGCCGATTTTTCCTGGAAAGACAAGCTCTTTTTACGTTTTGGCAAGGCCCAGATTGCCTGGGGTGTCGGCTACTTTTTCAGTCCGGCCGATGTGCTGAACCTGACGGCTATTGACGCCGAAGATCCGACAGCCGACCGCAGCGGTCCGTTAAATCTGAAACTTAATTACCCGATTGGTATTAACAATCTGGATCTGTTTCTGGTAACCGACAAGGTTACGTATATCGAAGACATTGCCGTTGCGCCCCGTTTCAGTTTCGTGCTCGGCGGCAGTGAAATCGGCGTCGGGGCATATTGGCAGCGGGACTTAAGCCCGAGGCTGGTATCCACGCTGTCTACTTCCTGGAAAAAATTCAGCATCTTCGCCGAAGCGGTGGCAGCCTGGGGCTCTGACCGTGTATACGTGCGCCCGTCGCGCATCCAGCCAGAATTCGCCGAACCGGAAGAAGGCGAAGACGCACCAATACGCTACACCGCGCTGGATACCTTTAAGCTGGAGAACCAGCCCTTCGTACAGGCCACCGGCGGCTTTCTATGGCAGCGCAGCGATCCGGACCTTACGGCCGGTGTGCAATATTTCTTTAACGGCCCGGGCTACCCGGACTCCAGCCTGCGCGAAGACGCTGTATACCTGTTAAATAATCCGGATACCAACGGCCTGGCCATCAGCGATACAGCCGCCCAGCCGGATGACTATGAAGAACCGCCGGCGCTGCGCAACAGCGACCTGAACCAGTGGGGGCAGCATTATGCCGCCCTCAGTCTGGGCTGGAACGGAATCGCCGACAGCGATCTATCGGCCAGTGCTTTCCTGCTGATGAATCTGTCCGACCTGTCCGGCATTGCCAACCTGAGCTTCAGTTACCGCTTCTTCAGCCGGGTTTCGGCCAGTATCGGCGGCCGGCTCAGCTTCGGACCGGATGGCGGCGAATATACCAATCCGGCCGCGGTCTTCGGCGGGGCCAATGATCCGGACGTGTACAAGGGACCGCTTTTGGACCTGACCATCGATGTTTCACTGGGTGGAGGCAGTTTTTAAATGCGAACACAACAATATCCCGGGCCGAGCCTGATTAAAGCCAGCCTGGCAAGTCTTGTCATTCTGGTTACGTTGATACTTACAGCCTGTTATGGAACCTTTACAGCAACACCGGCTGTTCCGACCGGGCTCAGTGCAACAACTGATCAGGGCGACAAGATAGAACTGAACTGGACGGCCGCTTCCGGTGCTGGCGTGTATCTGGTTTACCGCGACAACGACGAAGAAGCTCTAGCCTCCACCAGCATGACAGCGTTTATTGATACTGATGTGGAAGCCGAACGCGACTATGTGTACCGCGTCTCAGCCCTGGATATTTATGGCGAGCTGGAATCTGAACCCAGCGAACCTGCTACCGGAGCCACCTACGGCTATACCTGGCAGCCGCCGGCCGCGCTGGCTGCCGGAGTACTGGATTACGCCGTGGTTTCCGGCGGAGGCTCGGTGTACGCAGCCTGGACTCTGGCCGGCGGCACCGTTGTGGTTAAGCGCTGGGACAGCGACCAGAAAGCCTGGCTGGATTTTACCAGCCCGGGCAGCTGGAGCGGCAGCAGCCAAATAGCCCTGATTTATCAGGGCCGGCCGGTCATGGCTTTCAGTTCGACTAATGGGCTTCAAGTAGTGGCATACGACAGTACCGACAAAGTTTGGGAAACGCGCGGTGCGGCCGGTTTTGCAGCGGCGGGAGCAGTGGATCTGATGCTTGCGGCTGACAACACCTATACTTATCTGGCGTTTGACAACGGTGGGCCAAAGCTATGGCGCTACGGCAGTGTAGGCGGCTGGGGGCAGCTTGATACCGGCGACAGCAGCGGCCTGCCTCTGGCGGTCCAAACCCCCGTACTGAAAGCCTTCACCCTCAACTCTGGCACACCTTTCGCTGTCATTGAATACACAGATGCAGGCCAGAAACAATCCAGCTACCGCTTCACCGCCCCAGCCTGGCAGGACGCCGGTCTGCTTGCCGGCATCGACGCTCCCTCCGCCAAGGTCAGCCTGCTCCCTCAGGGTGCTGCAATCTACACCGCCCTGCGCAAGGCTGACAACTCCATCCACCTTGGCTATTACGATCAGGGCCTCTGGACCGAACTTACCCCAACGGCAGGCTTCCCGACTGCGGTTGGAGCACCGACTCCGGCCTTGGTCTACCACCGCCAGGAACTGCACCTACTGCACGCCGATCCTACAGGGGCCGTTATCGCCCGCCGCTACCGGGATTCCGAATGGCTGTATGCCGGCAAAAACTCCGGGGGCATTAATGTGAACGCCACAGACAGCATCCAGGCTGTTTCGCTGAATACCCGTCTGTTCGTTCTGCACACAACGGGGGGAACCCTCTCGGTAAGCCTGTACGAATGAACACAGGATATTTTTATCCAAAGCACCCGGTTTGCAGTGGCTTGAGCCGGAATTGTTTGCTATACTGTAGACGGCCGGCCGTGCGCATAGCGTCGCCGGCACAATAAAAGGACAGGAGTTACGCAGATGAAGGCTGTAAAGATTAACCCCTACATTTGGGTATTGCATGCAGATATTGATTCACAGGACCTCTTCGAAGGCATCTGGCCGATACCGGAAGGTGTCTCCCTGAACGCCTACGTGGTCAAGGGACAGAAAACGGCGCTTATCGATCTGATGCGCGACTGGAACAACGCCCCGCAGGAACTACAGAAGCAGCTGGAAGATGCCGGTGTGGATATAAAGTCTATTGACTATCTGGTTCTCAACCACCTGGAACCGGATCATACCGGATGGCTGGCTGAGTTCAAGCAAATTAATCCAAAAATCGAGATTCTGGCTACGGCCAAAGGTATCGAGCTGGTCAAAAGTTTTTATAAAGTTAGCGATGGCCTGCGCGCTGTTAAATCCGGCGACAAGCTGGATCTGGGAGACGGTATTGAACTGGCCTTCGAGGAAATTCCGAACGTGCACTGGCCGGAAACCATGGTTACCTTCGAGCCTAAAAGCGGCGTTCTGTTCTCGTGCGATGCTTTCGGCAGCTACGGCAGGCTGGGCAACCGTGTCTTCGACGACGAGTACTATGCCGAAGACCATGCGCTTTTTGAAGAAGAAAGCCTGCGCTACTATGCCAACATCGTGGCCAGCTTCAGTTTGTTTGTAAAAAAAGCCATCGACAAAATCAAAAATCTGGATATCAAGGTGATCGCCCCCAGCCACGGTCTGATCTGGCGCGATAAACCGCAGACCATCATCGACCGTTACCTGAAATATGCCAATTACATGGAAGGTCCGCAGGAAAAAGAAATCTGTGTGGTCTGGGGCAGCATGTACGGCAATACCCGCAACGCACTGGAAGCTTTGCTGCAGGGCATCGAGGACGAACTGGTCCCCTACTCCATCCACCGGGTTCCCAACGAAGATGTCAGCTTTGTCCTGGCAGACGCCTACAAGAGCGCCGGCATCGTAATCGCCATGCCCACCTACGAATACAAGATGTTCCCGCCGATGGCCTATGTACTTAACATGTTCGAACGCAAACATGTGTGGAACCGCAAGGCCATGCGTATCGGCAGCTGGGGCTGGGTTGGCGGTGCCAAGAAGGAATACGAAGCGGCAATAGCACCGCTGAAATGGGACTGTATGGAGTCGGTGGAATGGGCCGGTGCGGCCGACGATGCCACCCTGCAGATGCTGCGCCAGCGCGGGCGCGAGTTTGCCAGGGCAATCAAGGCGCTCTGAACTCTCGCATAAACCTGCACTGCTGACTAAAAAAGGCTGCCGCCGACCTGCTGGTCGTTCTGGCAGCCTTTTCAATTATTGCCGGGTTCGGCTTGCTTATTCGATTCCCTGTGCGTCCAGGGCTGCCAGCTGCTGCTTGGCCAGCTTGTCTTCCGGCTCCAGATCCAGCACGATGCGGAAGAAACCGGCGGCTTCCTGCAGCCGCTGCTGATGAAGCGCCACCATGCCCAGATTAGAGAGAATTTTTATGTTATCCGATTCGCGGCGCAGAGCCTGCTCTAGATGACCACGACTAGCCGCGTACAGGCCTAACTCCATCTCGCAGATGGCCAACTCATTGTACAGGTCCACCTGCTGGCCGCCGAGATCCAGCGCCTTTAAGAAAGACTGCCGTCCTTCCTCGTATCGGCCCAGCCGACGCTGGGCCCACCCGGCCAGAAACCAGCCGTTCCAGACATCGGGATCGTCAGCCAGGAAGTTTAAGGCTTTCTGTAGGCCTTCTTCCTCACGATTCAGCCGGATGAGGTCAAAAGCCTCTTTAAATACAGTATCACGGTGCCGCCTATCCTGCAATTTTTCGGCAATCTCGCGGGCCTTGGCCAGTTTTCGTTCATCGTCGCCAATGCTCTGATAGGAGACAAACAAATCAGCGGCACGCTCATAATTCTTCTGTTTCAGGAAGAAGAAAGCCGCATTAAAGCAGGCATCGGGATGTAATTGATCCATGGCCAGCAGGTTCCGGTATACAGCAAAGGCCTTTTCGCGTACGGCATCAGCCAGCTCGTCCTTGCCGGCTTTCTCCAGCTCGTCGGCCTGGTCTTCATGCAGAACCGCCAGATTTATAAAAGGCCAGGCTGACTCAGGCTGGAGGCCGCACAGGGCCTTAAAAACTTCCTCGGCTACCTCAAAATCCTTGTTGCGGGCATTCATCACGCCGGCTGCCGACAGTTCGTTAAAAATGTCCGGTTTGATTGAGACAATAAACTGACGATAATAAGCGGCATGTTCATGGTCCGGATTGTAGGCCAGCACACGCAGCATCCCGGCTACCAGCATTTCCCAACTGAGGTTTTTTAGATCCTCCGCACCGGAAGCATCGCGGCCAAGTTCCACCGGCAGGGGAATAGTCGGGTCTACATAAAAATCACCGATCGGCCGGGCCATTGCATCGGGAATTCTGATAAAAATGATATTGCCTGGTACTTTCAGTTCTTCCGGCATTATTGACTCCTTGGTGAAAATTGGAACAAAGAACGATATACGATTCAGCTAAGCAGCTTATTTACCGGAACTTGCAGGATTTGCATCCCCGATTTTAGGTTCAGTTCCGGCGCTTGCAGATTTTGCGGGCGCGGCTGTAGCAGCACTTACGGCCGGTGGCTCGGCTGCAGCGGCTTCGGTTCCGGACTTGCGCTGGCCGGGATTATAGTTGTTGACATGCATTTTGTAACTCATTGGTATTAATTTATCATCATACTGAAGGGCTATGGCCGCAAGATCCTTCCTGCCCTCTACATCTTCCGATCGAACAACCTTGGCAGCAATGTCCAGAGTCTCGCGCGGTTCTTCCACATCGATCTTGAAGACACAATCCTTGCCGACTAGGAATTTTGCCAGGCCAACAATAATGACCTTGGCTCCGCCAAAAGAAAGATCGCGGATGATACAGCGGCGCGGCACACCCTGTACCAGCAGCATGGCTTCCTTGTGGGCAAGACCGATACGGCGAATGGCATCGGCATTGATAATAATCCGCTCGTCCCTGCGCCGGGCCGAGTTTATATTGGCTTCCAGTATATTGCCGATTATTTCCACAAAATCTTCCGGCGGCCGCTGAGAATACTGCACATTAATAAATTGCAGGCTGCCGTTGGATTGGGCATACGGTGCAAACCCGCTTACCCGGCCGGCCACAAAAAAGGAAACCGGATCCTGCTTATAAGGAACCTTGAAAGAAAAGCGGATATTTACCAGATTGTTGGCTTTCTTAATCTTGTCTATCAGGGCGGGTTTGGCGGTAGCCAGTATCTTGGTACCCTCAAACGAGCTCGAATACACCACACAGGGCCATTGCTCTCCCAGACATTTGATAAAAACATTCTGGGGAATCAGGCCGCTGGCCTTGATAACTTCCTTGGTAAATGTTACATCGATCGAGCGGAATGTTTCATAATAGCGATTTATTTGCTGACTGGTTGCGATTGACATCTTGGAGATTATATTAGGCCAATATGTTGTTTTGGTCAATCGTTTGGCAGTTCTTGACAAAGAAATAGTATTGCCCTATTTTGATGGCCTGAGCCACAGGCCAGCAGCCATAACTTACGCGAGGCTATCATGTTACTACCAAAGAGGTAGGTGCAATGAAAGAAGAGTACCAGTTTCCGCTAGAAGACTATATGTCAACCGAGCGCTTCGAGCGGATAAAGCGATTTGCCGAAGACAAGCAGAC
Organism: Spirochaetota bacterium; assembly: GCA_018815555.1. Classification (GTDB taxonomy): domain Bacteria; phylum Spirochaetota; class Spirochaetia; order Treponematales; family UBA12059; genus UBA12059. The sequence goes on along the minus strand of JAHIWF010000207.1, from coordinate 8,840 downwards.
CCCCTGTCTGATTATCGAGACGGATGTAGTCAAAGCAAAGTATGAAGAACTGCGCAGAAATATTCCATTTGCCAAAATATTTTACGCAGTCAAGGCAAATCCCCACGATGAAGTAGTCAGCCTGTTACGGGACCTGGGTTCTTCATTCGACGTGGCAACAAGGTACGAACTGGATCAACTGCTCAGACTCGAAGTAGAACCGGAGCGCATGAGTTTCGGCAACACGATCAAAAAAGAAAAAGATATCGCCTATTTCTACGACAAGGGTGTGCGCCTGTTTGCCACCGACAGTTTTGAGGATGTGGATAAAATTGCCCGGGCTGCACCGAAATCCAAGGTGTTCTTCCGCATCCTTACCGAAGGCCTGGGTGCCGACTGGCCCCTTTCCAAGAAGTTCGGCTGCCATCCGGAAATGACCCGCAACTTGATGCTGCATGCCCGTGATCTGGGACTGGAACCCTACGGCCTTTCCTTCCATGTCGGCAGCCAGCAGCGTGATATCGGCCAGTGGTCCACTGCGCTTGGCAGCGTAGGCAGCCTGTTCAGCTGGGCGGAAGATCATGGCATTAAGCTGAAAATGGTAAATATGGGCGGCGGTTTCCCCGCAGCCTACCTGGATCCGACCAACCCCATCGAGCACTATGCCGGCGACATTACCGGCTACCTGAAAAATTACTTCGGGGACGAGCTTCCGGAAATTATTATCGAACCCGGGCGCTCAATAACCGGTGACTGTGGTGTAATCGTCACCGAAGTGGTCAATATTGCCAAAAAAAGTACTCATGACCTGTATCATTGGGTTTTCTTCGATATCGGCAAATTCGGCGGCTTGATCGAGACACTGGATGAAGCCATAAAATACCCGATTTACTTTGAGCGAACCGGCCCGGCACTCGATATTATCCTGGCCGGACCAACCTGCGACAGCATGGACATCCTGTACGAGAAGCATACCTACGAGATGCCGGCCGGTACCAAAATCGGCGAGCGGGCCTACATACTTACAACTGGGGCCTACACCCAGAGCTACAGCTCCATCTACTTCAACGGCTTCCCGCCGCTGAGCGCTTACGTAATGAAATAAGACGCGGCTAATCCGGCCCGATACCAGGCACGCGCGGCCTGGTCGGGCCACCGGTCCAGCGCTGCTATCCGAAGGCTGGTCACCCGAACCTGCGGCAGTTCCTAACTGTCTGCTGCAGGAAGAGTGATCAGCCTTGTTTTTTTGCCGCTTTATCGCTATTTTAATGGATGTGAGCAGTGACACCCGATATACAACAGACACTGTTTTTGATGAGCGTATAGATACCAGCGAGCCGGATGAATTTCGTGTCATTCTTTTAAACGATGATTTTACCACGATGGATTTTGTGGTGGCGGTGCTGATGTCGGTATTTCACAAAAACCTGGTGGAAGCGACTAAAATAATGCTGGATGTTCATCAAAAAGGCAGGGGCACCGTGGGTGTATATACCTACGATCTGGCCATCACCAAGATCAACCGGGTACATTCTCTGGCAAAAGAGAATGGATTTCCGCTTAAATGCATAATGGAGAAGGCTTGACACTATGAAAGTAAGCAAACTGGTACAGGCGATTTTTAATGCCGCATATAACGAAGCAAAGCTGAAAGGACACGAGTACCTGACGCCGGAGCACATACTCTATGCCTCGCTGTCGTTCGACCAGGTCCGGGCTATCCTGTTGGCCTGTGATGCCGATATCGAGCACATCAAGCAGGGCATGGAGAGCTACTTTGAGCAAAAGATTCCGGCAGTAAAGGACCAGGAACCCATCCAGACAGCCGGCTTCCAGAGTGTCATCGAACGGGCTATTGCCCAGTCGCAGAATTCCGGCAAAAAAGAAGTGGGCGTTTCCGAACTGATCGTATCGCTGTTCGACGAAGAACGCAATTATTCGGCCTACTACATGCGCAAATCCGGCATTAATCGACTACATCTGTTGGAAGTAATATCACACGGAAATTCGGCTGACGGTAATTATAACCAGGATCAGGGTGGGGCGGAAACACAGGGTGAAAACAGCGGGAACTATGAGGCGCAGCCGTTCTCCGACCCGGAGGCTGATACCGAAGAAGGCCAGCCAAACCGCCAGCGTGGTGCCGCCGGCATCCGCGGCGGCGCACTGGAAAAATTTACCACCAACCTGAGCAAGCTGGCCGAAGAAGGCAAGCTGGAACCGGTTATAGGCCGCGAGATCGAAATCGAGCGCACGATTCAGGTGCTTTGCCGCCGGCTTAAAAATAACCCGATTCATGTTGGCGATGCCGGTGTGGGCAAAACCGCGATAACCGAAGGGCTGGCCCAGCGCATTTTTGCCGGCACGGTGCCGCCCAAGCTGGCCGGCTTTACCATCTACAGCCTGGACATGGGCGCTCTATTGGCCGGGACCAAATTCCGCGGCGATTTTGAAGAGCGCATCAAACGGGTGGTAGATGAGCTTTTAAAAAAAGAAAAAGCCATACTGTTTATTGACGAAATACATTCAATCGTAGGTGCTGGCGCTGTTTCTTCCGGCTCGATGGATGCGTCCAACCTGCTTAAGCCGGCACTCACATCCGGCAAGCTGCGCTGTATCGGGTCAACTACTTACGACGAGTACAACAAATTTTTTGACAAAGACCGCGCCCTTTCGCGGCGTTTCCAGAAAATCGACATCGTAGAACCGACCATCGCCGAAGCGGTAGAAATCCTCAAGGGTCTGAAGCCGAAATACGAGGAATTCCATAACGTAAGCTACCAGGATGAAACTCTGGAACTGAGTGTTTCGCTGTCCAGCCAGTTTATCAATGAACGCCGTCTGCCGGATAAGGCCATTGATGTGATGGATGAGGCCGGAGCCTGGGTGCGTATCAAAGCGTACAAGGACGGCACGGATGACGGCAGTACCCTGCAGGTAGGCCGTCCGGAGATTGAAACGGTTATCGCCCGCATGGCGCGCATACCGGAAAAATCGGTACGCCAGGATGAGCTAGACCGGCTGTCCCGCCTGGAACCGGATCTGCAGAAGGCGGTGTTCGGCCAGGACGAAGCCATCGCTGCGGTTGTAAAGGCAGTCAAGCGCAGCCGGGCAGGTTTCAGAGCGCCCAACAAACCGGTAGCCAATTTCCTCTTTGTTGGCCCTACTGGTGTAGGCAAAACCGAACTTACCCGCCAGTTGGCCGAAACTCTAGGCATTGCCCTGCACCGCTTTGACATGAGCGAATATCAGGAGAAACACACAGTCAGCCGGCTTATCGGGTCACCCCCCGGTTATGTCGGCTACGAAGAAGGCGGGTTGCTTACCGACGCTATCCGTAAAACGCCGCATGCCGTGGTACTGCTGGACGAAATCGAGAAAGCCCATTCGGATATCTACAATATATTGCTGCAGATCATGGATTATGCCACCCTCACCGACAATCAGGGACGCAAGGCCGATTTCCGCAATGTAGTGCTCATAATGACCAGCAATGCCGGCGCACGCGACATCGGTAAAAACATGATCGGCTTTGGTGAAAAAACCATGACCGAAGCGGCTGTAGATGAAGCCATCAAAAAAGCCTTCTCGCCGGAATTCCGTAACCGTCTGGATGCGGTTGTACGCTTCGGCCGTCTGCCGCGCGAAACCATCGAGCGTATTGTAATCAAGGCTGTTGATGAATTCCGGACTCAACTGGTGGAGAAAAAAGTGGAGCTTGAGCTTACTGATGCCTGTATCGCCAAACTGGCCGATATGGGATACAGCGATGAATTCGGGGCGCGCAATGTAAACCGAGTAGTCGAAGATTCGATAAAAAGCTGGTTTGTGGACGAAGTTCTGTTCGGGCGCTTAAAACACGGCGGCAAAGCCCGCGCGGATGCAGTAAACGACGCCATAGTTATTGATGTGGTTCAAGCATAACAAAGCGCCCGGCCGGGGCAGACAGGACGCACGCTTTCCCTGGCTGGACGAGCACAGCCGTTTCAGCTTTCCTCCGGTCGATACGGCCAGCCCGGAAGGCATACTCTGCACCGGGGGCAATTTGTCTCCCGGCATGTTGCTGTCCGCTTACAGCCAGGGCATTTTCCCCTGGTTCAGCGATGATGATCCGCTCATCTGGTGGAGTCCTGATCCCCGCTTTATCGTTTACCCGGACCAAGCCCATCTTTCCGCTACCATGCGTAAGCTCATTAAAAAAACACCTTTCGAGCTGAAGCTTGATACCGACTTCAGGTCGGTAATAACTAAATGCGCCGAAAGCTGGCGGCCCGGCCAGAATGGCACCTGGATCTGCAGCGACATGATAGAGGCCTATTGCGGATTACACCGGCTGGGCTATGCCCACTCCGCCGAAGCCTGGCAGGAAGGCCAACTGGTCGGCGGACTGTATGGGGTAAGCCTCGGTTCGGCTTTTTTTGGCGAATCCATGTTCAGTCAGCTAAGTGATGCTTCCAAGGCGGTTTTCCTGCCACTGGCCTGGTTTCTGGCCGAACAGGGTTTCCGATTGATAGACAGCCAAGTGCACACCGATCATGTGGAAAGCCTGGGCGGCTGCCACCTTGCGCGCGCAGACTACCTGCAACTGCTTGGACAATGCCTGTCAGAGCCGAACCGCAAAGGGAACTGGGGTGAACTCTGGCCCGGCTATCCTTATTCACAAAAATACCAAAACATCACTTCGACACCTAAAACCCGCTAGGGTTGCAGTAATTAATCAGAATTTTCCGTTTTTTACTTGCCGACTATTACACAATCCAGTAAAATGTAAATATGGCGGCTTTTTTATTGTCGCTGAATTATTAACCAGGAGTGTTCCATGGCCGAAACAATTCCTCTGTTGTTTTTGGAAAAAGCAAAGAGCGTACCGAATATCGTTATGCAATACAGCAAGCAAGGCGGAACGGCCTTTAAGCCTACCACCTACGCTGAATTGGCCATCGAGGTTGCGACCTTTGCTGCCGGATTACTGGAATCAGGGGTAAAACGGCATGACAACATCGGCCTTATTGCGGATAACCGGAAAGAGTGGCTGATTTGTGACCTGGCCATACTGGGTCTGGGTGCGGTTGACGTACCGCGCGGCTGCGATGCAACCGAACAGGAAATCAGCTATATTCTCTCCTTTAGCGAATGTCCCTTAACTATTGTAGAAACTGAAAAGCAGCTTGATAAAATTCTGGCACAGAAAAAAAACCTGCCCCTGCTTACAAAGGTAATTAGCCTTGATAATTGTTCGGCAGAGGCAATCACCCGGGCGAAAAATGCCGGTATTTCTGTACAGTCATATAACGAAATATATACAGCGGGAGCTGCCCGGTATGCCAAGAACCCACAAGAGTATGCACAGGAAGCAGCCAAAGGCAAGCGTGGCGAAATGGCTACCATTATTTATACCTCAGGTACTACCGGCGAACCCAAGGGGGTTATGCTTTCGCACGGCAACTTCCTGCATCAGGTAGAGACTCTGCCAGATCGGCTTGTGCTTATCCCGGGCCAGATTTGGCTTTCGGTACTACCGGTTTGGCACTCGTATGAGCGTATGGTTCAATATGCCATCATTGGCGTATCCAATACCATTGCCTACTCCAAACCGATTGGCGCCATCATGCTGCCAGACTTCCAGGCTATCAATCCGCAGTGGATGGCAAGTGTTCCGCGTATCTGGGAATCGGTTATGGATGGTGTAAACAAAAGTGTACGCCAGGGCAGCAGTACTAAAAAAGCCATTTTCGGTTTCTGCCTGTCAGTAGGCAAAAATTTCGCAAACTTCCGCAATATGCTGCTTGGCCGCTATCCCAATTTTGGCGACCGCACCCGTGTGTTTGATGTTCTGACTGCCTTGCTGCCATTATTGTTCCTGTTGCCGCTGCGCGGACTGGCGGAAGTTCTGGTCTTCAAAAAAATCAAAGCCAAACTGGGCACCGGCTTTGTTGCCGGTATTTCCGGCGGCGGAGCCATTCCTCCGGCAGTTGACGGCTTCTTTGATGCCATGGGGATAAAGCTGCTGGAAGGCTACGGACTCACCGAGACCGCGCCTATCGTGGGCCTGCGCAGCCAGAAACGGCCGACCATGGGAACAGTCGGACCGGCGCTGACCGGAACTAGTTTCAAAATTTGTGATGATGACGGCAACGATCTGGGACTCTTTAAAAAAGGCAATGTTCTGATCCGCGGTCCGCAAGTGATGATGGGATACTACAAAAAACCTGAACTGACCAGTAAAACCATTCAGGCTGATGGCTGGCTGCGCTCCGGCGATCTGGGCATGATAGCCCAGAATGGAGCTCTTAAATTAACCGGCCGTGCCAAAGATACCATTGTTTTACGCGGCGGCGAAAATGTAGAACCGGTACCTATCGAACAAAAGCTGGTGGAAAGCATCTACATCAAGCAGGCGGTTGTGCTGGGTCAGGACCAACGCTACCTGGCGGCATTGATTGTTCCAGACCAGGATACTGTACTGGGCTGGGCCAAAGAAAATACCCTCCCCTACAATGACTATGAGTCGCTGCTTGGACAACCCGAAACGCGTGAATTGATTGACTATGAAATAAGCCAATTGGTTAATCCAAAAACCGGCTTTAAGATTTTTGAGCGGATTCTGCGCTTCGAACTGCTCAGCGAGGCTTTTGTGGTTGATCGTGAGCTCTCAGCAAAGCAGGAAGTAAAACGCCATGCCATTGCTGAGCTGTATGAAAAAGAAATAAACCGGCTGTTTAAAGACTGAGCCGATTTTGTTACCTAAAGGCCCCCGCTTTTGCCGAAGACGCAGAAGCTGGGGGCCTTTTATATTTTATACTGTCTGTGTTTCTATCAGTTTGCGTATTTTATCTACTTTTGGCCGTACAACCATGCGGCAATAGCCATAATCCGGATTCCGCCGGAAAAAGTCCTGGTGTTCGGGCTCTGCCGGCCAGAATTTTGATAAAGGAACAACATCGCTTACAATCGGATTGCGATAGTTGACAGCCTGATCCTTTATAAAAACCTCTGCCTCCTGTCCTTGGTTTTCATCGGTATACAAGATTATTGATCGGTATTGGCTGCCGATATCAGCCCCCTGCCTATCCTCGGTGGTAGGATCATGGATGCCAAAAAAATATTCCAGCAAACGGCGATACGGCAAGCGTTCCGGATCAAATACCACCCGCACGACTTCGGCATGACCGGTCAGCCCGGTGCATACCTGCTCGTAGGAAGGATGCTCCCTGCTACCGCCGGCATAGCCAGATTCTACCTGTATGACCCCGGGCAAGGTCTGAAATGCAGCCTCCAGACACCAGAAACAACCTCCGCCTAATACTGCAACAGCTTCTTTGGACATAGCATATTCCCTTCTACAAATAAAAATACTGCCGCTATCTCATAAAAGAAATGGCGGCAGCAGTTTTTTATACGGCTAGTTGGTACAAAAGTGCGCAATGATCAGTTCTGGATGCGAATGTCTCCGGACATAGTTTTGATCTTGAGCTCGCCGGGCCCTCCGGGGCAGGAACAATACTTGCGGCCGGGTTGCTTACGAACTGATGCATTCAGAGCACTAATGTCTCCGGATACTGTGCTTGCCTCCACCGCCGGCTGGCTGCCGGATGGCAGGCTTAAGGAAACATCACCGGACATGGATGCTATACTGCCATTAGCTGCGCCTGCAGTGTAATTAACCCGGATGTCTCCAGAGGCAGAGGCTATGCGCAGAGAAGACTGCAGGCCGTCCAAGGTCACATCTCCTGAGGCAGTTTTAATATCTGCATCCGTAATAACGCCGTCTAATGAAACATCCCCTGAGGCTGTCATCACCCGCGCAATGCCGTGGTTTAGCTCTACCTGTACATCACCGGAAGCGGTGTTGATCGAAATATTGGCATTAGGAACCAGAGCGCCGCGAATATCGCCGGAAGCTGTTTTAATTACCAATACACATAAGGCCGGGGGCAGAGCCAGGGTAAGCAGGTCGGCGTCTGCACCAAGGTTCATGCGCACCAGCGTTCCCGTTTGCTCCCAGCTAGGCTCATCGTCGTCCCAATAGCCAACAATGTGACACGAACAGGTTTCTGCCGCCTGAATTTGAATATCAGCTGATGCTGCCACAACTTCTATCTGTGTAACATCGCTGAACTGCCAGTCCAACTGTTGTTGCTCCCCGCGAGCATAGCGGAAAAAGCGACGGAAACTGCTGAATCTGGTGCCGGATTCGGAGGCCCGCTTGCTGGAGAAGGTCTCAGCCTGCTCTCGGTATTTACCAGAGGCATCAGCAGCCAGGAATTCGCCGGCAAACGTAGCCGGAGCCGGAAGACGGGCGATGAGATCCTCTTCAGGAAGCTCTGGCTGTCTGCTCATAAGTTCATCTATATGACTGTCAAATTCCAGAATAATATCCTGCCGCTCTTCTGACGGCAATATTGACAGTTCTTGCGCAAGCTCTTCGATGTATGTTTTCCTGGTCATGTATCGCTTCCTCCATCTTGAATTTTCAAGAATACCTGGTGATCGTGTTCATAGTGCTCCTCAATCTGGGCCAGAAAATCCAGACCGAACAGACTGAGCGTATAGTACTTCCTGGGATGTCCTTCCGTAGGCGTGTCCCATTCGGCCAACAGTGAGTGTTCTTTTACCAGACGAGCCAACAGGGGGTAAAGCGAGCCTTCACTGATCTCCATCCCCAACTGCTGCAGTTGATCCATAAGCGCAAACCCGTATACTCTTTTGCGGGCTCGCACACAGCGCAGTATACAGAGCTCCAGAAAACCTTTACGGTTTTGGCCGCGCCATTTCTCCACAGCTCTGGCCAACTCTTCTGTAGAATATGCCATATCTTCCATGTGCCCTCCTTGTAAGCATTGCTAGCAGGAATTTCTATA
>JAHIWF010000206.1 GCA_018815555.1 Spirochaetota bacterium | reverse complement strand
GCAATTAGCGAGCAACAGCTTGATGTCCGAAAACGGCTAGTACCCAGCTTCCGCGCATGCTATTCTTGCATACACAAGGAAACAGAAAAGATCGATGAAACTTGACCACGAAAGCTGCTATAGCGCACTCAGTGCCAGGGACGCCCGTTTTGACGGCAGTTTTTTTGTTGGCGTAAGCAGTACCGGCATTTATTGCCGGCCAGTCTGTCCGGCCAGAACACCGCTCAGCGGCAATTGCCGGTTTTTCGGCTGTGCGGCGGCGGCCGAAGCGGCAGGCTACCGGCCCTGCCTGCGCTGCCGGCCGGAACTGGCTCCCGGCAATAGCCCGCTGGAAGCCGGAACCAGACTGGCCACCCTGGCCGCCCGGCGCATCGACATCGACGGGCTGGAGGAAAGCAACCTGGCCAAACTGGCACAGTCGCTTGATATCAGCGAACGGCAGCTGCGACGCAGCTTTATCGCCAGCTTCGGCGTGCGGCCGGTGGAATACCTGACAACCAGAAGGTTATTGGCCGCCAAGGCCCTGCTCACCGACACCAGACTGAGTATTACCGAAATTGCACTGGCAAGCGGCTTCGGCAGTCTGCGCCGTTTCAACACCGTATTTAAAGCAAAATACGGATTAGCACCCCGGCATTTTCGCAAGGAGCATGACGAACTGGCCCGGGGAGCCGAAAACATACAGCTGCTGCTGGGCTACCGCCCGCCCTTCGATTGGCAGAGTCTGCTGGAATTCCTGGAACAAAGAGCGATTCCCGGTGTAGAATTCGTGCAAAACGGCAGCTACAGCCGTACAGTCAGCATAAGCCAGAACATGGTCAGCTATACAGGCTGGCTGACGGTCAACCAGAAACCGGAGCGTAATGCCCTTCAGGTGATACTTTCGGACAGCCTGGCAGCGGTTCTGCCGGCAGTCCTGACCAGACTGCGAGCCCTCTTTGATCTGGATGCGGATCCACAAGCGATACTACAGGGCATTGCAGCGCTGGAACTGCCGGCTGTCAGCGCCCAAGTTCAGGCCGGCCTGCGGCTTCCCGGCTGCTTTGATTCATTCGAGATGTCGGTTCGGGCTATACTCGGCCAGCAGATCTCGGTACGGGCAGCCCGCACCCTGGCCGGCCGGCTGGCAGCGGCTTTCGGCGCGCCCCATCCCACAGCTCTTCAGGAGCTTACTCTAACTTTTCCCACAGCGGCTGACATCGCAGCCATTGCGGAACCGGTCGCCGACAGCCTGGGACCCTTGGGCATAACCGGCAGCCGTTCACGCAGCATCGCCGGCCTGGCAAAGGCCCTGCAGACAGGCAGCTTCCGTCTCGACCGCGGCACCAATCCGGAACGACTGCGGCCGAAACTGCTGGCCTTGCCCGGCATCGGACCATGGACGGCCGACTACATAATCATGCGGGCGCTCAGCTGGCCGGATATTTTCCTGCATACCGACCTGGGCATTCGTAAAGCTCTCGAGCAGATGGGCAGCATAACAATACCAAAACTGGCGGAAGAGGCCCGCCCTTGGGGTTCCTACCTCACCATGGCCTTATGGAGGAGTCTGAAATGATACAGTACTGCGAAATCATTAGCCCGCTGGGAAAAATGCTGGCAGCAGCCCGCGATGATAAACTCGTCGGCCTTTGGTTCTACGGCCAAAAATATTTTCCGGCGACTAGCGGCGGCTCAAAAAAAGAAACCCAAGCCGGAATCTTTGCCAGCCTGCAAAACCAGCTGACCGAATATTTTGCGCGAAAGCGCCAAGTCTTCGACCTGCCGTTGGCACCCGCAGGCAGTCCGTTCCGGATGCAGACCTGGCTACTGTTACAAAAAATTCCATTCGGCGAAACAGTCACCTACGGCGAACTGGCAACCAGCCTGGCGGCGCCTGAAGGCAAGCCCCCGGCAGCCCAGGCGGTAGGCAGCGCAGTCGGACACAATCCACTGTCGATACTGATTCCCTGCCATCGAGTGTTGGCAAAAGACGGCAAACTTACCGGCTATGCCGGCGGACTGGACAAAAAAGCGGCCCTGCTGCAGCTCGAAGGCATACATTCTTTCCGGTCCTGAAGGAAACCGACCAGGACCCGTCCTGAAGGAAACCGACCAGGACCCGTCCTGAAAGATACCGACCAGGACTGGCCAAGCCCTCTACAAAGTATCAGGATATATCTGTCGTTTAACAAATGGCGACGACATAAAACGCCAGGCGGCCTTTGCGCCGGTCAGCCAGGTAAAGCGCACCCCGTTTTTCTTATTAGTCAGCATATGCTCAACCAACCAGGGAGCTATAGTCTCTACGGTATCTGAAAGAATGTTGAATATTTTCCTTACCTTATTCCACTCATCCGGCCTGTCGCGATACTCGGCGGTTATCAAATCGGTAGCCGTCATCCCCGGGCGCAAAGCCCCGACCAGTACAGAGCTGCCTTTTGCTTCTTTGGCCAGCGAATCGGTTATGTAGGCCAGGGCCCGCTTGGATGCACCGTACACGGTCATGCCCACAATAAGGCCGCCCGAAGAACCCAGGCCCTCCATATTGTAAATAGCACCCTGCTTCTGCTGCTTCATGCCGGCCAATGCCGTCTTGCAGCCATACAGTGCGCCGGTAATGTTGGTGGCGCAAATTGAGTCGATCGTCTCGTCCGGCAACTGATCCAGTGGGCATTGAGCCTGACCGAGCCCGGCATTGTTTATCCAGATATCTACCTTGCCGAATTGGCGCAGCGAAACATCCCATAAATGCTGCACTTGTATTGGATCGCTTACCTCACAAAGCTGTCCGTACACCCGGACCGATCCGCTGGCAGTCCGCAAACGTTCCAGGCCGGCATCGAGCGACTGCACGCCGCGGCTGCTGATCATCACCGCCGCTCCCCGCTTCAAAAACTCCAAGGCCAGCCCGAAGCCAATGCCGCGTGCGCCGCCGGTAATGACCACCGTTATAGCCGAAGCGTCCGATTGTCTTATCTTCACAGACTATCCTTTCTTGTCCAATCACCAATGTAGGTGAATTAATTATTACGGCCGGCAAGCTTTGTCAAAAGTATCATAACTCCGTAAACAGCTCATGGATATTGCCGTCCGGGTCGGCAAAGAAGGCCGCCCGCTGCCCCCAGGGCAGGGTCGCCGGACCAGCAATGACAGTAACACCGGCAGCGACCAGACGCTGCCAGGCCGCAGCAAGATCCTCCGCGTCATCGCAGGGCAAAGCCAGTTCAAAACGCTGACCGGCCGGCTTTTGACCAAACAGCGGACTGATTCCGGTCATAACCTTGCGATGGCAGAGCGCAAGACGAACCCCGTGACTCTCAAACTCGATATAGTCGCCCAGATCCTGTTTGATATAGAAGCCCAGGGTTTTATGGTAAAACTGACGCATTGTATCCAGATGATCGGTCCAGATGGTAATGAGAGCCACTTTAGGATACAAGAACTGCCAGGGTCGTCCGGAGCGCTGCTCCAGGCTGTCCGGACAGGCTTCTGGCAGCGCAAGACGCAGGACCCGCTCATCGTCAATATCCTTACCGGTATCACTGAAACCATACTTGAGGTAAAACCGGTACGGACTATCCTCTTCGTTCAAAACGCAGGAAGTATATATAGTGCAGACACCTTGGGGACGGAACTGTTCCACGATCAGATTAAGCACCTTGCGGCCGATTCCCCGGGATTGCCATTCTCGCGCCATCATGAAGCGCCACAAATATAAGGCCGGTTGGTCTTCTTCGGGAAGCTCGTCAGTATACAGCTCGAGCATCACAAAACCGGCAGCCTGTTTTCCGACGTAGACGGCCCGGTACCAGGCAAAAGGATTCACGCTGCCCTGGGCAACAGATTTGAGGTTGTCGGCAACACAGCGTTTTTGCGAGGTCGTCAGGCTCTCGCTCAGTTTCAGGACATCGTCCAGATTGTCGTCAGTAATGGCCAATAGTTCGGGTTGTTCGTTCATTCTGGATACTCCCTGCAGGTACAGGTTGATATTAGGCTAGCCTCCCTGCACAGCGGATATTGTAAGCCGGCCAGCTTTAGCTGTACAGGGGAAAAACTATTTTAACGATTTGTAGGATTCTCCAATGGCCTGACAGTCTGCTCTACAGTCGGAACGATCCGAAACGGCAGCTCGGCATTAAGCTGCTCGGCCAGCTGCCGCTCGGCAGCCGAAGCCTCGCCCACTGCCTGCCGGAATATTGACGCCAGCCGCGGATGAAAAACCTGATGCATACTGCGGCCGATCAAGGCACGAAAACCGCGCCGGGCTTTATGATGCCCGCCCATGCCGGGATCGAAAGATTGCAGCTGTTCATTGATGGCATACTCGATAGGCCGGTAATAGCAGACATCAAAATGCAGACCGGGAAGCTCCTGGCGGCAGCCCCAATACCGCCCCCAGAGACGGCCGCCGCCGGCAAAAAGCAGAGCCAGCGCAAACGGCTGGTCTTGCGGAGCAGCTCCGGCTTCACCGCCAATCCCGGCATCTGCAAACGCGACAGAAAAAAGCGCCAGCTCCGCCAGGTAGGCCGGAGCCAGCTCAAAAAAGCGCCTGGGCAGGAAGTGTGCCGCCCAGAGGCCGAATTTATCATTGGTGCGTTCGTAGTAATCGGCCATCAGCGACCAGTAAGAGGCAGGAACCTGAGCGGCACTCAGCACCCGGGTAACGATTCCGGCAGCCGACACCGACGCCTGCTCGCGCCGTATGTTGCGCCGCATATTCTTACCGAAGGCCTGCAGGTAGTGGTCAAAATCCCGGTAGCCCTGATTTTGCCACAGATAATACTGACGCTGCCAGGGCCGCCAGCCATCAGCCAGGGTGTCGCTAAAAGCCGGGTCAATCCATTGCAGATGCAAAGCGCTCAGGCCGCTTTCACGGGCCATATCGGTAATCAGGGACAGAAGTTGACGGCAGGCTGCCACACCCTCGGCATCATCTGCATGCAAGGGCCGCCAGACCATGGCCGGTGTAAAAGGAACCATGCCGACCAGCTTTGGATACCAGCGCTGGTTCAAAGCCTCGGCCACCTCGTCGAAACCACCATCCCAGGTAAACTGCCCGGCTTCCTGCGCTACCAGATACAAAGGCGCAAGGGCCTGCCACTGGTCACCCTGCGCCAGCAAGGCATACAAGGGCTGCCAGCCCTGGTCCTGGCCGACCGCAGCGCTGTCTTCCAGTAAAGCCAGAAAGTCCCAGCTTAAAAATGGACAGGCACCGGATTGCCCATTAAGCAAATTCCAGCGACCGCGATCCAACTCGTGAATACTCTGATATACCTGCAGTTCAGCGTCAGCCATACTCTGAAGATACTGACAGCGACAGTGAAAGAACAGACGATAAGGAACTGATACGCCAAGAGGATGGCGCTGCTGGCGTTAAAAGTCGGCGGCCAGAATATCCTGGATGATGGTACTGATAATAAACGGAATCTGCTCCACCACATCGGGCAGATACACCCGCTCGCTTACTTTATGCAGATCCTTGGCCCAGGGCCCGATATTAACCACCGGCATCTGCAGGTTTTTTAAAGCGCTAAAGGGAATCTTGTAGAGAGTATCCCAACCCGGACTGTTCTCTTTGATGATGCTGATGTCCTGATCATTTCCCACCCAGGAGGCATAGGACAAATCGGAAATACCCATAAAATAAGCCTGCGACTCGTAAGTAACGCCAAAATTTTCCGAGGCGATGCGGTTTACGCGTTCGGCCAAATCATAGCGCTGGCCGTCGGGAATTAGCACATTGGTAACATGAGGATAGTAGGGGCCGGATAAACCGAGAATGATAGTCGGTCCGGCCAGATCAATGTAATCAGCAATAAATTCAATCAGGCTCAGGGTGGCTTCCGGCAATACCAGCTTGTTTTTATTTAGCTGAATTTTTATTAACTCTTCCTGCTCGGCAAACAGCTCCTTAAAGCGCTCCCCGCCTTTCTGCTCAGCCATTTCGTACAGCGTCCGGTAATCAATTACCCGGCCCTCGATATCCAGCGGCTCTGGCGTGTCGTCGGTAAGGAGGCAAAAATCCTGCCATGAGTTCTGCAGCTGCACCAGTACATTATTCAAGGCTTTCCTGCAGATAACTTTAAGACTTTTCATGATATGGGCAGGCGGCTTGGTAAAGGTCAGCCAGTTAAAATAGCCGCTGGCCGCATCTGGGATCGAGGCATCGTAGGCTCTTTTCCGGTCTTTCTGGTTTACCCAAACCGGCGGCGGGGTGGCATTGTCGCCAATGTGGTCGCAGAGCTCAACATTCAGCTCGGTCAGCTGCTGAATATACGCCAGTATTAATGAAGGGTTTATTCCATTATAAGGATCGCTGATATGGCTGCGTACGCCCTTAACGTAAACAACCGGCATTATTTTGCCAACCGAGCCTTCATACATTATGGCTTTTTCTTTTATCTGGTTAAAATACGGCTCGCTGTTGATGGTAAGCACATAGCTCAGATTATGGCTTTGCTGCAGATCATTAAGCAGCCGAGTGGCGGCCAGCATGCCCCTGGAAAGGGCTTCCTCATCCGGAACGCTTACCAGCAGCAGGTTCCCGACCGGCTCATCCTGCTCACAGAAATCCTCCAGCAGGGCCAGCTGTATGGCCGCTCCGGCTTTCATGTCGCCAGTGCCGCGGCCGAAAAGCCAATGCTCCGAATTTAAGTCGGCCTGGATGCCTTTGGAAAACTTCTGCTCCTTTAGGCGTTCTTTCAATTCGTCGGGGCGCAAAGCGAATTCTTTATAATTACCATAGTCATCTATACCAACCGCATCATGGTGATGCAGAAGTACGATGGTGCGCGGCCCCTTGCCTTTGCACAGCGCCCAGACAACCGCCCGTTCATGCTGGTCATCGGGCAATAGACTGGCTCCCATCAAGTCAGGATGTTCCTGAAAATAAGGGGAAGCGCGCAGCCACGAAAGCAGTAACTCTTCTATCACCCGTTCATAGACCGAATTGGTATCGCTGCGCGTGGCAACCAGGCGCAGCAGCATGCTCATGATGCGGTCTTTCCTGTCTTCCATCTTACGACTCCGGTTTATCCATGGCCGAGCCAAGCTGTTCGTCAAAGCTCATGCCCTGTTCCAGAACGTCCAGTTCGGCCTGCAGTTCAGCGATATTATCTTCCTGTAAATGGGCCAGATGACTGCGGAAGGAAGCGTCCAGCCGGGCTACAGCCGCGCTCAAGCGTTGGCGCAGGGCCGGTTCCAGTGCGTCCTGCTGCGAACGCTTGCGGATGTCCAGAACCAGACGCAGAAGCCGGGCAGCCGCGTCTACCTGGTAGGAGACAAAAGCGTCTGCCTGGGGCGCGTCTTTGGGATCATCCTGCACGTCCTCGGCAATAGCCATGACCAGCCGGGGCAGCTGGCTGAAACCGGCGTACAATTCATGCTTCTTGGGCAGCTGGTCCACTAGCCCCTGCAGTTCGGCAGCCGAGGCGCGGGCTTTGGCCACGGTTGTTCGAGCCAACTCCATATCGACAAAGCTGCCG
>JAHIWF010000205.1 GCA_018815555.1 Spirochaetota bacterium | reverse complement strand
GCATTGTTGTGCGGCAGGTTATGTCTCATGTATACTCCAGCAATAGTATAGAATACCTGGCCCCGATGGTAAAGCGCGGGGTGCACAGAGCCAGCTGTCAAGGAGCCTGAGTGAATACCGAATTGCTTTCCGGTACGGTAGACAGTGAGTTGCCTGTCCGTCTGGATGTATATATTGCCGAAACCCTGAAACTGCTCAGTCGCAGCCAACTGAAGTCGCGTTGTATGACGGCTGCAGTGAACGGCAGGTCGGTAAAGCTCTCGCGTATCATACAGTCGGGTGACCAGTACCGTATCGAGCTGATGGCACTGGCGGAAACCAGTCTGGTGGCCGAACAGCTGCCGCTGGACATTATATATGAAGATTCTGCGGTAATTGTAGTAAACAAGGCTCAGGGTATGGTTACCCATCCGGCCCACGGCAATTGGCGGGGTACGCTGGCCAATGCCCTGCTCGGACGGCAATCTCAGGGTGACCAGGCCAACGCGCCGCAGCGGGCCGGTATCGTGCACCGCCTGGACAAGGATACCTCCGGCGTTATCATTGCCGCCCGCAACGCGCCGGCCCAGGACTTTCTGGCCGCACAGTTCCGCGACCGCAGTACAGTAAAATATTACCTGGCCATAGTCTCCGGCCAAGCGCCGGCTGTTCAGGGTCGGGTGGATGACTGGTTGGCCAGGGACCCGCGTGAGCGCAAGCGCTTTGCTCCAGCAGCCGAAGGAAGCGGTAAGCGGGCAGTCAGTGATTACCAAGTGCTGGCCAGCGCAGCTGGCTGCAGCCTGCTGTTGCTGCGGCCGCGCACCGGGCGTACCCACCAGCTGCGCGTACATTGCCTTAAACTCGGCTGCCCCATCCTGGGTGACCCCATTTATGGTCGTCCGGGGCGTCTGCTGCCCGGCGCTAGCCTGATGCTGCATGCCGCCCAGCTTAGTATCCGGCTGCCGGCAGAAGAACTTCTGCGCCGCTTTGAGGCACCGCTGCCGGAACACTTTCTGCGTGCCCTGGCCCGTCTGAAACTGCCGGTGCCGGAATTTCCGCTAGGTATGCTAGGTCAGTAAGCCAAATGCTGGACACCGACCATAACTTTTGGGAATGCGTTTCAACCGACATTATGGTAATGGCTAAACTACTTGAAGCAGTAAGACTCTTTTACGCATGAGGACGTAGCGGAATTTTAAAAATGACGGGATATGTTTGACACCGAAGGGATTCTACGAGGTACGTATGGAGCATGTAGTCACGTTCTTTATGTTGGTTTCTTTGTTACTAGCAGTCGTTTTGGCCACTACCACCTTAGTTTTGCAGCGGGAGTTTTGTCAAAAGACTAGTGTCTGGTTTGGAGTTGGTATAATTGGGCTTGGCTGCTTCATTATGGAAATACTGGTATTTCGCTATGGAAACAGTATCGGTTCACAATCTATTCTTGTTTTTAGCAAATTATGGGCAATAGCTGGGGCTATTTTGCTAACATTGGCGATGCCGCGCCTGGCCTGGTTTTTGAGCGGATCACTGAAGAGCAAAGGGTGGTGGGTGTTGGGGTGGGGCCTCCCGGCTGCAACTGCTCTAACCTGTCTGGGATGGCTTTTGGGCTTTGGTGATCCGTTTGTCGGCTATTTTATTCAATTATTATTTTTTGGGACGGTTATCACCACAATTCTGCATATTACATTGCAACGTCCTCGGGCAGGCGCAAATTCAGAGAACCGGTTTCTGGTTAGAATACTTGTTTGGTCTGCTCTCTGTCTCCCGCTTATTATTCTTGATGCTATCGGGATAGTGTTCCCGCAGAGTATGAATGATTTGCCAATTATCATTTTCCTGCATGGGTTTTTCCTCATCGCAATAGCGGAGGCTCTTCGAGTTTCTAGAAATCCACTCAGTTTGAAAGCCGAAACGCCAAATCTAAATTTCTTAAAGCAGTATAAGATTAGCAATCGAGAGGCTGAAGTGATCGCCCTCGTTCTTGAAGGTGTGAATAACACAGACATTGGTTTGCGCTTATTCATTTCTAGCAAAACAGTCGAGAACCACGTTACCAGTATTTTTCGAAAAACAGGCGTTAAAAATCGCATTCAGCTATATCGACTAATAAATTCTTCCAGCGCATATCCGCCAATGCATAATTAAGGGGAAACCCCTATTGGTTTGGGAGCTTGCCTCGATAGTGGATGTAAGCATTATGAAGTAGATTAATTGGATGAAAACACTAAAAGATACTACTGTAGGGATTCTTACAAATCAGTACCTGGCGGTACAATCCACCCGTCAAAGGCTGCGGAACGGATTGATGCTGATCTGGCTCCTGCTTATGCCTGTTACTCTATTCTATTTTTCCCCATATTTGCCATTTATGGGTTTGCTTGAAGGAGTGATAAGTGGCAGTATTCTTGTTTTTATAGGTCTGGCTGCCAGTTCAATGGTGCTGGGCCGAAGTTTTTGCGGATGGTTTTGTCCAGCTGGGGCAGTACAGGATATCGCTTATATGGCCAGACCTAAGCTGGTTAAGCAACGCATACTGCAATGGATAAAGTTTGCTCTATGGACCCTCTGGATTGGTGCTTGGATTAGTTTGGCTGTTTCTGGCGCGGGGGTGAGTCATGACGGTTTAAAAATTGATTTTTTTTACCAGATGGAAAACGGCATCTCGGTAAGCCGGCCTGCTGCGTACATTATTTATCTCTCCGTTTTGGTCTTAATATTAACTTTGAGTTTCAGTTTAGGGAGACGAGGCTTCTGCCATGTTGGGTGTTGGATGGCTCCCTTCATGGTAATAGGGCAGAAGCTCGGTATTGCGTTCTGTCTACCAGGGCTGCATATCCGGGGCGATCAAAACAAATGTACCACTTGTGGTAAATGCACGGTTGCATGCCCGATGAGTTTGGATGTTGGAAAGCAAGTTCGAAAGCCCAATAAAGCCGCTGGCGAGAAGAAATCAATCACCATAGCCCATCATGATTGTATTTTATGTATGCGTTGTGTGGATGTTTGTCCCTCAAAAGTACTTTGTGCCGGATTTGGAGCACGGTCATGAAAAAATTATCTCGCTTGTTTTTTCTAATGTTAATTCCTATTGGACAGTCATTATTTGGAGGGTGTGTGGTTTTCAAATCCTTCAGTGGGGCACAAACCGAGCCTTTAGAGGCGCCGCAAGCCAGTTTGCAGTCAATTCTCGACACTTCCATAAATGAATATAAGCTCCCTGGGCTGCAAGCCGGGATCTTGCACCATGGTCAGGCTCCAATTTTGGCGGCAAGCGGTACTACTGATGTAGGCCGCCGTGGCCCCCGCATCGATTTGCGTAGTTCTTTTCGTGTTGGGAGTACAACCAAGATGTTTGTCGCTGCATTGGTTTGCCGGATGGCGGAGCAAGGGCTGCTAAATTTGGATGATACTATCGAAAAGTGGTTCCCTGATTACCCGCAGGCTTCCACAATCCGTATCCGCGATTTGCTGAATCATACAAGCGGCATTCGGGAAAGTCTCTTTACTGATGGTGGAATGATGGTAGTTTCTATGTTGAACACTAAGAAACTATGGGACCCAGCCGAAGTCTTGAAGGTTCTTGGTAAAAAGTCAAAACCTACTGTATTGATAGATCGTCATTTTGTCTATGCTAATGATAACTATATTTTGCTGGGCTTGATAGCTGAACGGGCTGCAGGTGCTAGTTTGGCCCCCTTGTTGGAGTCTGAGTTTTTTGATCCATTAAATATGAAAGACACTTGTTTGCTCCCCTGGTCGCGGCGATTGCCGGACGGCACTGTACCCGGGTACGATGAATTTATTCCTTTTGGACCACATTTGATTACCAAGGATCAGACCTCATGGGATAGTCTTACTTTCGCTGCCGGAGCCTTATCCAGTAGCGCTGCCGACTTATTATTGTGGCTGGATGCCTTTTTTCATGATGGGATTGTGTCCAAGAGTTCATTTGAAATGATGCGGGACTGGGTGCCTGCAAATGATAATGGGCGAGATAATTCCATCGTCGCTTATGGACTTGGTATTGCCCAATATTGGCTGGATGGAGTTATTCTAGAAGGACATCCAGGTGGGGGCTTTGGTGGAGAATGTTATCCTTTCTATGATCCTATTAAAGATACCTCTTATGTTGTGGTCTATAATGTTTTCAGAAAAGATAATCCGGCAGGCAAAGCTATACTGCAAAAAATGCTTTCATTTTGATGGGCTATAAGACAGGGAAGATCTGCAGTTTTCAGATCGCGAGTTAACGGACAAGGTCTTATATGGTTATTTTTTCAATTAAAAAAACTCGGAGGAATATCCATAGCAAAAATAAACTGAAAAAAGGCTGAATGGTCAATAATCTCGATGAATGAATAGACTTTTTAGATGACAGCACTTTGCATTTCGGATAGTCCGTAAATTTGGGCTAGTGTGTTCTATAAAATCAGGTTCATACAGGCAAGCCCAAAGAGTAACTAGTCTCAGCCCGATAACCAGGGGTCAACCTGTACTTTTTTCAATAGAGAAATGGAGCTTTTAAGGTAATCATGGCAAGTTTTTCAGTCTGGTCGGGCTTTTGCCTGCCAGGTGGCCGTATTTTCTTGACAAAGCCATACGCATGATTATAATGATATCATTGCATACAAGTTTATTTTGCAAAGGGCAATTGCAGGCTTAACTTGTAGCATCCCGTGAGGGAACAGCAATAATCAGGACGACCGGTCGTCGCGGCGAAATAAACGCGGCAACAGGCAGTCAGTCTTTATATAGCAGGAGGACAACATGGGTGTACTACTTTATGTAGCCCTGGCTCTTGCTGGTTTAGTTCTTGGGTGGATAATTCGCTGGCTTTATGCCAGATTTCAACTTACGGCCACGGAACAACGTGCTGCCCGTATAATGCAGGATGCGGTAAAGCAGGCAGATGCACAGAAGAAAGAAATACTGCTTGAAGCGAAAGATCAACTCATACGGGAACGGAACCAGCAGGAAAGGGATATACGGGAACGCCGCGCTGAAATACAACGCTACGAACGCCGCCTGATCCAAAAAGAAGAGAATTTAGACAAAAAGATAGACTCACTGGAAAAGCAGGAAGAGGGTATTGCCGAACGCCTGAAAGGCATTGGCGAGAAAGAAGAATACCTCTCCGGCCAGGAAGAACGCTATCGCCAGGAACTGGAACATGTCTCCGGCCTCAGTGCCGAAGAAGCCAAGCGTATCATCATTCAGGGGCTCGAGAATGAAGCCCGCCATGATGCCCAGGGTATGCTGAACAAGATAGAGATGGAAGCCCAACTCTCTGCCGAAAAGCGTGTCCGCGACATTCTGGTTACCACCATGCAGCGCATGGCTACCGATGTTACCGCCGAGCTGACTGTTACCAGCGTGTCGCTGCCCGGCGACGAGATGAAGGGACGAATTATTGGCCGTGAGGGCCGCAATATCCGCACACTTGAGACCCTGACCGGTGTCGATGTCATCATTGATGACACCCCCGAGGCAGTAGTTATCTCCTGTTTTGATCCGGTACGCCGCGAAATTGCCCGTGTTGCCATGGAAAGGCTTATTGCCGACGGACGCATCCATCCGGCGCGCATCGAGGAAGTGGTGCAGAAGGTTACCCGCGAGATTTCGCAGAAAATCTTCGAAGAGGGCGAAAAAGTGGTGTTCGACCTCGGAATCCACAATATGAACCCGGAAATGATCCGGGCCCTCGGCCGCCTGCACTTCCGTACCAGTTATGGTCAGAATGTGCTGGCTCACTCTAAAGAAGTGGCCGTTATCGCCGGCATGCTGGCTTCCGAGCTGGGTGCCAACCGCGAGCTGGCCAAGCGCGGCGCTCTCTTGCATGATATCGGCAAGGGTGTGGAGACCGACTCCGACCAGAACCATGCCGAAGTGGGCATGGAGATGGCGCGCAAGCTGGGTGAGGATTCGCGGGTGGTTAACGCCATCGGCTCGCATCATGACGACGTGGAACCGGTATGCATCGAAAGTGTGATCTGCCAGATCGCCGATGCCATCTCGGCCGCCCGCCCCGGTGCCCGCCGCGAAGCGATAGACAACTACGCCAAGCGCCTTGAGAATCTTGAAGGCATCGCCGAAAGTTTCTCCGGTGTCGACAAAGCCTATGCCATCCAGGCCGGTCGCGAACTGCGCATCCTCGTAAACAACGAGAGCATTTCCGACGAAGGTGCCAAGGAGCTGGGCAAACAGATAGCCAAGAAAATTGAAACCGATATGAGGTATCCGGGAAGGATTAAAGTGACTTTAATCCGCGAAACCCGCATCGTCGAGTACGCCCGCTAAAAAATAACGCAGGATATACTGCGTTGAAAGGCCATGTGTGAGGCTTGACAGGCAATTCGTGAAGATTGGCAATAATGATCGCCAATCTTCACGCGCCTGCCTGCGCCTCCCTCATGGCCTTTCGCCTTGTCTCTCCCGTGTTATTTTTTAGCGTCCTGAAACTGGTTTCGCGCGCTTATAGCGCGGCGCGGGATGGGATAAAGGCG
>JAHIWF010000204.1 GCA_018815555.1 Spirochaetota bacterium | reverse complement strand
GTTTCTTCCTTTTTGGGGTCGTGGGCGGGCGCTGGCGGAACTTCATCCGGAGCGGGCAGATAGTCCACTATCGCGTCCAGTACCGGCTGCACGCCCAGGTTGCGGCGGGAGGCGCCGCAGAGCACCGGTACGATCTGACGGCTGATGGTCTGGTCACGCAGGGCTTTCTGCAAGAGTTCTAGCGGGATGGCCTCGCCGCTCAGGTACAGTTCGGTTATTTCGTCGGAATGGGCTGATACCGAATCCAGCAGCTTGTCGCGCCAGCTATGCGCTTCGTCCTGCCGTTCGGCAGCGATATCGCTGTAGCGCAGTTCCTGGCCGCCCTGTTCGTGGTTCCAGCGGATTTCGCGCATGTGTATCAGGTCTATTACGCCTTCGAAGCTGCCTTCACGACCGATGGGCAGCTGTATCGGTACCGGTACTGCCGAGAGCTTGGTGCGGATGTCCTCCACCGCGGAAAAGAAATCGGCGCCCAGGCGGTCCATCTTGTTGATGTAGGCGATGCGCGGCACATGGTAATGGTCGGCCTGGTGCCAGACCGTTTCGCTTTGCGGCTCAACTCCGCCAACTGCACAGAATACGGCAACTGCGCCGTCCAGTACACGCAGCGAGCGTTCCACCTCGGCGGTAAAGTCGACGTGGCCGGGGGTGTCGATGATGTTAATCTGATGTTCGCGCCACCAGGTAGTGGTAGCCGCGCTCTGGATGGTGATTCCGCGTTCCTGTTCCTGCTCCATCCAGTCCATTACGGCGTTGCCGTCGTCCACTTCGCCAAGTTTATATGTTTTTCCCGAATAATACAGGATGCGTTCGGTGGTCGTTGTCTTGCCGGCGTCGATGTGGGCCATGATGCCGATATTGCGCATTATTTTGAGGTTCATGTTCAGCTCCGATGGCTTAGAATACACAAAAAAGCCGCTTTGGGGCAAGCGCAGGGTGAAGCCATAGGCCATTTGCATACAGCATATTCTCTGGTATACTGCCGGCCATGAAAGTTGTCATCGTTGGTGCCGGTAAACTCGGACAGTATATAGCCCGCCGTCTAATTGAAGAGAAGCGGGATGTTATTTTGATAGAGAAAGACCAGGATACCGCCAATGCGGCCGGTAATGAGCTGGATTGCATGGTGGTGCATGACGACGGCAGTCGCCCGGAAGCCCTGCGCAAGGCCGGGGTACTGAAGGCCGACTGGTTTCTGGCGCTTACCGGCTCGGACGAGGTGAATATCGTAGCCTGCGGCCTGGTTGCCGCCGAGTCGCGTACCATCCGCACCGTAGCGCGAGTGGAAACGCCCTTTTACGCGTCGCTGTCCGCCGCCCAGCGTCAGGCTTTCGGCCTGGATGTTTTGATTGACCCGGCCCGTGAGACTGCCCAAGCGGTTCATACCATTATCTCCGAAGGTTTTTCCGGCGATGTCATTCCCTTGCATGGCGGCCGGCTGCAGCTGCGCTTTATGGAAAATCTGGAAGGCAGTGCTTTTGTCGACCGCTCGTTGATGGAGCTGCGCTCAGCATATAGCCAGCGCTTTTTAGTCGCGGCAGTGGTACGGGCCGGCAGCCTGGTCATTCCTGACGGCAATTTTTTATTAACAGCTAAGGACCAGCTGTACATACTGGGAGCAGCCGAGGATCTTAATGACTTGCTGGGATCGGCCGAGGCGGCCAAGCATGAGGCAAAGCGCATTCTTATTATTGGCGCAACCAGTATTACCGAGCGGCTGATTGAAACTTTGCATACCCGTGAGCACGTAAAAGGTTTCGGTCAGTTTATTAAAAAATTCCTGCGTTCCAAGCGCAGCATCACGGTTGTTGATGATGATGTGCATGGATTAAAGCAGTTTGCCCGGGCCTATCAGGGGGTAGAGTGCATAAGCGGCGACTGTACCGAAGAGAAAATTCTGGAATCGATTCATGTGGACAAGGCTGATTTGGTGCTTTGCGCAACCGATTCACAGACCAGGAACATTCTGCTGGCCCGGCTGGCCAAGAGCCTGGGTGCGGCAAAAACGGTTGCTGTTCTAACCAACGACCGCTTCAAGCAGTTATCTGCGGATCTGGATATCGACGCCCTGGTAAGCATGAAAAGTGTGGTTGCCGCTGCCGTACTGGAACTGATACGTCATGCCCGCATCCGTACCATACACGAATTTTTTCAGGACGATATCGAGATCGTGGAGTTGGCACTCACCGAAACATCACCCTCTGTGGGTAAAACCATTATCGGGTTGAACCTGCCCAAGGGAATCCTGGTTGCTTTCATAATCAATGCCAAAGAAGTGAGAATCCCCGACGGGAATACTGTTCTACAGGCCGGCGATACTCTGGCCTTTATCGTGCTTAACAAAGACATAAGTGGCCTCGAACGGGTGTTTGGTGATTTGGGTCATCGTCTGCCCCGGGGTAAAAATGGAAACTAAGGCTTTACTGCGTGCCTTGGGCATGCTGCTGGTTTTGGTGATCGTGTTTATGACCTTCAGCCTTGTAGCCGGACTTAGTATCGGTGAGGCGGATATTGCCCTGCGCTCTTTTGGGTTGCCCCTGGCGTCTGGTTCGGTATTGCTGCTGCTCGTGTTGCTCAGTGGCCGTAAAAAGAGCAAGGTTCAGCTGTCTTCACGCTATGGATATCTTTTTGTAACACTGGCCTGGGTAGGCGCGGCTGCGGTTGGCGCGATGCCCTTTGTAATATCCGGTGCGATACCGGCCTGGGTCGATGCCTGGTTTGAGTCGATGTCCGGCTTTACCACCACCGGAGCTTCCATTCTGACCGACATAGAATCATTGCCCCGCTCGATACTTTTATGGCGGGCGACGACTCATTGGCTGGGTGGTATGGGTATTGTGGTGCTGACGGTAGCCATCTTTCCGCTGCTGGGTATCGGCGGCCGGGCCTTGCTGGAAGCCGAAGCGCCGGGCCCTCAGGTAGACAAGTTTACGCCCCGTCTGTCCGATACCGCCAAGATACTCTGGCTGATCTATCTTGGCCTTACGGTTTTGGAGACCATCCTGCTGATGTTCGGCGGAATGGATTTTATCGATGCTGTCGCACATGCCTTTGCTACGATGGCTACCGGCGGTTTCAGTACGCGGAACGCCAGTGTCGCTTCATTTAATTCAGCGTATATCGACTGGGTTGTTACCGCCTTTATGGTTCTGGCCGGCATGAATTTTGGCTTGCACTGGAAATTGCTGCGCGGCGATTTCCGTTCGGTGTTCAAGGATACCGAGTTTAAAACCTATGTCGGTATATTTCTGAGTACCACTGTGCTGATAGCGCTTGTACTCGGCCTCAAGTCGGTGTATGCCGGTACCTCCGATGCGCTGCGCTATGCCGCGTTTCAGTCTGCATCTATATTGACCACTACCGGTTTTGCTACTGCCGACTTTTTATACTGGCCGGCCTTGGCTCAGTCGGTGCTGTTTGCTCTTATGTTTATCGGCGGCTGTGCTGGATCTACCGGCGGCGGACTTAAGGTCGGCCGTATCGTCACCATGTTCAAGATGGGGCTGTCGGAGATGAAATATCTGCTGAATCCGAAAGGCATCTATGGGGTTTTTGTCGACGGCCGTCCGCTGCGTAAAAATATCGTCTATGACATTTCGGCGATGGTTTTTCTGTTTCTGGCTTCCAGTATCATCTCTACTGTTTTTGTATCCACTGGTGGTTATGATATAATTACCAGTTTTACCGCCACCATGGCTTCGCTGGGCAATATCGGCCCGGGCTTCGGCCTGGTCGGTCCGGCGCTAAACTATGCCTTCTTTCCGGATTATATCAAGGTCTGGCTCAGCTTCATGATGCTCTTGGGGCGTCTGGAAGTGTATACCGTACTGATTCTGTTTACCAAGGCTTTCTGGCGGCGCTAAAGCGGACGAAGCTGCATGCGGGCTGCCCTTTAGGCGACATCGCCGCTCGCGGCCGGCGCGCTGCATTGCAGCTGCATGCAAGTGCCGGCTGACAGCGTGGATGTTGCCGGTCTCAGGATTCTGATGCCGACAGCCGACAGCTGCCGTTTTCGGCGGCCAGGGTTTGCTGCAGCCAGGGCAGACAGGTCTCCAGCTCGGTGTGCAGTGGGTAGGGCGGATTGATGACGAACATTCCCGAACCGGACATGCCCCGCTCGCCGGTTTCGGCCGCCCGCACCGAGAGTTCCGTCCGCAGCCAAGGCCGGCCGGCTTGTTCGGTCAGGGACTGTAGCTGCGCGGGCAGGGCTTTGGCTTCCGCCCGCTCGAGCAGTGGGTACCAGACCAGGCAGCAGCCGGTGGCAAAGCGTCCGAGACTGTCAGTCAGAGCCCTGGTCAGGCGTGCATAATCTTCGGTCAGTTCATAGGAGGGGTCGCAGAGCACCAGTGCCCGTCTGGCCGGCGGCGGCAATACCGCTTTCAGTGTCTGGAAGCCGTCGGCCTTGCGCACCTGTATACGCCGGTCGGCCCGGAACAGGTCCGCCAGCAACTGGTGGTCGGTCGGGTGCAGTTCGCAGAGTACGGCATGATCCTGTGGTCGCAGTAATGCTGCCGCAAGCGACGGCGAGCCGGGATAACTGGCTGGATCGGACTGGCGTGTATGGAAGGCTGCTATGTTTTGCAGGTAGCGCTGGAGAGCCTGACCGGGGGCGGTGTCGAACGCCGTGGCCGGCACAGCACCCTGAGCCGGTCCGGCTGCTTGCGCTAGCCGCTGAACCCCGCCCAGCCATTCGCGGTTCTGCGCCGCATAGCCAAGGTCCAAATTGTAGGCACCGGCTCCGGCATGGGTGTCCACATATAGTAGGGGCGTATCCTTGCGGGTCAGATATTCCAGGCAGGACAGCAATACCAGATGCTTGAGCACATCGGCGTGGTTGCCGGCATGAAAGGCGTGGCGGTATGCCAGCATCAGCTGTCGCTGGCCGTGGTAGCTCCGCCCCTGGTCAACCCGGCCGGCGGCCAGCCGCGCAATTTGCCGGCTTGGCGGTAGCGGTTGAGCCCGGCCAGGAAATTGCGCAGGAACTGGTCCATGCATTCGACATAATTACGCTGCCCGGGTTTGCGGAACAAAGCGCTTAGTTCGTTTTTGGAAACGCTGATGCCGGCCAGCTGCATGATGTCCAAGAGGTCTTGTTCCTGCAGGCTGAGGGCTATGCGGATTTTTTTAAGCACCAGATTGTTGTCTGCCGCCGGATTGGACGCCGATTTAATGCCGCCTGATTTAGATGTGTCCGACGCAGGTGCTTCTGTGCCCGCGGCTTCGTCTCTGGGGCCGCGGCAGAGCAGAATCAGGCCGTCCAGAAAGGTCAGCAGCTGTCCGCCGGGCATGGGCCGGAAGCCGGCTTCGTCATCCTTCAGGAACCAGGCAGCAAGGTCTGCCGGAGTCGGGGCACTTTGTTGCGGTCCGGAGGCGAGCAGCTGCAGTACGGTGGCGTCATTGAGCTGCAGGGCATAACACAGGCGTCGTAAAATATCATTCGTGATCACAGGCTTTCCTTGGTTTCAGGCGGCAGACATATTTATATTCTAGCAGGCTGGCCGCAACTGGTCAAAGGGCTGTTGCCGGCAGCTTGCTTGCTTCAGGGCTCAGTGCCCGCCGGTATGGCGAGGCTAACCTGCAGGCTGCAATAGTCAAAATCGTGGCTGCCGTTAAGCAGTCCGGCGCAGAGAGCGGCCAGGCGTTCGTTTTGCAGTATTGCCCCGAGGCTGGCGGCCATGTCGTTTTCTTCCAGGCTTTGCAGAAGGGGCAGGTCCTCGCTGCGTTTTCCCTGCAGTAGGCTGGTCAGCCGCCGGCTGACCGGGAAATTCGGCTGCTGCAGTAATTTTTTATCACGCCGCAGACTGGCTCGGGTCTTCCGCAGCCACTCGGCATAGCGGTCGGTTGCCGCTTTAAGCGGCCGTATGTTTACGCCGCGGGCGCTGTACAGCTCCTGCATGTGGCAAAGCAGTACAAAAAGGCTGTCGGCCGGGCAGAGCAGCTCTTTGTAGACAGTCCAGGGGATGCGGGCCGGCATGCCACTCCGCGCCAGATCGAGTTCCCAGCCGCGCTGTAGCGGTGCTGCATAACTTTTAAGTGGCATGCCCGAAACGCGGTTTTCGGCGTATATTTCGCTATAGCTTCGAAGCAAAGCCGGCCGTCGGGCTTGCACCATGTCTATAAACAGCTGCTTCTGGCAGCCCGGCCGCAGGGTAAGACCGCCTGGGAACACAAATTGTGCGTCAGCGGCTTGGGCCGCGTCGAAGAGCGCAGCCGTCTGTTCACTTTGGTCACTGAGGCCGGGGCAGAGCGGCATGGCCATTATACCGGCGGAAAAGCCTGCCTCCCGCGCCTCACGGACAACCTGCAGTCGTTCTTCGGGCGTACTGGCCTCCGGTTCCAACAGAGCGGCGGTTTCCGGGTCGGTAGTAGTCAGGGTGACGATGACCAGGGCTTTCGGAAACTTTTTAAGCAGGTCAAAGTCGCGGCGTACCAGGGCGTTTTTGGTCAGGATGACCACTGGCAGTCCGGCGGGCTGCAGTGCTTCGAGCAGACTGCGGGTAAGGCCCAGCTCAGCCTCCACCGGCTGCCAGGCATCGGTAACGCCCGAACCAAAGCAGACCGCGCCGAACTCCGCTGCCGCCTTGCCGGCTGCCACATCGGCCGCTACCACCTGTGCTAGGTTGGCCCGCACCGCAATATCGCGATCGAACTGCCCCTCGACATAATACTTCTCGGCCCGGCCGTCGCAATATAGGCAGCCATGGGCGCAGCCGCGGTACGGTGCTAATGCGCGGTACAGCGACACCAGAAAGGGTTCGGCCAGGGGGGCGCGGCTGAGTCCGGATTTGGCTACGATCTTGCTGAGGCGGAGCGGCTGCATGGGCGGCAGTATAGCACAGGCTGCGGGCGGTCTGAAAAGCATCCGGCAGCTCAACTGGTCGCCATGCAAGAATTATATCGATTCTCATTATAGCGCTTGACGATATATCGGTAGTCGATATATACTGTGGCAAGTGGAGAAGCAAGAATGAAAATCGAAAGTTTAGTGCCCCTCTCGGAAGCTACAGCCTACATTCTGCTGGCGTTGGGCGAAGAACGCCACGGCTACGTGATCATGCAGGTCGTAGAAGTGCTGAGCGGCGGCAGCGTGAGCATCGGACCCGGCACCCTGTACGGAGCTCTGTCTACTATGGAAGCACAAAAACTGGTGGAACAGACCCGGACCGAAGGCCGGCGGAAATATTACCGGCGGCTGCCGGCTGGGGACGAGATACTGGCTATGCAGACCGGGCGCTACCAGCGTTTCCTGGACGCGTGTGTGCAGGAAGCAGCACGACAGGCGCAAGCCTGGACAGAAGGAGGAAGGCATGAAGACACTTAAAAAATTCCGGTTGTATCCGCTTTGGGAGGATGCGCGCGAAGCCGCTTGGCTGGAGGAACAGGCGGCTAAAGGCTGGCAGCTGGAAACAGTTGGCTGGCCGGGAATTTACCGCTTCCGCGAAGCGCAGCCGGCCAAGGTGAGCTACCGCATGGATTATTTTAGCGGCAAAGACCGGGATGCCTGGCTGAACCTGTTTGAAGAAGCCGGCTGGCAACCGGTCTGTTCCTGTACCGGCTACCACTACTTCCGCCACCCCATGGGGTCAGGCCGGGAAATTTTTACCGACCGCAGCTCGCTGCTGCAGAAATACCGGCGGCT
>JAHIWF010000203.1 GCA_018815555.1 Spirochaetota bacterium | reverse complement strand
GTGTTTGCCCTGCTTGGCCTTACCGGGCTGGTGCCTTATATTCCGACGCTCATCTGGGGCTGGTTGGTAATTCTGATCCAGACTATCCCCTCCGCCATCACTGGCATTCTGGCCATGGCCATCATCGCCGACATAGCCCGGGCTGACGGTGTGCGCAGCGGCAGCCACCGCGAAGCGGTATTTTCCGCCGGTAACGCTTTAATAATGAAGGTAGCCATATCGACCACGAACCTCGTCTTCCCCTCTTTGCTGCTGCTTGGCCGCAGTTCCGACAATGATCTAGGCATCAGATTGACCACGGTGGTTGGCTTGCTGCTTTGTGTTGCCGCCACAGTTGCCATGAGCCGCTACAGCGAGCGGCGGATACAAGAAGACCTGGCAGCCGAGCAACTGGAACTGCTGTAGAGGGGTCAGACCCCCGAATTCTGAAGTGCGGGGTCGGTTCCCCCAACGGAATTGTCACCCGGATGCTACCCGGTCAGTTGGCTTTGCGGGCGTAGCGTGAGCGAGGGGGAAACTTCCCCCTCCTTTTTTTTTAATCCTGATCGCGGTTGGTGTATAACACGGTCCAGACGGGGTAGTGATCGGAGAGGGCGGCTATGGTGCCGGCAGTGGTTTCGGCGCCTTCTAGCTGCAGGATGTGGGAGGCGTCGAAATGCTCTTCGAAGCGGAAGATGCCCCAGCGGCCGGTCCAGTCGCTTTGCATTGCGGGACTGAGCTGGATGCGGTCGTAGCTGTTGTCGCCCGGGGCTACACTGGTGTCGGCGGAATTGGGGATTACGGTTATTGTTTGATGGAAGCCTGCCAGTGCCTCGCTGCTGCCTTCATTATAGTAGCTGCCGTCGGCGTTAAAATCTCCTAGCATAATAATGTCCGGCTCGTTGAAGGCGGCGGCAAGGGTTTCGACCAGGCCGGCCAGGCTTGCCAGTTCCTCTACGGCGTTGGCCGGGCGGGTATGTATGGTTGCGAGCACAAAATCAAAATTGCCGCTTAATACGCGGAAGCCGGCCAGCAGGGGCGGGTAGGCGAAGTTTTCGCTGTC
Organism: Spirochaetota bacterium; assembly: GCA_018815555.1. Lineage (GTDB taxonomy): Bacteria > Spirochaetota > Spirochaetia > Treponematales > UBA12059 > UBA12059. The sequence goes on along the minus strand of JAHIWF010000203.1, from coordinate 4,759 downwards.
GGGATGCACCTGGCTGAAGTTTGGTGTGAGTATTTTGTTGCGATAGAGGATGGCGTACTGGTTTCCGTAGAGGTAGGAATAGCTGTTCTGGCCAGCTTGGGCGTTTAGCTCCAGTAGAAAGTGGTCAAGTATGCGGCGGCTGTTTTCCGAGCTGGTGGTGGAATTGGATGAGCCGACTTCCTGCAGGGCTACCAGGTCGAACTGGTTTATGATGGCCGCCAGGGTTTGCACGGTGGTCGGACGGCCGAGCTTGGTGTCGCCCAGTATCTGCAGGTTAAAGCTGGCTATGCGGATGGTTTCGGGGTTTGACTGTTGGCTGTTCTCGTCGCTTGTTATGTAGCGGTATACAAATATGCCGGCCGAGATCAGGACTATAACCAGCAGCAGACTGAACAGGAACTTTTTGGGCATGCTGGTTTTGGCCGATCCGGCTTTTGGTATGCTCATACTGTATCCAAGTATAGCAGATACTACCTTTGCGGAAAATATGTCGGGGGTCTGACCCCCACCTGAAACCGTCTGGGGTCAGACCCCGACTCAGTCATTAGCGGGGTCTGACCCCCCATATCTGGTCTAGCAGGGACTGTCCCCGGCTTGCTGTCACTGCTTTACATCGGCTGTAAGGTCGGCTTTGTAGGGGTAGCGGAGAAACAGTGCGCAGCGCTTTTTGGAGCGAGGGGGAGACTTCCCCCTCCTTTTTTTACCAAAATTAGGAAAATAAAGCTTGCGCTATCAAAAAAGCGGGTGTATACTCCGTTTTAGTTGCACGTGTTAGTAACACATTGAAGCTTGCAGTGCAATAATCTTTGGGGAGGTGCAGAGTGAAACGTAGTGTAATGTTTGTGGCGCTGGTTCTACTGGCGGGTGTGATGCTTTTTGCTGCGGGTCAGAAGGATACTGCGGCTGAGAAGGGCAGTATTTCAGTTTTGGCGGTCTGGGGCGACCAGGAAGCTGAAGTTTTTACCAAGCAGATTGCGGCTGAATATGAGCGGCAGACTGGGGTTACGGTGCAGTTTGAGGGGACGCGTGACATGAACGCGATTCTTACTTCGCGGGTGCAGGCCGGTAATCCGCCGGACATTGCCATTCTGCCCAGTCCTGGCCTGATGATGGAGCTGGCTGCCGACGGTAAGCTGGTGGATCTGGCTACGGTTTTTGATATGGCCGAATTCCGCGACAATTTTTCGCAGGGCTGGATTGATCTGGGTACTGCTTCGGGCAAGCTCTACGGTCTGTATTTGAAGGCCGCCATCAAGGGGCTGGTATGGTACAATCCGGCTACGGTGGCCCGGCTTGGTGTAAAGCTGCCGACTACCTGGACCGAGTTGATGCAGGTGAGTAATGCGGCTGTGGCTGCCGGTATCAGCCCCTGGGCTATCGGTGTGGAAAGCGGCGCGGCTTCTGGCTGGGTAGGCACGGACTGGATCGAGAATATCTTCCTGCGTCTGCATGGGCCGCAGAAATATAAGGACTGGTACGAAGGTCGTTTGGCCTGGACCAGCCCTGAGGTCCGCCAGACTTTTGAATATTTCGGCCAGGTTGTGGGCAATCCCGATATGGCGTATGGCGGCAAGGCGTATATTCTTTCGACCAATTTCGGCGCGGCCCATGCTCCGCTGTTCCAGGATCCGGCCAAGGCGCTGTTCCATCAGCAGGCCAGTTTTATTCAGGGCTTTATTAAGGAACAGTTCCCGGCTCTGCAGGCCGGCAAGGATTTTGCCTTCTTCGCTTTTCCGGCTATTAACGCGGCCTACGCCAAGGCTGTTGAGGGTGCGGGCGACTGTGTGGTGCTGATGAATGATTCAGACGCGGCTGCCGGCTTTGTTCGCTTCCTGGCTTCGGCTCAGGGGCAGGCTTACTGGGCGGCTACCGGCGCGCTTTCCACCAATCGGAATGTGCCGCTTTCGGCCTATACTGACGAGCTTACTAAAGCCGCTGCCGGTATTCTGAATGACTCGGAGATTGTGGTGTTTGACGCGTCCGACATGATGCCCGGCGCCATGAACGAGGCTTTCTGGAGTGCCATTATGTCTTTTGTAAACAATCCCGGCGATCTGGATCGCATTTTAGTTGATCTTGAGAAGGTGCGTGCTGACGCCTATTGACCAGGGAGGCACCGTCGCCAGGCTTTTGGCGGGGGCGGGAAAGTGCCTGTGTTGATGTAATCGTTTAGATAAAAAAGTAACAGCCCCGCGGGCAGCTGCGGGGCTGTGCCCTTGATTGTGATCCGGGAGGTTTTTCATGAAACTGCTTTCTTTACTGCTGGCGATTGTTTCGGTTCCGGCGGTACTGGTTGTATATATTTATATTACGGAAAAACTGATCGGAGGGAGGTCGGTGCGACTGCTGCCGGCGGCCGGCCCGCGGAGCGGCCGGGCAGGAAAATCCGGCGGTGCGGCCTTTTTGCGGCCCTGGCTGTGGCTGCTGCCTTCGTTGCTTTTGCTTGGCGTGTTTTTACTGTACCCGGTGGTAAACACTATTATCCTGTCGTTTAAAAATGCCCGTTCTATCGAATTTGTGGGGCTGGCGAACTTTATTCATATTTTTACCGATCGTGGCATGCTGATTGTGCTGCGCAATAATGTTGCCTGGCTGGTGTTCTTTACTGCCGGTACTCTGGGTTTGGGGTTGCTGATGGCGGTGTTGTCCGACAAGGTCCGCTGGGAGCCGGTGGCCAAGGCTGCGGTATTTATACCTATGGCCATTTCTTTTGTGGCGGCCGGCGTTATCTGGCGTTTTATGTTCGAATTCCGGCCGGCCGGCGAGGTGCAGATCGGTACGGTAAACGCGGTGCTGACAGCGCTGATCCCTGGCTTTCAGCCTAGGGCCTGGTTGTTTGATAAGCAGACCAATAATATAGCGCTGATTGTGGTGGGTATCTGGATGTGGACTGGTTTTGCGATGGTTATTTTGTCGGCCGGGCTGAAGGGTATTCCCACCGATGTTATCGAGGCGGCGCGTATTGACGGTGCCAGTGCCTGGCAGATTTTTGTGCGCATCATTTTGCCGCTGGCGGCGCCGACGATTGCGGTGGTGGCTACTACCTTGATGGTGAATGTGCTGAAGATTTTCGATATTGTGTATGTGATGACCAATGGCTCGCTGGGTACCGAGGTTATCGCTAACCGCATGTACAAGGAACTTTTTAATTACCGCCATTTTGGCCGTGCCAGCGCCATTGCGGTGATTTTGCTGGTGGCTATAGCTCCGGTAATGATCATGAATATCAAACGCTTTAAAGAAAGCAGGAAATCCCATGGCTGATATAATACATACTGCTGCGATCCCGAAGGGCAGCATGGGTCGGCGGCTGAAACTGCGTCCGGGTGCCGTTCTGGTCAATATCGTTCTTATTGTAATCTGCCTTTTCTGGCTGCTGCCGACCGTCGGCCTGCTGGTCAGCTCTTTGCGGCCCAAAGAACTGATCGCTGTGAGTGCCTGGTGGGAGGCCTTTCAGGCGCCCCTGCGTTTTACTATGGAAAATTACGTGAATGTATTGTCACGTGCTAATATGGGAACAAGCTTCGTTAACAGTCTGATGATTGCCATTCCCGGTACTGTCATTCCGATGTGCATCGCGGCCTTTGCCGCCTATGCCTTTTCGTGGATGCAGTTTAAGGGCCGCGAGTGGCTGTATCTGGTGGTGATCGCTCTTATCGCCGTGCCCATTCAGATGACCCTGATTCCGGTATTGCGCTTGTTCAACAATCTGGGCATAACCGGCAGCTTCCTGGCGGTCTGGCTGGCACATGCAGCCTACGGCCTGCCGTTTTCGATTTACCTTTTGCGCAACTTTATCAGCCAACTGCCGCAGTCGATGCTGGAGTCGGCCTTTGTGGACGGGGCCTCGCATCCGGTGGTATTCTTCCGGCTGGTGCTGCCCACCTGTCTGCCGGCTTTGGCTTCGCTGGGTATCTTCCAGTTTATGTGGGTGTGGAACGATCTGCTGGTAGCGCTCATTTATCTCGGTGGTACGACTGACGTTGCGCCGATGACGGTAACCATCGCCAATATGGTCAATTCGTATGGCGGCGGCTGGGAGTACCTGACGGCCGCAGCCTTCATCTCCATGGCCCTACCGCTGGTGGTTTTCTTTGCATTGCAGAAATATTTTGTTAAAGGCGTTTTGGCCGGTTCGGTTAAGGAGTAGTTTGATGAAGAAACAGGGAGTCTCGGCCAAGGATGTGGCGCTGGAAGCCGGGGTGTCGCGCACTACGGTTTCCTTTGTGCTGAACGCTACACCCGGCAAGCTGATACCGGAGGAAACGCGCAAACGGGTATTGGAGGCTGCCGAACGGCTTGGCTACCAGCCCGACCAGGAAGCCGCCCGGCTGGCCAAAAGCGCCAAACACACGGTGGCTCTGGCGGTGCGGCATTCCGCTTCCATTTATTCGGATGCCTATATTTTGCGCCTGATCGAGGGGATTGCGCCGGTGCTTAATCGCCGGCGCTGCGGCCTGGTACTGCTGCCCTGCCGGCAGGGCTGCAGTTCGGACGAGCTGGTTACCATGGTACGCCGGGCCGGGGTGGATGGTGTTATGATTACCAACACACTGGCCGATGATGCCGGGGTTCCGGCTTTGGCGGCTGCCGGGGTTCCGTCGCTGGTGATCGGGACGGTGCAGGGTCAGGCCTACCAGATTGATATCGACAACCGCTCGGCGGCCAGAGGCGCGACCGAATATCTGCTGTCTTTAGGCCACCGGCGGGTAGCCATGATCGTGCACGCGCCGACCGGCTATTTTGCCGCTCAGGCACG
>JAHIWF010000202.1 GCA_018815555.1 Spirochaetota bacterium | reverse complement strand
CGGCAGCAGCGTCGATAGCCGGACTGGCTGCGACGGTGCGATCATATTCAAGTGTATCAATACTGGGAACCTGTGTAAAAGAACGTACCGACACTTCGTTCAGGCGCAGCACCCTGCCTTCGTCACGGTCCGCAGCATAGGCAAAGCGGCCGTCGGAATAAAAATTATCCGGTACCAGTTCAGCTTCGAAGGTACCTACCAGCGATGCGCGGTTGGTAACCAGGTCATGATGTCCGCCGTGCAGCATCAGGATATAACCGGAATCCACAATGGCTGCCCTGCGGTGATCCTGCCCGAAAGCATAACCCACTTCACCGGTTTTACCGGCATACAAAACCGCGCTGCCGGCCGGCAAGGCCTGCTGTTCAGTAAATAGAATATCACCGTCATAGGCGTCAAGCATAATCAGACTGCCGTCCAGGCTGTGCACCAGTAGGCGGCCGTAATCCGGCTGGTCATCATGATCATCATGATCCTCATCGTCGAGCTCATCCAGTGCATGTTCTGCAACCGGAGCTTTGTCTGCGGCTTTGGCAGCGGTCATCCCGGCACAGGAGGCAAGCAAAAACACACAGGCCATAGCCAGTACAAACAACAGCCCGAAAAATCTGATTTTCTTCATGCTAACTCCTCTAAAAAACTTTTATACAGAGCGCCGTCGGGCGCGCAGCAGTTTTTGTGTCTGACTGAAGGCCAACACCAACAGGTAACCGGCGGATGCCACCAGTATAATGACCGCTCCCGAAGGCGCGTCCCAGATATAGCTGACGGCCAAACCGGTTGTGGTAAACAGCAGGCAGGCCAGAGCCGCCGCCAGCATCATGAATTTAAGCCGCCGGGTAAGCAGACCGGCCACGGCCGCCGGTATGGTCAACAGGGCAATTACCATTACTATGCCCACCAATGTAGTCATCAACACCACGGTCAGGGCAGTCATGATGATCAAGAGGCCCTGGTAAAAACCGGTACGCATGCCGCGCACCCTGGCGAAGTTCTCGTCGAACGATACCGCTAGAAACTGGTTGTAAAACAGGATGGCTGCGGCCACCACCACCACATCCAGAATCAAGATCATCCAGAGATCATTTTGTCCAATTATAAGAATATTACCAAAGAGATAGCTCATCGGGTCGGTATAGCCAGGCGTGCGCGAAAGAAAAAGCAGGCCGGTAGCCATGCCGACCGCCCAGATGATGCCGATGATAGTATCCTCGCGCTGCTTGAAGCGCAGATTCACGAAAGAGATAATACCGCCGGCCAACAGTGCGCTCAAAAGAGCGCCGGTAATCGGTGTCATAAAAGACCAGCCGAAATGGTACTGCAAATACAGGGCCGCACCGATACCGCCCAGCGCGGCATGGCTGATAGCGCCGGCGATATACGAGATGCGTTTTACCACCACCAGCGAACCGACCACACCAAAAGCCGCGCTGGCCAAAATGCCGGCCAGCAGGGCGTAGCGCAAAAACGGCAGATCCGGGTTGACCACCAAAGCCAGAAAATCAGTCATGGGTACAGCCCCCCCTCAGGTTAATCTGGCCAGATTCGCCAGCGTGATGGTGGCCGTCCAGATGGATGCCGTGATGTACCGCCGCCACCGGCGTCTGGTACAAGGCATCCACAAAAGCACCTTCCTGCAATTGCCGCGCCGGATGCTCGGTAAAGCCGCGGTTGATACAGAAAACCCGGGTGGTAAAATTGGACACAAAGGCATCGTCGTGGGTAACCAATAAAATGGTAAGATCCTGGTTCAGGCGACGCAGCAGTTCGTTCAGATGCTCGCCGACAGCGGCATCCACATTAGCCGTCGGCTCATCCAACAGCAGAATTTCCGGCCGGCCGACCAGAGCACGGGCTATCAGCACCCGCTGACGCTGCCCGCCGGACAACTCGGAAAAGGAACGCTGGGCCAGATCGCAGAGTCCGACGGTCGCCAAGGCCTGGTCAACCGCCTCATGATCGGCCTTCGTATAAAAGCCCCAGAAACGGCGCAGAGAACCCATCAGCACGACATCATACACCGTAACCGGAAAAGTAGGATCGAACAGACTGTACTGCGGCACATAGCCCATCAGCCGCTGCACCGCTGCTGGCCGGCGACCCTTTATCAGAATCTGACCGCGATCCGGCGATAAAAGCCCGAGCAACAGTAAAAGCAGCGTAGTTTTACCGCCGCCATTGGGTCCGACTATGGTCACCATCTGCTTTTCTTCTATAGTAAAGTTCACATCTTCCAGCACCGGCAGAGCCTCGCGCGAAAAATACAATCCGTTTACATCGATCAGGCTCATAGTTTTTGCTCCTGATTAGCGACGTGACCGGAGGAAGGCTGATGCTCGGCACCAGAGGCAGACGGATCGCCGTCCACAGCTCCTACAGAATCCGGCGCAGATGGGCAGTCAATGTATATCTCATTGCATTCATCACAGCGGCGCACCGAATGAGTTTGCAGAAAAGAGTCCCAATGTTTCTTCTGATGCGGCGACAAAATACCGCTGCCCTGACAGAGCGGGCACACATTGTCCATCGCCTGCAGAATGGCATGGCGGATAAACTCCGAACGATTTGGAATATCCTTGATCAGTTCCATCAGGGATTCGTCTACCTTAAAGGTAACCACTTCCTGCTTTTTCATATCAACCTTCTTCACATATACCCACACAAGGAGGGTATTACTAAGTATTACGAATGCAAGGGTATGAAATGTTGAAGAAAGTGTCAAGCGTGAAAATCGGAACCTGGCCCTGAACCGGGACTTGCCTTGGCTGCAATTTTTTGCGATTCTTTATATATGAAAACTATAATACGCTTATTGGCTTTTATACTGGTCAGCCTAAGTCTGACAGCCTGCGTTTCCGCTGAAGATACCGAGGCAGCTCAGAGCACCATAACCCTGCCGGCCACCAGCCAACTGCCGCCCACCCTCAGCTATGATGAACTGCGCGGCCTCCTGGACCAACCGGACAGCCCCATCCTGCTGCTGGATGTGCGCACCAGAGAAGAGTACGATGCCGGCTACATACCCGATGCTGTTCTGGCCCCCTTCGACCAGCTACAGGCGAACTTCAAGGAAACGGATAAAGACCGGCCGATCGTGGTATATTGCCGCTCCGGTAACCGTGCGTCCACAGCCAGAAGAACCCTGCTGGCCATGGGCTACACCAACGTCAGTGATTTTGGCGCATACACCAAGTGGCGCGACGGCTTTATAAAAAATTGACGGGTCAGTGAAACTGACGCACCACCAGACACGGGGGGCAGCGCAGTAAACAACGGGGG
>JAHIWF010000201.1 GCA_018815555.1 Spirochaetota bacterium | reverse complement strand
GGTTTTTGCGGGCAGTCCGGTACTGTCGGTGCTGGTTTCAGCACAGCGGGCGGCGGTAGCCCTGCGCCATGACTGCGGCGGCAAGGCCCAGTGCGGTACCTGCCGGGTGCGTGTTCTGGAGGGCAGAGGCGGGCCGATCCTACCGCGCGAAGCCGAACGGTTGGCTGTAGTCGGGGCTGATGCCGATATGCGCCTGGCCTGTCAGCTGCGGCCGGCCGGCGACATGAGGCTGCAGGCAGTGCTACCCCTCGTCTGAAATTTTTGTTACAATTCTAGTACCTGCATCGAAACTTTTTTCTTGCCGCCGTCCAGCCACTGCGCGCCTTGCTCGGAGAACCCCTGGCGGGCATGGAAGCGTTCTGATATTTCATTAAGTGGTACCACATTGAACTCGCAGCAGACCCTTGGAACAGCCTGAGCTCGGGCAAAGCCGAAAATATCGTTGTACAGCCGTCTGCCGACACCGGCGCGATGGAAGGACCGGCCGATGACGATGCGGTCTATATACAGAAAGTCGTCGTAGCGGCTGCTGAACCAGTCAAAATTGGCGTTGGGGTAGGTCGCGCCGCGGCGCATAGCAAACAGAAAGCCGGCAAATGCTCCGTCCAGCTCGGCTACACGGTGATACGCGGCCAGGCTGTGCAGGAAGGCCAGGCGTGTCTGGTCCATTGGGCTGGTCAGTTCGACGTATTCTGTGTTCAGTTGGAGTATGGCTGGAAAATCATCCTGGACGGCATCGCGTATTTGCAGTGGCACTGATTGCCTCCTATACAATATAAAAGTAGGTCATAACTGTCGGATTGTCCATGCCTTGGTCTCGTGCTTTTGCAGTTATATAGGCTTTTGCCTTAATTCCCTCATTGCAAAGCAGCTGATTCCCTACTATATTGAAGATATATGATTTTCTGTATTGATGGAGGACGCAATGATTGACCTGACTACAAAATATATGGGGCTGGAGCTGAAGAATCCGTTGATTTTAGCAGCCTGTGGCCTAGGCGCTTCGCTGGAACGTCTGCAGCGGGCGGCTGGAGCCGGGATTGGTGCGGTTGTACTAAAATCATTGTTCGAGGAGCAGCTGCGTGCCGAGATCGCCGGTATCAGCAGTGAGCTGGACAATAACCCGGAAGCCGAGGCTTTTCTGCAGGGCCTGGGCTTGAGCGATGGTGCTGCCTGGTATTTTGACCTGATAGCCAGCGCCAAGGAAAAGCTGGAAGTTCCGCTAATCGCCAGTCTGAACGGAACCAGTGGTGCCTGGTGGCCGGATTATGCCAAAAAGATCGAGCTGGCCGGTGCCGATGCCCTGGAAATAAATATCGGTCATATACCTAACTCTATGGAAGAAAGTTCGGAGAGTATTGAAAAAGGTATTGTTGACACCGTAAAGGCGGTGTGCTCTGCGGTGAAGATTCCGGTTGCGGTAAAGATAGGCCAGAATTTCAGCAACATTCCGGCCTTGGCCGGACGTATCGGCAAGGCTGGCGCCAGCGCCCTGGTGTTGTTTAACCGCTATTACCGCATGGATATTGATTTGGATACCATGAGCCTGAAACCCGGGCCCAGCCGCAGCAACCCAGAGAACTACCACGACAGCCTGCGTTGGATAAGTCTGCTGGACGGCCGTACCGATATGGATCTAGCTGCTTCCGGCGGTGTGTATGACGGGCAGACTGCCATAAAACTGATTGCCGCCGGCGCTTCTACGGTGCAGCTTTGCTCGACCGTGTATTCAGGCGGTTTCGCGGCTATCACCTCGGTGCTGGATGATATGGAGCACTGGATGACCTCGCGCAAGGTGGAAAATTTCAGCCAGCTGCGCGGACATTTGTCGCGGCGAAATTCGGAGCATCCTGAATTATATGGCCGCCTGCATTACATCAAGGCTTTGGTGGGTATCGAATAAGCTTTTTTACCTGATTTTTGGTAACGCCCGCGGCCGTTTTTCTCCTTATTTGGGAGAGTTGTGGCTGTGGGCGTTTTCTTGTGGTCAATATGCTACTAAAATGGTAGTATTTAGAGCGAATGTTCGCTCGTTTTTATGCAAATTTCGCATGTGCGCACATTTTGTGCTATCCTTTGTCCTGTCCCATTGAAACATAGACTAGGCTTGATGTATTATAAGCCG
>JAHIWF010000200.1 GCA_018815555.1 Spirochaetota bacterium | reverse complement strand
TGACGCTGGCGCTCAGCCTGAGCCTGCTGACCGCCTGCCAGCCGCTTGATGACAGCCGTAGCGAACTGAACGGCGGCTGGAGCTGGGCGGCAGCCTATGCGGCCGACAGTGTGGAAATGGCACAAAACTACCGCTTTGAAGCGCTGGACCCGGCCCTGCTGGCCGACCTTACCAGCCTTGTGCCAAACGGCGAAGGCTATCTGTGGCTGAGAACCAGTTTCCGCCTGCCCAGTATCGACCCAACCCTGCATTACAGCCTGTATCTTGGGCGCATAACCATGGCCGACCAGACCTGGCTGAACGACAGCCTGATAGGCAGTGACGGCAGCTACCCTCCCCGCCTGTGGAGTGCCTGGAACGTACACCGCAACTACAGTGTGCCTGCCAGCCTACTGCGCGACTCGGCCGACAACCAGCTCCTGGTAAAGGTATATATCGGCCACGAAGGATCGCTGGCAGGACAACCTTTTATCGCCGCAAGTCCGGTAACCAAGCGCTTTGTTTGGGGGAAGACCTTTACCAGCTCCACCGTTAATGCCGGTGCGGCCATCCTGATGGTAGTGTTTGCCCTCTACCATATAGTGCTGTTTCTGCGCCGCCGGCGCGAGCGTGAAAGTCTGTCGTTTGCGCTGCTGTCGCTGTTGGGAGCCCTGTACCTGAGCAATTTCTTTATCGGCTACCTGCCGCAGTTCCGCGCCGCGCCGCCGGACTTTCTGCTGTTCCAGAAAATTGTCGCCGGCATGACCATCTACCCGATAGCCTTTCTGTTTGCCAGTTTTGTACGCGATTTTCTTGGCCTGAGCGAACGGCGCAGCGTGTACTGGCTGCGCGTGGCGGCTATGGTGCTTCCACTGCTGATTATATTATTCCTGCCGGACTACCGGCTGCTTAAAGCCCTGCGCGGCATCCTGACGCTGATTTTCCTGCTGCCATTGGCTGTGTACAGCGTGGTTCTGGTAATCTCGGCCCTGCTGAAGCGCCGTCAGGAAGCAATTGCCCTGCTGGTCGGCGTGTCACCTCTGTTCATTACCGCGCTGCTGGATATTCTCCTGCACAATCTGCTGCAATTTGACGAGCTGCCCTACTTTATCGGCTACGGTTTTCCGCTGGTAATTCTGAGCCTGCTGTTTATTCTGGCCGGACGCTTTGCCACGGCGCGTACCGAGGCGGAGAATCTGAACACCAATCTGGAACGCCTGGTAGAGGAGCGCACCGCCCAGCTGAGCAGCGTAAACGACAGCCTGTCCGCCACCCTGGTTAAACTGGAAGATGCCCGCAAAATAGCCGAAATTGACATGAAAATGGCCGCCCATGTACAGGCCAGCTTTTATCCGCAAGGCGTACCGCGCAGTTCCATCTGGGAATGTGCCTATGAATTCCGCCCGGTGGCCGGTGTATCCGGCGATGTCTTTGATTTTTACCTGCGCCAGAACGAACTGCACGGCCTCGGCCTCTTTGACATCTCCGGGCATGGCATCGCGGCCGGTCTGGTGGGCATGATAACCAAATCGATTGCGGCCAATTGCTTCTCCGACGGCCATGAAACCAGTTTAAAAACCGTACTTGAGCAGGTTGACCAGCGGCTGGTGCAGGAAAAGGGCGAAGTGGAAAATCATGCCACCGGCCTGCTGCTGCGCTTCGAGGACACGCAGGTAGAATATGTAAATGCCGGACACACCGAACTGCTGCACCGCGGGGCTGGCGGCCGGGTAAATGCGGTAAACCTGCCGGACGGGCGGGACTTTAAAGGCCGCATGCTGGGTATCGAAAATATGAATTCCAGCTTCAGCGTGCTGAAGTTCCGGGTGCGGCCCGGCGACATGATTATGGCCTACACCGACTGCCTGCTGGAGAGCCGCAATGCCGCCGGCGAAGAATTCGGGCTGGAACGCCTGCAGGACGCCTTCAGCCGGGCCCCGGACCAGCATTGCGATGCTGTGCTGGCCTGGATTCTGGAAGAATTGGCCGACTTTGTGGAAGGGCAGCCGCTGCGCGACGACCTTACGGTGATTGTACTGAAACGACGCTGAGCCGGCGCTGCAGAATTGCCGGCTGAGGCGTGAAGCCAGCTGGCTGGCGGCCGGCCGCGGCCTCAGCTGGAGGCACCCGGCAACCATCCGGCTGCCGGAAACCGATATCAGCCTGGCGGCCGCCGCGGCCTCAGCCGCGCGGGTCGAAACTGTCGGGGAAGTCCGGCGCTGAATCGAGGATCAGGCGGCCGTCGGGATGGACGGCCGCTGCGGCCAGCACCGGGTCGGGGGCGAACAAGGCGGGCCACATGGCCGGAGTGGTTAGCTGTGGCGGCCGCAAAAGCCGCCGAAGCAGGAACGATTCCACCTCGAGGGGGCTCAGATCGACCGGCAGCCGCCCGCTGCCGGCGTAGCGGAAACTCCAGAGCGTGGCATACATGGGCACAAAACAGGTGGCCGTGCACAGCCGCGGGAATACAGCCGATAGTGTGCGGTCGATGCAGGCCCAGGCAGCCGGTCGCATAATCGGAGATTCTCCATGCATGACGAATACCGCCCCCGGATGCAGTTTTGCGGCAACAGCCTGGAAAAATTCCTTGGTATACAGGCGACAGGATGGACCGGACGGATCAGTCATATCCATGATGATGGCGTCATAGTGCTGCCGGCTGTTTTCGACGAAGGTTCGCCCGTCATGGTAATGCAGCTGGACCCGGGGGTCGTCAAAGCCCCCCTGATGCACATGCTGCAGCTGGGCATGTGCGAATTCCACAACAGCTTCGTCTAGCTCCACCAGGTCTACATGGGTAACCGTCGTATGCAGCAGCACCTCGCGCAGGATGCCGCCGTCGCCGCCGCCGATTATCAGCACCTGCTTTGGATCAGGATGGGCCAGCAGCGCCGGATGCACCATGGGCTCGTGGTAACGGTATTCCCACTGCTCGGATACCTGGGTAATGCCGTCCAGCAGCAACACCCGGCCGAAAGCCGGTGTTTCCACCAGCTCGGCCAGCTGAAACGGCGTCTGGCGGCGCTCCAGAATGTGGTCAACAGCATAAAAAAAGCCAATGTGTGGGTTCAGTCGTTCGCGGATTTCGCGGCCCTTTGCGGGGTTCATCTCAGCGTCCTCCAATATTCTTGCACTCGAATATTTCCTGTATCTCCAGTTCCAGTGCGCTCTTGATCTGCTTTTTTTCGTCGGTCTCAAGATCATGCACGTCGTGGCCAAACAGAAAATCCACCAGTTTTATGTCTTTTTTGCGCATTTTGGTGTGGAAGTTGTTGTCCGAAACGATATTCACATCGTAGGCAATATAGTGCTCCAGTACTTCGTCGTCGATAAAATCCTGAATGGAGGCTATGTCGTGGTCAATAAAAAATTTACGTCCAAGATGATCACGGGTAAAGCCGCGAACCCGGTAGTCCACCAGCACCACTTCGGAATCGAAGCTGCCGATCAGGTAGCGCAGAGCGGACAGTGGGCTGATCATGCCGCAGGTGGCTATGTCTACGTCCACCCGGAAGCTGGCGATGCCGGAAAGCTGGTTGTACTCTGGATAGGTGTGTATGGCGATATGGCTTTTGTCGAGATGGCCTACCACCAGGGGCTGATGCTCCAGCAGGCATTCGGCACTGAGTACAGCTTGACCACTCAGGGTGCCCACATTAGGGGTAAGGTCGCTGTTGCGGGTATTTATTTTTACGGCGGGGGGGTGTTCTTCGGAAAGCGGCTGGTCTTCGTTGAGCAGGGCCACCACACTGGCGCCGCGCGGGTCGTAATCCTGGGTGGATACCTGCACTAGTTTGGCGTTGATGATCCGGGTTACTTCGGAAACGATTTCTTCGAGCCGGCTGGAATTGTATTCTTCGTCTACATATTCCAGGTATTCGATCTGGGATTCGATGGACCGTGCATAGCACAGGTCATAAATGTTAAAGCTCAGGGATTTAGTAAGATTGTTAAATCCCTCCAGTTTGATTTTCTCGCCTTTTATTCGCTTGACCAACTCACCGGGCCTCCTTTGCTGAAAATAGGCTGTCCGCTGCGGGCAAAAGCTATGTCAGGCCAGGCTGACTGTTTGTCCGGACAGCAATGATGCAAAGGTTAAGTATAGCAAGTTATAGAATATGCGTAAATATGGCGATTAAGTTTTGCAAGCGGCCTTACATAATTTTATTCATCCGCAGGATATCGGCTTTCTGCCCCAGCACCACGATGGTATCGCCAGGCTGCAGTACCTCGGACGGTGCGGGATTAAAATGCATTGAGCCATCAGTTTTGCGGATCGCAACTATAATTACACCGTAATCGCGACGCAAACCGCTTTCTACAAGGTTCTTGCCGGCAAAGGCCGACTTGTCGCCTATTTTAGTTTCTTCCATTACAAGGCCGAGTTTATTGTCCATCATGGCAATATCCATGAAATCGACGACAGTAGGTCTGATGAGGACCTGAGCCATGCGCTTGCCGCCGATTTGGTACGGCAGGAGCACCTGCGATGCGCCGGCTTTCAGTAGTTTGCTTTGAGATGTCTCATCGGAAGCGCGACTGAGAATGAACAGGTCTGGCCGCAATTCCCGCGCACAGAGGATGATATAGACGTTATCAGCATTAGCCTGCACACAGGTAACCAGGCCTTTCGCCCTTTTTATGCCTGCCTGTATAAGGGTGTCGTCCGAGCTGGCATCGGCCGGAAGAGAGAGATAACCGAGGGCTTCCAGCTCCGGCCCAAGCTGCGGATTTGAATCAATAACCACAAATTTTTTACCGTGCTCATGCAGTTCCTGGCAAATCAGTGAGCCGATGCGGCCAAAGCCGCAGATGATGAAGTGGTCCTTGAGTTTGGCAATTTTATTGAACACTTTGCGCCTCCCGAAGCGGCGGGACAATTCGCCTTCCACAAACATGGAAATTACGGTTCCCAGTGTATAGGCCAGTGTAGCGGTTCCGGTACAAATGGTTATTATGGTAACAATTCGTCCAGCCTGGCTGAAGGGTTTCAGCTCGGAGAAACCGACGGTACTGATGGTTATTACGGTCATGTAGAAGGAGTCAAAGAGGGAAAGGTCTTCCAGCAGGAAGAGGCCGATTGTTCCAAACAGCAGCGTAAAGCTGAGCAGGCCCAATGCCACACGAATCTTGCGTGAATCCATTGCTGCAGCCTACAGCAGTACTTTGACGGCCGCCAGAGCGCCGATTTCGGCATAAACGGCATGCATGCTGGCTTCATCCTGGAAGGTAACGGCTACGGCCATTTTGCCGTATTTGCTGCCGCTGGCCGGCAGGGTTCTGGGCAGGCCGCTCTGGATATGATGCTTCTGCAAGATTTCCACTAGCTGCGGCTCGAGGGTTGCACCTTGGGCAAGATTATAAATAATTCTCAGATCAAAATGCAGGGGATACTGCAGCTGGTCCGGCTCGGCTGGCTGTTCTGGCATTTTTTCCTCCCTGCAGGCGTGTGTAATGCGTTTAGCGTCAAGTTCACCTTAACGCTAATTGCGGCAAAACTCAAGTAGCTCCGGGTTTTTGGCCGGGCTGCTTGCCGAGCCTACTGCCGCTTTCGAAAAAGTGACCGGCGCGTTCCACCAGGCGGCAATCCAGTCCCAGCATGGCGGCGATGGCCAATGCGTCGCTGGATCCCGAGCCGGTATCATCCGCCGGGACAATACGATAGCGCATATGCTGGTTGATGGCGGCCAGGCGCTGCTGCAGCTGGTTGCCGCTGCCGTCACCATCACTCAGGCAGGCGGCCTGCTGATCGAGTCCCTGCATGCGCAAATACTGCACACCAGGCAAGCGGGCAACAGCACTGAAGTGGGTGGTAAACATGGCCAGACTGGGGGCAGGCTGCTTTGGCCGGATTGCCGGGCTGTCAGCGTAGGCTTCGATGATGGCTGAAAGCAGGGCCTCGGCGTCGTGTGACCCGGTGGTGCGGGCCAGTTCGTCGAAGGCAATCAGGGCATTCTGCAGACCCCACACCCGCTGAAAGCGCCAGATCTCGAAGCCGAAGCCGGACAGGCCGGCCAGCCGCTCGCCGGCCAGCTCGCCGATATATTCGATATGGCCAAACACTCTGGTTATAAAAGATGCTGCCGGCACAAACAGTCCGGCCTGAGCCAGTAGCTGAAAAAACAGCAGGGTTTTTAGCACCACGGTTTTGCCGCCCATATTTGACCCGAACAGAACGGCGGCAGAGGCTTCGAGATTCAGGTTAAGAGCCTCGTATTGTA
>JAHIWF010000199.1 GCA_018815555.1 Spirochaetota bacterium | reverse complement strand
GGCATTCAAACCGGCTGGTATCATTTCGCCATAGCCTATATCCAGAAAGGTCTTCATGGTTTGCCGGAAACTCTCTTTGGCTGCCAGCCAGGCGCTTCTATCCGCCTCAGAACCACTTCCCAGCGCCTGCAAACGCAGCGCATCCATTGTGGTAAACGCGGTAATGCAGTCATCAATCGCCCGATAGCCGATGCCCAGGAGCCATACCTGGCTGGTGCGCAGATTGCGCAGATTGGCCAGCAGACTGTCCTCCACGTCGCGGTATTCCAGCAGGCGGTAGAAAGAAACATGCCGGAAGCTGTCCTCATAGTTTTTTTTAGGCCAGTTGATAAGCATCAAGCCCTGTCTATCCAGTGGTATTTTTATACTTAGCCGCTGACCTTCCCACTGGGCATCTACAATGGAAAGGCTGTTCTTGTCCAGTATCAGTTCCGGTCGCCCCATCCAGTGCAGCAGAGGGGCCAAGCCCAATTGCAGGTAGTACTTGTCATCCAGCCAGTCAACCAGGCGTATCCGGCGTCGTACTCCATCCGCGTCAATGCTTACATTTGTGAAACCGGCGTTGTTGGCCTGCAGACTAACTTCCGGGATGGGAACCAGAAAATCGGTACTTTCGCTCGGTGCTTTGACTCTGTCCTGGATAAGGGGATAAGCGAAGCGGTTTCGGGCAATTTCCTTGCGATCGGCCAGCGCAGAACCCGTCGAACCAGTGTTCATGTTCAGTGTGACGAAGGATTTGCCGAACAGACGCATGGCCTGGCCCAGATAATTGTCGTTCTCGACTGCTACCCGCTGGGTCAACCCGTACAGAGCCTGACCCTTGTTGTTCAGGTCGCTAACCAGGTCGTCGGCATACAGCAAAGATTGATCCAGGCTGATCTGGCGGCCGGTAAGGGCTCTGAACAGTTCATTAATGTCCGAGCCGAGGCCGCCGAACGTTGTATTAAATTCATTTTTAAGGTTGTTGTCCAGAAAACTTTTATCGACACTCATCGGACTCTGTTCAAGATACTCGATATCGAATACCACGTATTCCGCACCGATTTCGGCCAGAACTTCCATGCCTCTGGCTACCAACCCGCGCGGCCAGGGCCAGTTGCCGCCTTTTACGATCGATTCTTCGTCTATGTCCAGCAGTACAATAGATGGATGTTCCACCACTTCCGGCTTCAGTTTCAGGAACTGGTCATATAAACGATTTTCCAGCATCCGCCAGCCGGGAAAGGCATTCAGGGCGGCGAACAGTAGCCCTGTAATGGCCGGTATCAACAGCAGGCGCTTGCTGGTGCGACTGAGTGTACGCATTTTCTTCATGCAGGTCTCCACATTTTGGCTGATTTTTCGGACAGCTTGTACTATACTACATTACACACATAATACAAGGATTCGGCATGAAGTCTAAAAGTCTAGTACGAAAAAGTTTGATGATTGTGCTACTGCTTGCTATGGCCGCAACTGTTTCGGCACAATCCAGCGAGTTTATGGCTGTACTCCTGCAACAGGACAGCCTCACGGTAGGGCAGGCCGCCTATCTGGTTTTGGTGGCTTCAGAAAATCTTGGCGACGATGCCGACGAGCAGCGTTCCTTCGATTTGCTTGAAAGTCTTGGCTGGGCTCCCCGCAACAAGCAAGCCGACAGTATGGTTACTATGTCGGAGTACGCCTACATGCTCATGAAGGCTTTTAACCTGAAGGGCGGGCTGTTCTACAGTCTGTTCCCCTCGCCGCGCTATGCGTATCGCGAACTGCGCTACAAAATGATCATGCAGGGGCCAGGCGATCCGGCAATGGCAGTGGATGGGTCCATGGCTATCCGCTATCTCGGCCGGGTTTTCGATCTTCAGGGAGTCAGCTATGAGCTTTAAAAGATTTTTTTCATTCCGCGCTGCCTTGACGGCCCTGTTATTGATGCTGCTGTCGTTTGCCTTGCCGGCAGCAGATTATGGTGTAACGCTGCAGAATGCCACTGGCATCAGTTACAGTTCGGATGCTGCCGCCCCCGGTTTTAACCAGTTTAACCGGCTGCAGCTTTGGCTGGATACACCGATTGGTCCATCCTTTTCTTTGTATGCCTCCGGCTTTTATGAATTTTCTTTGGCACTTAATCCTGATTCACTGACCCCTTACCGTTTCGATGCCGGCAGGATCGCCTTTTCCGGTTTAATGCCGGGCTTGTTCGGGGCGTCAACTGTCGGCAGCTTCTCGCTAGGGCGTATACCCCAGCAGGATTTTGCCGGCCGCATTGTCTCCGGATTGAATGATGGATTTACCGCCAATCTGGCCTTTGATAACAGCCAGGTAAAGGTGGGAGCGGCTTATCTCGGTTTGCAGGCCAAGAATACGGCGCTCGTGATGATAGATGCCGACGATCTGGATCGCCTAAGCGGCCAGGATAAAGCCGCCGAAACCGACCCTGACTTTCCATCCTCATACTTTGCACTGCCCAGAATGTTTTTTAATGCCGGTTACCGCATCAACGAAATCCTGAATGGCCATGATATGGGCTTCGATATTTTCGGTCAGATCGATCTGCTTGCAGGAACTGAACGAACCCATACCTGGTATTTTGAGCCTTTCGTAGCCGGCCGTATCGGTCGACTTTTGCGCTGGAATGCCTGGTATATTCTGGAAATGGTGCAAAAAGCCAGCATTGACACCGCAATGGCTGCTGGTGGCCGTCTGCGCTTTACCGTACCCGAATTCATGTCCTTTAATGCTGCTCTTTCTGTAGAATGGGCCAGCGGTGTGGCCGGCGATCAAATGGCCGAGTTTGTTCCTGTACGCCAGAGTATGCCCGGTTCCTATAGTCCCTTTCTGTTTGCCAATAACACCACTATCGGCCTGTCTGCCGGGCTTGCTCTGTTGCCGGGGATGTTTCTTGATACCCAGGGCCTGTTTTTTATGCGTGGCGGGGCCAGTCTTCCAGCACTTTCTACAATAAATACCGCTGCAACAGAAGTGTATATGGGTACAGAAGCATCATTGAGTCTTCGTTATATAATAGCCAGCGATGTGCAGGCTTCGCTTTCCGGCGGTGTTTTTATTCCGTATGAAGCTGCTCATGAGGCCGCTGCGCCGCTGTCCATGCGGGCAGCCCTGGTTTTTGTCATTAATGGTTGATCTTCGGGAGGCTTGTATGAATAAAGTAAGAGTTCTGGTTTTACTATTGGTAGTTGCTCTGGCTTCTGTTCTCTTCGCGCAAACAGCGGAGGTGGTCGAGGTAGCCGGAAAGGTTGAGTATCAAATTCCCGGACGGGACTGGCGGCCGGCCAGGGTCGGCGATCTGATTCCTGCCAAAACGGTAATATCCACTGGGTTTAAAAGCAGTGCAAAACTGCGCATTGCCAACAGTATCATCAATGTAAATCCGGTAACCTGGCTAACACTGGAAGATCTGATTCAGACGCAGAGCGGTTCCCAGACCCAGCTGTTTTTGATTTCCGGAAGAATATCGGCCGATGTTACGCCGCAACCAAATCTGACCACCGACTTCAAGATCAGCAGCCCTACCGCAACTGCATCGGTGCGCGGTACCAGTTTTCAGTTCGACGGCTTGAATTTGCTGGTGGAGCGAGGAATTGTTGATATCCGCACCCTGAACAACCAGTTCCGCCGGGTGCGACAGGGCGAGTTTACCTATGTAGCCAATAACGGACAGGTAGCCACCCCGGCTGCGGTTTCACAGGGGCGGGGATTCAGCAATATTGGTCAGCTGATTAGTGAAGTAATAAACTCCGATGTTGGCGGAAGCATAGATCCAGGGCTGGTCATTACTGCTTTGCTGCCCCTGCCTTCAGGCACGCTGATTCCTCCTGATACTCCCGAAGTACCAGAAGAACCTACCGGTACAATGGAAATAATTCTGGAATAAGGCAGGTTTCTGCTTGATTAAGGCAGGTT
>JAHIWF010000198.1 GCA_018815555.1 Spirochaetota bacterium | reverse complement strand
GGAACCCGAGCCGCGCGCCAAGCGTACAGTGGAGGGTGATCTGGGCGTATTTGTTAATGCCAAAAATATTGTGGACATAAGTAATGACGAGGAATGGGCCGGCCGCATGGTGGACCTGCAGGCCATGCCGAAAACCGAGCGCGAGAAAGAACTTACCCGCTGGCTGTGTTCGCGGGCGGTTGAGACCGGAGCGCGCCGCCATGCCGGCATCTTGTCCGATCTGTACACTCCGGCCGGCAAGAAGCAGATTGTAAAAGGCAAAGACCTTTCGGCAGTGCGCTGGGTGATTGCCACCGGCGGCGCACTTACCCAGGTGGAAGGCGCGGCCGATTCGCTGCGGGCTATCTGCACCGGTCCCAAAAAGCACCTGATGCCGCCACCGGACGCCCGCATCCTGATAGACCGGGATTACCGGTTTTCGGCCCTCGGCACACTGGCCGGGAGCTACCCCGAAGAAGTAAAAGAAACTTTCCGCCGCTGGGTGGAAGGATATACCGACTGAGCGCTTGCCGCAGCGCGACCCGCGCTGTTGGCCGCCATGCACAGGAGATTGCCATGACCTATACAACCCCGTTTCTGGAAATCTATCCCGAGCGTATTCGGGCCAACGCCAAGACTATTGCCGATTTATGCCATGCCAATGGCATTCAGCTGGCGGCCGTAACCAAAGTCACTGCCGCTCATGACGTAGTGGCCCGTTCGCTGGAGCTGGCCGGTGCCGACATGATTGCCGACAGCCGCATCAGCAACCTGCGCTCGCTCGGCGAGTCCGGTATTGCCCTGCCGCGCCTGCTCCTGCGTCTGCCTGCCCCCAGCGAAGCACTGGACGTCGTGCGCAATTCCGAAATCAGCCTGAATTCCGGATTGACTACCCTGAAGCTGCTTTCCGATGCTGCTTTATCGCAGAAGATCAAGCACGGTGTCATCATTATGGTGGATGTTGGTGATCTGCGCGAAGGCGTGTGGCCGGACATGGCTGTCGACCTGGTCAAAGAAGCGGCTAAGTTGAACGGGCTGGAAATCATGGGCATGGGCTGCAATCTGGCTTGTTACGGTGGTGTGATTCCGAGTGAAGAAAATATGCAGAAGCTGATAGATGTGCGTGCCCAGTGCCGCAAGGCTACCGGCCTGCCCCTGGATATCCTTTCCGGCGGCAACAGCGCCAATCTGCCACTGCTGGCATCTGGGAAAATGCCGTCCGAGATTAATCACCTGCGTATCGGCGAGGCCATTATTCTTGGCCGCAACGTGCTGGACCGCAGCCCTTGGCCGGGCTTGCGTCAAGATACTTTCCGGCTGTTCGCCGAAGTAATCGAAGTCGGCCGCAAACCTTCGGTTCCGATTGGTGCGCGCGGCCAGGATGCCTTCGGCGGTACCACCGATTTCGAGGACCGCGGCATCCGTAAACGCGCTATTTGTACAATAGGCCGCCAGGATGTAGTTGTGGACGGTATCGAGCCGGAAGACCATGGCATTACTTTGCTGGGCGGCAGTTCCGACCATCTTATTCTGGATGTGGAAGAAGCTTCTACCGATGTGCAGGTAGGCGACGAGCTTTCCTTCTTCCCCGGTTACGGTGCTTTGCTGGCTATGGCAACCTCACCCTATGTGGCAAAAGTTGTGGTGCGCGATAAATAACATGTTATATCAAACACACGTTCGCATCAGTCGCCAGGCTCTGCGCGACAATATCGCCAGTATCCGCCAGGCCATCGGTGCGGATCGTAAAATGTTGATTGCCGTAAAGGCCAATGGTTACGGCCATGGCGCGGTGGAAGTATCGCGTGTAGCCGAAGCCAGCGGCGTCGACTGGCTGGGCGTGGCTACGGTGCCGGAAGGTCTGGAACTGCGCGAGGCCGGCATCGGCCTGCCCATTCTCAAGTTCAGTCCGGCCTTCCCCGAAGAGATGGAAGCGGCGGTGCGCGGCAGCCTGGCCCTCTGCGTCTGCGAGCGGGAAAATATCCGTCAGCTCGAAGCTGTAGCGGCCAGCCTGGCCAAACCCGGCCCTGGCGCCTCTGAGCTGGCTGTGCGCATGACTGAAGAAGCCGCCCGCCTGACCCGGCCGCTGGCAGTGCACCTGAAACTTGATACCGGCATGGGCCGCATCGGCTGCACCCCGTCGGAGGCCCCGGAACTGGCCGCTTTTATCGAGCGCGAGTGCCCCCATCTGCGTCTACAGGGTGTGTTTACCCACTTGCCGGTAAGCGATGATGACGAGCCGGATTTT
>JAHIWF010000197.1 GCA_018815555.1 Spirochaetota bacterium | reverse complement strand
TTTGCGCCGCAATCCAATCAGGATTCGGTCGGGATTGTGATTTTTTAGTATCGCTTGCCGACCGGGTGCAGTATTTTTATACCTATGTGGCTGCCGATCTTTCGCTTTTTTCTTTTCCTTCTGCAATAGAATATCGTTAAGCCGCCATCAGATTGACTGACTGATTTAGGCCTGACTGATTTCACTTTGTGTTCATGCCGTCTGCTGCATAGCTGCTTTTTCCATGGCTACCTTGTTGCGTCCCGTATGTTTGGCATAAAAAAGGGCTTTCTCAGCTCTCTTTGTTATTGTTTCATAACAGTCGGTCTGGGTGAAACTGGTCAGGCCAAAACTGGCGGAGTAGTGTATGTTCAGACTTTCTGATACCGTTATCGGCGTTTCGGTGAATAATTTGCGCATACGTTCAGCAACTACCCGTGCTCCTTCGATGCCGGTGTTGGGAAGCAGCAGGGCAAAGCCTGCTCCGCCATAGCGGCTGAGGATATCGCTGGTGCGCAAGAGCCTGCGTCCGCAGCTGCTTGCTGTTTTTAATACCAGATCGCCAGAGTCGCGGCCATGGTCCTTGTTTACCCCTTCAAGATTGTCCACATCGAAAATAACCAGGCTGAGTTCGCTACCATAGCGCCGGGATCTGTCGGTTTCGTTGGAAAACAATTCCAGAAAGCGTTCATGACTGAACACGCCGGTAAGCGGGTCCGTTCCCGCGGCCGATTCCAGATCCTGTTTAAGCTGCATTGTATGCAAGGCCAAACCGGTGAAAACCGCTAGTGCTTCAAGAATGTCCTGGTGTACAGGGCTGTAGGCACCGCTTTCTTTGCTCTGGACTACTAGAACCGCTCCGATCTCATTATCAATAAATACCGGGCTGTATAGAACCGAGGAAACAATCCGCTGGGTCTTGCTATCGCTGTTCTCCTGGATGTGGTGTACATAATCTTTAGCTACATCATTGCTTTGTACGGCTGCACCACTGCGGAGGCATAAACTGGCCAGGCTGGTTTCCGAATTCAGTGGCAGCGTAAACTGCTGCACGGTGTTACTCGTGTCGTCATGCCAGAAAAAATTCAGTCGCTGCCGTTCTGCGGCAAGTACGGCCAGACCGAAACGGTCTATTGGCATATGCTCGACTGCGTTATCTTTCAGCAGTGTGCTCAGGGTTTCTATATCCGGACTGCAGCTGAGCTCCCTGCCGATATCAGCTGCTCTGGCCAGATGAATTTGCCTCTCTGCCAGTACCATAGTGCTGGATTGTTTGGAGATTCTGTTCGAAACCACAGTGCTCATCGCCGCTCCTTATTGTATCATGAACAGGAGGCCCTGCAATTCGTCGGTCGAGAGACGAATATTGCTTGCCGATACGATGGTATCTTCAATTTGCCAGTTTACTTCGTCCAGTATAGTGGAAGCCCGTGTCGGCCATGACTTATGTGCCATGCCGTAGAAGAAGAGCCGGGCAAGTGGAGAAAATATCAAGGCTGAGCGGGCTGAGTCAAACTTGAAAGCCAAAAAAACCGCATAGCTATTACCTTCTGGTTCCACTGTGTCAGGACTTGCGCTGAGGAGCATGCCAGTAAGCGGCAATTGCAGGTCGCTCATGCCCAAGGATGCACTTATTAGTTGGACAGGCTCTGGTAAAAAAACAGCCAGATCCCGCGACCATGCTTCCTTCCAGTATGTCGGCACTGGATGAATTGCTATCAGCGGATTTTCCACAATTTCACGTATTGCCTCGATATCCGGACGACCAAGCAGCAGCGTGGATGTATTCAAGATCTGCATTGAAAGCTGCGATGGCTGATGCCGCCATATTTTCCCGCTGCGTTTCCAGCTGCGGTCAAAGCTAAGAGCGAAAGTCAGCAAGCCGGGCGGATAATCACCAAGCGCACTTGCATAGAGCCGGTAGGCCTTGGCTTCTGGTGTTGCCGGCGGCATTAGGGCTGCGGACAGGCTGGTAGTGCGGTCGGTAAACTGGCTCAGGCTGCTGTCGGCATTTCCCGGGCTGCCGGATTCTGCCAAAAGTGCCGGCAGCAAAAATTGCAGTGTGTTCTGGCTAAAGTGGGCATAAGCCAGCGCCCCGGGCGGCAACAGCAGATCCGGATCCTGCACTGCAGCACTCTGCGGTATTGTTGCACAGGCCAGCATGGTTGCCAGCAGAAGCAGGCTGCCAATAAAAACTACGCTTTGCCGCATAATGCCCCCAGTTTTCATAATAATCCTTTGCTCAGTAATAATTCACGGGCTCGACTGCGCTGCAGCTCGGCTGCTTTGTGCCACTGGTATAATGAGGACGAGTAAAAAGAGTCATCAACTCTGCAAGCCTGGCTGGTACCGCCCAGGCCAAGTTCATCCTGAATGGTATCTTTCAGCCAGGCCAGCTTGTCATAGCCGCTATGCAGGCGTTGTATATTCTCCGGCAAACCAGCTTCGTGCAGCCAGTATGCCGGTTTCCAATCTGCGACCCGCCATTCGATGACATAATCGGCAAAACGTTCGTCTCTTGATGCGGAGCGCCAAATTTTCTCTAGCTTGTCCAAGAGGAAATCTTCGTCGGCATATTGTTTGCCGCGGTTGATGCACAGATAACGGTAAATTTTTCCGGCTGCCTGCCGGTAGCGTTCGGCATTGCTGATGCTGGAAAGCTCCGGCCGCAGCCGCGGGTCTGTCCATATCCGGTTTGGTTCATCCGGCCAGGTAAGCGCCTGTAGATGTCCGGCCGGCGGCAGAGACAGACCGGCAAAATCTTTGCCGGATGCATTTGACGCCAGGTTGTTCCATTCTTCATTACGGCCGGAAAAATTCTGGTGTGCCCAGGTGTCGGCAAATGAATGCAGGGCAATACCGATGCGATACAAATTATGGCTCTTCAATGCTTCGATCAGCAGGGTCTTGGCCAGTTCGCTGTTCGGACTGACCGCATAAGGATTACGCGCTCCATCCTGCCGGGCTGCACTGCTTACTTCCGGATCGCCGGGAAGAAAATGAAAGGGCAGATAGATGTAATCGCGGACATCATCACTCCAGAAGGTATAGTTCTGGGTCGGATTAATGGTAATTGTTTCGCGCGGAGTTGAAATCTTCAGCGGTTTATACACCGAGTCTATCTGCTGGGAGGAGGCAGCCAGGATCAAGGCCTGATCTTCAGAAAAGCCGGCTTCGAGTGCAAGTATAAATATTGCGTAATAATGGAATTCGATGTTCATGGCTGTAGAATAGCACGCTCTTTATCGTGAAACAATATGAGTTGCACAGTGCCGGTGCCCGAAATGGCCAGAGTGTCCGAAATTTTGCCGATCAGCCAGGTCATGCCTGCACGCTCGGGCAAAGTAGGCGGATCACACATGCATTGCAGGTTGGTTTGCGGGCCAGGCAAACAAATTTACCATGCCGGTTAAGGGCATGCGAGGCGGCTGTATACTGCGCAGGCTCCAGAATGTCAGCCAGCAGCCGTTCTGTGCGGTCGGCCTGTTTGCCGTCGCCTAAACCTAGCCGGTAGCATATACGCAGGACATGGGTATCGACAATGATGCCCGGTTGGTCAAAACAAGCCGACACTACCAGATTTGCGGTTTTTCGGCCGACTCCGGGCAGGCTTAGCAGTGTGCTGAGCTGTTCTGGCACCTGACCTCCATATTGGTCGGCAATTTGCCGTGAGAGTGCGATGATGTTAGCCGCTTTATTGCGGAAAAAGCCGGTAGAATGAATTACAGTTGCTACCTGGTCAAAATCAGCCGAACCAAGGTCTGCAGGAGTCGGCCAGCAGGCGAAAAGCTGAGGACTTACTTTGTTTACCTGATCGTCAGTGCATTGTGCCGAGAGTACTACCGCAACCAACAGCTGCCAGCAATTTTGGTAATGCAACTGCGGACTGGTGTCCGGCCAGAGCGGCAGCAGCTGAACAAGGACTTGCTGCAGATGCTTCGCCGGGTCAATTTGATCACTCATAACAGAAGTATCTGTTTAAGCAGGGGCTTTGTCCAGAAAATCAGTGTTAAGCGCATAAAAAATTTGCCAATTTTGCTCGTACGAATTATACTTTTTACCAGCACTGCAAGGTTGCCGTAACATTGAATTGTATTTTGGTGAATATATGGAGGCATCTGATGAAGAAACTTATTCTGCTGCTGGTTATTGTGCTTGCTATTGCCGTGATGCCGTTGGTTGCGCAGAGCGCTTCAGAAGGCAATGGTCTTGAACGAAGCCAGATAATCCGCTCTCCGGCTGATCTGTATCCTCTGCACCTGGATGTGAGCAAGGTATATGTGCATGCCCAGGGATATCGCATTATCTACCGCAAGGGCGCAACTGATTTTGCTGAAGCCTATATCCCGGCCCCCTGGTTCGTTCCGGGCGGCAAAGCCAAGCTGGTGCCGACGCGCGGCACAGAGGTACCATATGCAATGGTGTATTTCAACGAAGATGGCAGCTTCAGCCACATCAAGTTGTTTGTGCATCAATCACTGAATCATGAATCATGGGGGCAGATTACCGGCGACCCTGGTGACAAATTCAGCTCGGATACCTTGGTTCTGGATCTCTGATAGTCTTATACTTCCTGCAGATCCGGAGCAGCCCAGTTGTTGCTCCGGTTTTCTTTTACCCTGCTGACCAGCTGTTTATCAATTGTCCCCTGCCTGCTGTTTTTTTTTGCGTGTTCCATGCTATCTTTGGCAAGCCCATACCATTAATGACTCGAGGAATTTTCCATGT
The DNA here is from genome assembly GCA_018815555.1 of Spirochaetota bacterium. Taxonomy (GTDB): domain Bacteria; phylum Spirochaetota; class Spirochaetia; order Treponematales; family UBA12059; genus UBA12059. The sequence continues at coordinate 7,719 of JAHIWF010000197.1, read as the reverse complement.
ATAACGACATTCTGCAATTTATTCATGCACATCAGAATTTTTTCCTGATCGGCCATAAAGAGCCGGATGGCGATTGTGTAGGCAGTCAGCTGGCGCTTGCCAGTTTTTTACGGCGAACAGGCAAGACTGCGGTTCCAGTGTCGATCGGCCCCTTTGCCAAAACTGAAATTACCCATTATGAAGAACAGTTCCAGAAACAGCTGCCGGAAATCTGGCCGGAATCGAGTGCGCTTATCGTAATGGACTGCTCGTCCTGGAACCGCACCGGCTTCGAAGATTCGGCGCTACCTGCCGCATTGCCGCTGGCCTATATTGACCATCATCGCGCACCGGCTCCGGCCGCCAGTGCGCTCTGTATTGACCCGACTCTACCTGCCGTTACCTGCCTGGTGCAGGGCCTGATCGAAGCATCCGGCAGCACTGTGCAAAAAGCAGAAGCCGACCTGTTGTTGTTTGGCCTCTGCACTGATACCGGATTTTTCCGGCATCTGGATGCTGCAAGCTCGGAGGTTTTTGCCCAGGTAAGCCGGCTGGTTGCTGCCGGAGCTTCTCCCAAATCATCATTTTATATGATGAACGGCGGAAAGTCGGTCGCCTCGCGCCAGCTCATGGGTCTGGCCCTGCAGCGGCTGGAAGCTCATTACGACGGCCGGCTGCTTTTTACCTGGATGGATCTGGAAGACCAGAAGAAGTACGGTCTGGCCGGCCGCGATTCGGATATGCTTTATCAGCTGCTCATGACTATCGAAGGGATGGAGGCTGTCGTGGTTATCCGTCAGGAATCGGAAACAGCCTGCACGGTTGGCTTCCGCTCGCTGGATCGGGTAGATGTCGCTGCTATTGCCGCCACCTTCGGCGGTGGCGGCCACCGGCTGGCAGCTGGTCTCTTTATAGAAGAGCAGCCGGCTCGTTTGCGTGAGCGTATACTGGAGGCTTTTCGTCCGCTGTTCAGCTGATTTGTAACTGAATGTAACAAGTGCTCCCGACCGTGGACCTCAGGCGACACAAAGCTGGAGCGCAGCTTTCATTCCGGCTGCGGCATCTATTTATTAAATTCCTATCTGGAATATAATTACTTTGCGGCCAGAGAGAGCTGGCCTGCTGGTCAACAGAATTTATGAAGATTGATGCAATTTGGCACAGCCTTTGCTGTTCTACTGCGTTGCCAGACTATGGCAGCATAGCCGAATCCAGAGGAGCCACACTTGTCTAGCAATCTGAATGAGTTATACGCCAGCCACTGTCTTTTAAAGCAAAAGCCGGAAGCATTTATCCCGGTATTGGCCAAAACCGTATATGAACAGCCGCGTTATTTTGGATTTCGCGATGCCGATGAAGTTGGCGAGGCCTTCGCTTGCTACTGGACGCGGATTCTAGGTGTTATCGAACGCTATCAGGATACCGGTTCCTGTTTTGATGCCTATGTTGCTACAACCCTGCGCTACATTGCCATGAGTATACGGCGGCAGTATCTGCGTCGGCAGGCTTCTGAACGGGTGCTCTGCCAGAATAGCGGCTATGATCTGGATTTCAGCACCGCAGCCGATACGCTCTGCCTGAATCGCCGCTTATACGCCGGACAGGAATTGCGCCTACCGCTTCAGCGCGGCAATCGCAAGGTGTTCAGTCAGCGGCTGCTATTTTTAAGCCTAAAAAGCGCCGCATATATCAATGATAGCGACATGGAGTGCATAGCCAGGCGGATCGGATATTCGACTGAGACAGTACTGGTTCAGGCCCGGGCTGCCCGCCAGCTGCTTGCCAAAAAACAAGAACGCCGCAATCAGCGGCTTCAGACCCGAAATAGTATTTGGGTGCGCCTGCAATTATATCGCAGTCAACTGCGGCATGAATCCGGAGTTGAACAGCGGCAGAGTCTGAAAGCCAGACTCGTCCGGCTGGAGGATCGTTACCAGCTGCTGCTTAAGGAACTGCAGACTCGCCGGGTTGTGCTGTCGAATCGTGAGATAGCCGGGCTCTGCGCTGTGTCCAAGGCGGTAGTTGATAGCGGTCTGGACCGTTTGCGTCAGTCGTATCCCGACTTGACCGCGCCTCCGGGCACGGTATAGCATAAACCCATGATTATTCATGTTGCAACAAACAATAGCCACAAATTAGGTGAACTGCAGGCACTGCTGCCCGGGCATATTCTAAGAACCGCCAGAGATGCCGGGTTCGCCGATTTTGACGTAGTAGAAGACGGCCAGAGCTTTGCCGAAAATTCCTGGATAAAAGCCCAGGCTTTGTATCAGCTGATAGGCCGACCGGTTCTGGCGGATGATTCAGGACTCTGTGTGGATGCTTTGGACGGCAGACCCGGTATTCATTCGGCCCGTTATGGCAGCACCGCCGAGCGTTTGCTGGAGAGTCCGGAACGAAATGCCCTGCTGCTGGGCGAGATGCAGGGTAAAACGCAGCGCAGTTGCCGCTTTGTCTGCTGCCTGACCCTCATTATTGATGCCGCCCGCAGTATTGTGGTGCAGGAAACCTGCGAAGGCGAGCTGCTGCTAGAGCCGCGCGGTGCTGGCGGGTTTGGCTATGATCCGCTTGTATATCTTGCGGCGGTCGGCAAGAGTGTGGCTGAATTAAGCGAGAGCGAGAAAAACCGGCTGTCGCACCGCGGGCGGGCCATCCGCCGTTTGCTGGCCGCACTGGATGCCCTGCCGGAGTAAGCCCATCGGGAAGCAGCCGGACTGGCCCGTCGATAGACCTACCCACTGACAGACCAGAGGGGATTAGCGTTCAGCTCGTCTGGTGGCTGTGTCCGCCGCTGCCGCGTTCGCGCTGCACCACAAGCGCTGCCGACTGTCCCGCCTGGTCACTGCCTGGCTTCGGCGGCTTAAAGCTGGTTGCCCCATCCAGCCGTTCAGCCAATATCCGGCCGCTCAGATTCTGGCTACCGAGCACAGCCGCCAGGGGAGTAAGCACCAGATTGCGGAATGCACGCTGCAGGTGGCGTGCTCCGAATTCATCAGAATATCCTTCATCCAATATTGCCTCAAGCAGGCTGCTGCTGTAATCCAGGCGCAGCCCATGTACCTGAAACAGGTTGGCATTAGAGGCCGGAATCAGCATGGTAGACAGAATGTGGCCACAGTCAGCCCGGGTAAGTGCCCGGAAAGGGATAATCGCGTCAAAGCGATTGAGTAATTCCAGCGGAAAGGATTTTTTCAGCGCTGAAAACGGGACCCGTCCGTCACCCTTGCGGCTTTCACTGCTGAAACCGACCGGGCTCATGGACTCGCTGCCTACGTTGCAGGTGGCTATTATGGTAATGCCGGCGAAAGAGAGCACCCGGCCGCTGGAGTCGGTTGCCCGTCCGGCGTCCAGAATCTGCAGGAACAGCCGGTGCACCTGGGGATGGGCTTTTTCCAGTTCGTCCAGCAGCAGTACGCCGCCGGAACAGGTCTGCACCGCCCGGGTAAGCAGGGGCGAGTCTTCATAGCCGATGTAGCCGGGAGGTGCGCCGAGTAGACGGGCGGCAGTATGGGCATCGGAAAACTCGCTCATGTCGATGCGGAACAAAGCGTCCGTACGTCCGGAAAGTTCGCGGGCCAGACTGACGGCCAGGGCGGTTTTGCCCACACCGGTGGGGCCGGTAAACAAAAAAGCTCCGTCCGGCCGGCCATCTTCGGCGTTCAGCCGCAATTTGGCCACCCGCACGGCGCTGGCCACCTGGGCAATAGCCTGTTCCTGTCCGTGTATGCTGTCGGCCAGCTTGGCTTCCAGGGCCGGCAGTGCCTGAATCTGGCTGGTATTGATATCGGTAACCACATTGGCCACCTCGCGTACCGCTATTTCCAGCTTTTTCTCGCTTAGGGCCTGTTCGCCGGCAAAGCAGCTGCGAGCGGCAGCCCGGTCCAGAATATCCAGAGCCTTGTCCGGAAAGCGGCGCATCGGCAGATAGCGCCCGGCCAGATCTATGGTTTTTTCCAGCAGCTGATTATCAATTTCCAGTTTATAGTGCTCGACCAAGGAGGGACGCAGCCCCTGCAGGATACGCAGCACTGTAGGCCGGTCCGGCTCTTTTATCAGCACCGTCTGAAAGCGGCGCAACAGCGCGCTGTCTTTTTCCAGGTAGCGCGAGTAATCGGCATTGGTGGTCGCCCCGATGCATCGGATGCGGCCGGAGGAGAGCGCCGGTTTTAACACTTCGCTGATCGGATTATTAGCAAAGGCCGGCACAATCTGGTGTATCTCGTCAATAAAGAGAATAACTTCGGGCAGCGCTTCGGCGGCCTGCAGAATCAGGTTCAAGTTTTCTTCCAGAGCGCCGTGCAGATTGGTGCCGGCGATCAGCTCGGAAAGCCGGATCTCGAAGATGCGGTTGCCGGCCAGGGGGGCGGGAACGCGACCAGCATCCAGGCGGTTGGCCAGCCCTTCTACCAGGGCACTTTTGCCCACACCGGATTCACCGATCAGTAGTGGATTGGGTTTCCAGAATTTGAGCAGAGTTGCGGTAAGCTGATCCAGTTCATGATCGCGGCCGAAGAAGGGCCAGACTTTGTCCCGGCCGGTCAGCTCACGCCCGAAACGCAGTAAAATCTGCTCTGCCTCGTTATGGCCTTCTTCTGCACCACCCAGCGGCAGTTCGATGTCGGCGGCTTCGATGCGCAAGTCCGGTGCGGCAGCCGTGCGGAAATAGTGCACGATACTGTCCTGAATAAGCGGCCAGCCGGCCTGGATCAGATGCGCCGGCTCTACCTGGCGCTTGCCGGCCATTTTTTCGGCTAGGTCCAGCACAAAGCGGAAATCGGCGGACAGTTTTATGGTTTTACCGGCGTTGCCCGCGGCAGTGCCCACGGATGCAGGCGCGGCTGTGTTCGCGGTTGCTGTCCCGGATGCATTTTGTCCCTGCGCTGTGCCTAAGCCAACAGCTGTCGCATCTGCCCCGGCCGGGTTGATACGCTCATTAAGCAGGCGCAGGCGTTGTTCGTCGATAAAAAGATTATTGGCATTGGCTATGGCAACTATCTCCGGCAGGGCACTTAGCATAAGCGCTTCAGCCAATTCGCCGGGACTGCTTTCATCTTTTTTCTGTTCCAGCGTCAGTTCTTGGGTTTTTACCAGAACGCGCAGGGCGTCATCCGAATATCGGTCATATCGAGACATTATTCCTCCAGAATCAGGTCGCCGGGTTTTACCGGCCGTTGCGGCTTCATTACGCCGGCCAACTTGTACAGCCGTTCGGTGCGACGCAGAATATCGGAAAACTGTTCAGCTTCGTCAAGCGAGCCGCTGCCGCCATGCAGGGCGGATTGTATAGCAACATGGTATTCGTCCATGATCTGCACCAGCCCGTTCAGGCAGCGCAGAAACTGCTTTTTGGTCAGGGTGCCGTCTTCAATCGGAAATTCGATAATGCCGCGAATCTCGCCATCCAGCTCGTCATATTCGAATTTAATCAATTTTGTCCGCCAGCATACACCAAGTAGTACCCGGAATACCGTCTGCCCCCGGGCCGAATCGGGCGGAAGATTATACATGTTTGGCGCAATCAATTTAAAATATTCGCCATCTTCTTCCAGCCGTATGATGATGTACAAGGCCGCATTGCCTTCCTGATTGCGATATACATCAGTGGCGAAAGTCGTGTGAATATAGTCGTCATGAACGGTGAATTTTAGACCTTCCTCGTTCATGAACTGCTCCAGTATTTTGCTGTCTACTGCCATGCGTCCCTTTCTTGTATATGCGGCTTCTTTGTTCATAGTAACGAAAAAAGGGCTTGAGGGAAAGCACCGCCGCAGTTTCAAGTGCTTCTGCTTGTCTGTTGACCAGTTTTAGCGCTGGAGCAGGCAGCCGCTTACCGGTTTGGGCCACTGTGTTTCAGTCGCCGGCGAGGCAAACCTGGTTGCGGCCACTCTGTTTTGCCTGGTACAGTGCCTTGTCTGCCCGATGCACCAGCTGTTCGATACTTTCAGAGGGGCTGTTTTCGCTGCTTACCAGGCCGATACTGGTGCTTATCCGGTAGTCTGCCGGTTTCCCCGGCCAGCTTAACCCGGCCACCAGTTTGCGGAAGGCCTCGGCGGCCCGTAAAGCCATCTGTTGGTTGTAATTTTTAAGACCAATACAGAATTCTTCGCCGCCATAGCGTCCGGTGGCCCCGTATTTGCTAAAGTGTTCATAGATAAGCTGGCCGGTGCGCTGTAGTACATGATCACCGAACTGGTGACCGTAACTGTCGTTTACGCTTTTAAAGTTATCCAGATCGAGCATCAACAGGGCGAAGGGTTTTTTCTGGCTGTGCGTATCTTCCAGTACCTGGGACAGTTTATTCAGTATCGTTACATGATTGTACAAGCCGGTTAGACCATCGTGGGTGGAAAGATACAGCAGTCGTTCCTGGTAATCAGCTATACGCAGGGCCGAATGCACCCGGGCCACTACTTCTATTTCCGAGTACGGCTTGCGGATATAATCAAAAGCTCCGGCTTCCAGGGCGGTTTTAACATCGTCAGCCTCACTGCGTGAGGTAACCATGATAACCGGAATGTGTACGGTCTTTTCGTCAGCCTGCAGTGTTTCCAGCAATTTCAGGCCGGAGCAGTCAGGCATTACGATATCCAGCATGATAAGCCGGGGCGTAGTAAGGGCAAGCAGCCGCAAAGCGTCCTGGCAGTTGCTTGCCGTTATAACCTTGTGGCCTTCTTGCTCCAGTGTCGCCTGCAGCACCTTCAGGCTCAGTTCACTGTCATCAACCAGCAATATCTCGTTCATAGAATAAAAGTAAGCTGGCCGGCGGAAATTTGCAAATTTATCATTAATATTGACGGCAGGCGACAGGACACGTACAATACCCGCATGAAATCGGATTCAAAGGCCAGCATGCGTATCGGCGAACTGGAACAGCTGATACAAAAGCATCAGACAGCTTATTATAATGACACACCCCAGATCAGCGATGCCGAATTCGACGCGCTGTGGGACGAGCTCAAGGCCCTTGCTCCGGAAAATCCGGTCTTGCAAGCCGTCGGTGCAGATGCACAGGACGGCTGGCCCAAGGCAACTCACATTCTGCCCATGGGAAGTCAGGAAAAAGCCGCCGATCCGGAAGAATTTCTGGCCTGGGCGCAAAAGCGCCAACTGGACCAATACGTGGTCGAGCTGAAGATGGACGGTGCCAGTCTGGAGCTGCAGTACCGAAACGGCCGGCTGGACAAGGCGGTAACCCGCGGCGACGGTGTAATCGGCGACGATATAACCGCCAATGTGCGCCGCATGCAGGGGGTGCCGGACAAACTGCCGGACGCCTGGAGCGGGGCGGTGCGCGGCGAGGTGCTCATGTCCAAGGCAGTGCATGCCGCCAATTTTGCCGACAAGGCCAACTGCCGCAATGCTGCCAACGGGCTGATGAAGCGTAAAGATGGTGTAGGGGTGCAGCACCTGCAGGTACTCTGCTACGACGTAGCGCCGGCTGGCCTGTATGACGATGCCAGTCTTTTTGGTCTGGACGCCCAGCCGCCCTTTGATGACGAGCTCAGCAAACTGGAATGGCTGAAAAGCGCCGGTTTTGTGGTGGTCACCCATGAAATTTTCACTGAAGCCTACGAAGTAATTGATTATCGGGCCCGCATCATGGCTGCCCGCCCACAGCTGCCCTTCGATATAGACGGTCTGGTTATAAAAGCCCGCCAGGTAGATACCGGTGACATGCGCCGCACCCGGCCGGAACGCCAGATTGCCTTTAAATTTGCCCTCGAAGAAGCTGTCAGTACC
>JAHIWF010000196.1 GCA_018815555.1 Spirochaetota bacterium | reverse complement strand
GCTAGGCAGGCCGCAGCAAAATCGGTAGTATTGGCCCACACCGGTCATGAATACCTTACAAGCAGATATATCCCCTACCACCTCAACTCGGCTTGCAGTACGGCGGGCTGACCCTATATTTCTGCTCGTCATACTGGCACTGGCCTTTTCAGCCTCCCTGATCCTGGAATTTAAAGCCCTGCCGACCCTTAAAATACTGACAGCCCAACTTATTGCCTCTATAGAACTGCTGACTTCAGAAAGCGATTCAAGCCCGGTAACAGCGGTCTTTGAAGCCAAGGAAGCCGAGTGTCCGATCTGGATTCAGGAAGACACCGCTGTATTCAGCAAAAACAACACCACCGACTATGATCACACCCCGTACAGCTTTGACAATCCCGTCTCCATCCTATGGGTTCACGGTTTCCGCTGCTGGCGCGGTCCTCCCCTGCTTGGCTAAGTTCAGTTTAACAAGTAACTACAACGCAACAAGCATTCAATTCGGAGGATATATGTCAATCGACACAGGCAGCACAGCCTTTATGTTGCTGGCCACTTCCCTAGTCATGTTCATGACCCCGGGACTGGCCTTCTTTTACGGCGGTCTGGTAAGCCGCAAGAACGTACTAACCATCATGTTTCAGAGCTTCATCTCACTTGGTGTCACTACCATTATCTGGTATCTGTATGGCTATTCGCTGTGCTTTTCCGGCACGCTGGGGGGCGGCGATTTCCTGGGACTAACCGGAAACCTGCAGATGGCCTTTCTGAACGGCGTAGACCTGAACGGAGTCAGTCCGGTAAATGATCAGGTGCCCCTGCTGGTATTTGTGGCCTATCAGATGATGTTCGCCATCATCACCCCGGCGCTGATAACCGGCGCATTCGCCAACCGCGTACGCTTTCCGGCCTACCTGCTCTTTCTGGTAGCCTGGCTGACGTTTGTGTACTTTCCTTCGGTACACATGATCTGGGGCGGCGGCTTGCTGGCGGACTGGGGAGTCAAAGATTTCGCCGGCGGCATCGTGGTGCATACAACGGCCGGGTTCGCCGCGCTGGCTTCGGTACTGTACATCGGCAAGCGCAAAACCGTAGAAAAAGGCATGCACTCCATTCCGCTGGTGGCCATCGGCACGGCGATATTGTGGTTCGGCTGGTACGGCTTTAACGCCGGGTCGGAATTCGCCATCGACCGCATTACCACCCAGGCCTTCCTTAATACCGACATCGCCGCCTCTTTTGCCGGACCTACCTGGCTGCTGCTGGACTGGATATTCCACCGCAAACCAAAATTCCTGGGTTTCCTTACCGGCGCTGTAGCCGGCCTGGCAACCATAACTCCGTGCGCCGGCTACGTGAGCACGCAAGCCGCGGTAATCATCGGTATACTGGCCGCCCTGGCCGGCTACTTTACCATACACCTGAAAAACAAGACCGGGCTGGACGACGCCCTGGATGTTTTTGGCGTGCACGGTGTCGGCGGTTTTCTGGGCACCATCCTGCTGGGGGTCTTTGGGTCAGTTGCTATTACCTATCCGGGCCGGCCGGCAAGCCTGCTGGCTTCAGGACTGGTCGACGGTAACACCGGTTTCCTGCTTAAGCAAACAGTCGCCGCCTGCGGTGCCGCGGTATATGCCTTTGTGTTCACTTTGGGAATGCTCTGGCTGATCAACCGCATAACACCGGTACGGGTTTCGGAAAAAGACGAAGCCGGCGGGCTGGATCTTTCCGAACACGGAGAGATTGCTTACGACTGAGCCCGAAACGAGGACGCGATGGGGGCTTAGCGCTTGTCCAGTACAAAACGGTACAGGGAATCTCCCACCGCGTCCAGTTCGGAGAGCGAGACGGTTTCGGGAAAGTCACTGGTGCGGTGGTAATCGGCGGTATCGTACTCATTGATGCTTACCGCGGCCAGCCCCATATAGGTAAACGGCGCGTGGTCCAGATTGGGATAGGGCTGTACCGCTGCTGCCCGGAAACCGGCCGTCCGCAGGGCTGCGGCCAGAGCCTCGGCCAGCGGGCGGGAGGTTTCGTCGCCTGAATACAGTACACCAAGTTCCAGATCGGCCGCGGCTGCTACCATGTCCAGATTGATAACCTGCAGGCCTTCAGTGGTCAACAAGGGAGAGCGGACAAAGGCCTGAGCACCGGTCAGGCCTGACTCCTCGGCATCGGTGAACAGAAAAGCCACATCATGGGGGGCGGCGTCGCGGGCACAGGCCTGGGCCAGGGCAAGCAGTAGCGCCACCCCGCTGGCATTGTCCAGAGCGCCGGGGAACGGGGTTCCGTCCAGGTCCAGGCCAACGTGGTCATAATGGGCCATAAAAAGGTACTCCGGCTTAAAGCTGCCGCCGTCGCCGTTCCAGGCAGCAAACACATTGGCCGCCTGAAAATCGCGGAAGCGCAGCGGACTGGCCACCCGGGCAAAGGGAGCAGCTGACGGAGGCGAGGCCTGCCAGGCGTCGGCGGCCTCGGCAAACAGCACTTCGTCAAAGGCCAGCAAAACCGGGCCTTCTTTTGGCTGCACCAGGCGGCCGGGACCCTGCCCGGCATACAAAGGCCGAACCAGCGGACTGCCGCCGGCCAGCTCCACCAGCAGGGCAGCCGCGCCGTTCCAGTGACTCAGGTCGTCCGGATTGTACAATTTGTACGGCAGCAACAGCACCGCGCCGGGCGGAAAGGGCAAAGCCGGATCACTTACCAGAAACAGCGGCCCCTCGGCGCTGCCGCCTTCGTAGCCGCCGCGGGTAATGTCGCGGAAATCCTGCCGGAAACGGTAGGCCCGCGACTGGTCAAACAAGCCCGACAGCTCCAGCCGGGCCTCGCCCGTCAGCACCGAG
>JAHIWF010000195.1 GCA_018815555.1 Spirochaetota bacterium | reverse complement strand
CGGCACCTGAGCGGGTGTTTCAGGTATTCTGGGGACTCTTGCAGTCTGCACGCTTTTTGACGGCACTAGCCGCCACCGCCGCACGCGGCTTGCTGGCTTTTACCATAGCGCTGACACTAGGCTCGTTGACCGGCTTCCTGGGCGGCTTGTCGCCACGGCTGCAGCGCTGGCTGCAACCGTCCTTGCTGGTCATCAAGGCTACTCCGGTTCTGGCCATAGTATTACTGGCCATGATCTGGTTTCCGTCTACACTGGTTCCGGTTTTTTCGGCAGTAATAATGTCATACCCGATTGTGGCTACCGAAATCAGCGCCGGGGTACGTTCGGTAGACCGCCGCTTGGTTGAGATGGCCAAGTTGTTCAGGGTGGCCTGGCTGCACACCACCCTGCATATTCGCATCCCGGCAGCGGCACCGCATATTCTGGCTGCCGCCCGCAACGCGCTTGGGCTGTCGTGGAAAGTAGTGGTTGCCGGTGAGGTGCTTAGTCAACCGCTGCACGCTCTCGGAACCGGTATGCAGAATGCCAGAATAATGCTGGAAACCAGCGAGGTGTTCGCCTGGGCAGCCGCCGGCATACTGCTCTGTGCCCTCAGCGACGGCATCTTCGACCTCCTGGCCCTGGCCTTCCGCAGAAAGAAGGTCACAGGATGACCTACGAAATTCAAAAACTTAGCAAGCGTTATGACGAATTGCTGGTCCTGGATCATGTAGATTTTTCTGTCCGGAGTTCAGCCGTTAATGTAGTACTCGGCCCTTCCGGCTGTGGCAAAACCACACTACTGCAAATTCTGGCCGGACTGGACTCAGCCTACAGCGGGTCTGTCGGCGAGTTGGGCAAGCTAGCTGTCAGTTATGTGTTTCAGGAAGACCGCCTGCTGCCCTGGCTAAGCATCGTTGAAAACGTGATGTTTGCTCTCGAATCGGCTTATGAACGCAAAAATGCCCGCACTATAGCCACTGGAATGCTGGAATCGCTTGGCCTGGCTGGCGTATTGCACCAAGTGCCGGCAACCCTGTCCGGCGGCATGTGTCGCAGGGTGGCTCTGGCCCGCGCCTTTGCCTATCCAGCCCAGTTGATGCTGATGGACGAACCTTTCAGCGCGCTGGACCTGAAAACGCGCATAAGCGTAATGGACAGTTTTAAAGCACTGCATGCAGAACATGGCCACACTACAATATTGGTTACCCACGATGTGCGCGAGGCAATTTACCTGGCCGACACTATAACAACTTTATCGCCCAAACCGTCCAAGGTGCGTGATGAATTTACGGTAGAATTACCGGAAGACAGCCGTCGCTTTTCCAGCCCGCAAGCCGCAGAACTGGAAGCCCGCCTTTACGCTTCGATCTTATCCTGAGGCGGTCGGGGCGGGTACGGCGGCAGATACACCGTAAAGCAGCTCCCGGATCCGGGAGTAGATTCGATGCCGATATAGCCTGAAGCACTTTGAACAATTCCCAATACTGTAGACAATCCCAACCCCGTGCCCTTGCCGGCTGTCTTGGTGGTATAAAAGGGCTCAAAGATCTTGGTCATCAAGGAATCCGGGATCCCCTCACCCTGGTCACGTACGCTGATAAAGACCCAAGCTCCGGCTGGAATATCTCGCAGGCGGTTTTTGCGCACTTGATCCAGATGTACCACGCCGCTCTGTATACGGATTTCGCCACCAGCGGCCATGGCATCTCTGGCGTTTATGCACAAATTCATTACTGCCTGCTGCAAACGGACTTTATCAGCATAAATACAGAGATCGGTTTCTTCATGGCTCGAAACAATCCTGGTCATCTGGCCAACCAGCCGCGACAGCAGTTTCTCGATTTCGACACAAACTTCGGATGCCTGAAGATATTCTGCGTGCAGTGGATCATTACGGGCAAACATAAGCAGCTGCCGGGTCAGGCCCGAGGCCCGTTCGGTCGAACGGATAATGCCTTCAAGCTCGGCCATAGCTTCCGGCTGGTCACTGATCTCGGTTTCGAGCATCCTGGAAAAACCCAGAATGGCGGTAAGGATATTATTGAATTCATGGGCAACCGAGCTGGACAACTTACCGAGCGCATCCAGTTTTTGGGTCTGTACCAGCTTGTCGGACAATTCCTGCTTCTCGGTAATGTCCATCGCCTGGAAAAGAAAAATCTGCTTACCTGCTTCAATAAAAAAGGGAGCAAGACAGACGAGCACGGTCTTTCGGCTGCCGTCCAGAACCACCGGATGCAGTTCACGGTTAAGTAATTCGATCCCTGATTGCAGGGATTCCTGAACGGGCTTACGCTCTTCTGCCGAGTCAAAGAGATCCAGAACTTGGCCAGAGAAGGACTGAACTCCAAGCATGGCCAGAAAAGCCGGGTTGGCCTCCAACACAAGTCCATCCGGATTAATAATACACTGCGGAGACAGGCCGAACGAAAAAAGCGATCGATAGCGCTGTTCGCTGACCTTGATAAGAGCTTCCATGGTAGCCCGATATAAGGCCAGTTCCATGGCAGTTCGCAGTTCACGTTCATTAAAGGGCTTGAGTACATAGGCATAAGGCTGAGTCTTCTTGGCCCGTTCTATCGTCGCACTGTCAGCATAGGCTGTAAGCAGAATTACCGGGATACTGAATTTTTCATACAATATTCCGGCTGCTTCCAAGCCATCCATTGCTCCGGCCAGATGAATATCCAGTAAAACCAGATCTGGTCTCTCAGTTTCAAGTGCGGCCAGTAAATCTTCTGCACGACTGAAGACGCCCGTCACATCGTAGGAGTTGCGTTTCAAAAAACGCTGAATATCCAGAGCAACGATTGTCTCGTCTTCACAGATGAAAATTTTTCTGGGCACTGCTTCTTCCATCAGATTATACCCTTACGCCTTTGGCAATAATCCGAATTTGGTCATTTCGGTTTTTATCTTAAGACGATCAACCGGTTTGACAATATAGGCTGTAGCACCGCCTTTAAAATAGGCACTTACCACGTTATGCGGGTCTTCCAGGACTGTGGTCATAACAACCCGCACTTCGTTGAGCGGATCAATACCCGCATCTTTTTCAAGTTGTCGAATTCTCCGGAGGGCTTCCTGGCCGTCCATCCTGGGCATCATAATGTCGAGAAAAATAACATCATATTGTCGCTTCTCGGATGCTGCCAAACTGAAAGCCTGTACGGCTTCCTCACCATCCACCACAGCATCTACGCTACCATATTCTTCCAGCAGTTTCTGCATCATGCGGCGACTGCCAAAATCATCTTCAACAACTAGTATCCGAGTCATATAAATCCTCCCTGACGGATTTTCAGAGTATCGATCAACTGCGCAATTTCCTTGTGCAACATATTCTGCATATCATGGATCCAGGGACCGGGCCCTTTGCGTATATCCATCAATAGTGAAAGCGTCAGACGTGCACAGGCTTTGGCATCGTCGCGGCTGAATTCATCATAGTAGCGCTTCGTGGTACGTTCGATGATAGAAAAATCCTGTGCATCAAAAGCGATCCGCAGATCGGTCCACAGCCCCAGCAGATGCAGCTTCATCTGTTCATCAGCAAAAGCTTCTAGCAATGCCTCGCGGGTTAGAGCGGTGTAGGCAGATCCGGAGCGGGAAAGCTTTCCGGGTTCAGCCTCATACAATGCAGCCGCATTGGCTGTATGCACAGCAGGATCGCAGGCCTGAGCGATACCGGAATGGCTGATCGTGTCTGAATCCGGATTAAAATGACTGCACTTAACAATATCATCATATACAAGCGAAAGCTGAATAGGAAACGGTCTGCGGAAGTAGCTTTCCGACCGCTTTTCGTAGCAATACGGGTCGGTAGGAGAGCCTAAAATAATCAACCGGTCAGAAATACAATGCACACTTTCAAACAATGCTTCTTTTACTTCATTAGGTGCCCGTGACCAGGCCGCCAGTTCGATATACAGAAGATCGAGTTCAGTCGGAGTATACTCTTGCTCGGATAGGTTTATGTACTTAGCGCCCAGCATGTTCACAGTACGCCCCAGGTCTTCGGCAATAACCGGTACCAGCCCGTATCCGCCCACACTGAGCCGGGCATGATCCGGATTGCTCAGCTGATAGGCCGGTGTGGAAGCCTGCGGCAAATCCAGATATAAATGAACTGTAGTACCATTGGAATCCTGCGCGTCAATATTCAGCTCGATGGCCATTAGATCAGTCAGCTTTTTGACCAGACACAGCCCGAGCCCGAGGCCTTCAAAAAGACGGGTATACGAAGCATCACCCTGGCTGAAAGGATCAAACAAATTCTGCAGCTTGGTTTTTGAGATACCGGTACCGGTGTCGGAAACGACAATATGCATGCGTTTCTTATTTGATTGCTGCTCGAGCTCTGCCAATAGGCGGACATGGCCGCTGGTGGTAAATTTTACGGCATTTTCTACCAGATTTTTTAATATGGTGGCGATTTTATTGGCATCTCCACTCATACTTTCCGGAAGTGCGGGATCGATATACAATGAAATAGCCAAACCCTTGGCATAGGCATCAGGAGCGTAGGGTTCCCATACCCGGATTAATAAATCCTCAATATAGAATTCTGAGCTGATCGGTGCCAGCGCATTATTTTCAAGCTTGGTATAATCAAGAATTGCATTGATGGACGCCTCCAGGCGTCGCGCTCCTCTGCCGGCAAAGAGCAGATACTCACGCAGATCATCACCTTCCGCAAGCTGAAAGGCCAGGTCTACAAACCCGATGATCGAATTGAGTGGAGTTTTCAGCTCATGACTGATGTTGGAGAGAAAACTGCTCTTTGCCCTATTACTTTCCTCGGCCAGCTGTTTTGCCTGCTCCAGCGATTTCTGATAGGCATGTTTGGCAAGAGCCAGTTCGATGGCAATGGATACTTCACGTTCATGAAATGGTTTTACTATATACCCGAAGGGGCTGGCTTCGCGCACTCTGGCTATTGTGGCATCATCGGTGAAGGCTGTAACAAAAATAACCGGGGTGCCGCTTTCTGCCTGGATATGGATAGCTGCTTCAATACCGTCCTGATCGCCTTTAAGCTTGATATCCATCAAGATCAGATCAGGCTGGCATTCGCGATTTTTTTCTATTGCTGCCTGTGCGGAACCGGCAACTGCGCATACAACATATTCAAGCTTCTCCAAACGCAGACGCATATCCAGCGCAACGATAGTCTCGTCCTCAACTATGAGAATTACAGCTTTCCGGACCTTAGCCTCATGCATACACGCTCCGCTTGGCTCGCTGAATCATCAGTCGGCACTGCTGCTCATGCGGAAACTTCCTGAAACACCGCATCCATATCAACTAAAATTATGAATTCATCTGCTAGGCGGGCAATGGCCTGAACGAAGCGATCACTTCCCTCTCCGTCCTGTTTGCGCTTGCCTTTTGCGATCTCCGGAATGGATTCAATAGTGGTATCGTCCAGATCTATGACCTCGCGTACACCATCGGCCAACATGCCAAAGGACATCAGGGTACCTTCAAATTCTACCTGCAGAACAACAATGGAAACTGACTCTATGCTGTCCTTACTTTCTGCAGCAAAAGTGACCCGCAAATCTATTACCGGAACCACCGAACCACGATGATTGATAACTCCGCAAATATTTTTCTGGGCATTGGGCACACGGGTAATAGGCTGCATCTCCAGCACTACCTCGACTTTACCTACCGGGATTGCATAGGTATTTTCCCCCAGCACAAAGCTAAGATAGCGCCCGCCCAGTTTTTTCCCGTCAGCAATGCTCATTCGACGACTTTTTTGACTACTGCCAGCAATTTGTCGGCACTGAAAGGTTTTACAATCCAGCCGGTTGCGCCGGCTTCCTTGCCTTCATTCATTTTAGCACCCTGGGATTCAGTGGTAAGAACCAATATCGGAGTAAATTTAAATTTCGGATTTTCTCTGGCCTTGCGTATAAATGTTATGCCATCCATGTTCGGCATGTTTACATCGGTAATAACACAATCCAAATGTGCACTCGCCTCCAGCTTGGACAGACCATCCTGGCCGTCTACCGCCTCTGTGGTCTCATAGCCTTCCTGATTTAAGATATAGGTAATACTCTGACGAATAGCCGCCGAGTCATCAATCACCAAAATTTGCTTAGCCATACATCCCCTCCTTGACTATGCAACCAGCTGGTCGCAATTTCCACACTATTTTCAGGCAACAGTCGCTGCCTATAGTATACCATATAAATCCACTATCATCGGGCAGCTTTTAGCAGTTCTGCCGGTATTTTCTCCAAGGAAACTATCTGATGCACGCCTCCGAGTTTTATGGCCTCATTGGGCATGCCGAATACCACACAACTGGACTCATCCTGGGCTATCGTATAAGCGCCGGTTTCGTGCATCTCTTTCATGCCGCGGGCTCCATCATCGCCCATGCCGGTCATAATTATGCCTACAGCATTCTTACCGGCATAGCGGGCGGCCGAGCGGAACAGTACATCAACACTGGGACGATGCCGGCAGACCAGAGGGCCATCTTTAACCTCAACATAATAGCGAGCGCCAGATCGTTTTAGCAGGGTGTGTTTATTCCCCGGGGCAATTAACGCGCGACCGCGTATTACGGTATCGTTGTCGGCTGCCTCTTTTACGCTTACGCGGCACAGCGAATCCAGGCGTCTGGCGAAAGCAGCGGTAAAATGCTCAGGCATATGCTGAACAATCACAATACCCGGCGCGTTCTCTGGCAGCTGCTCCAGCAGCTCCCGCAGCGCTTCTGTTCCGCCGGTGGAAGCACCGATAACTACAATTTTTTCAGTAGTTTCAATGATATTGTTACCGCTCGCACGTGGCAGCATGGCATCGGCATTAAGTTTTGGCGCAACCTCACGAATGGGCGGCAGTGGACGCCGACGATGACGGCTTAGATGTGCGGCTTTTACAACATCACAGATAGACACCTTGGATTCTTCCAGAAATTGTTTAGTACCAAGTTTTGGTTTCTGGATAATATCAACAGCGCCATATTCCATAGCCTTGAACGCGTTATCAGACCCCTCCTCCGCCTTGCTGGAGCAAATAACAACCGGAATGTCGCTGGTCTCGCGGATTTTCCGCAGAAAGGTAAGGCCGTCCATCCGCGGCATTTCCACATCGGAAACAATTACGTCCGGCTTTTCCACCTCAAGTTTCTTCAACGCAAATAGCGGATCGGAGGCAACCGAAATCACATCTATCTGCGGATCTGAATCGAGAATATCTTTTAAGGTCTGCCGTACCAGCGCTGAATCGTCAACTACCATGACTTTAATCTGGCTCACCGCTTACCTCCCCGCTCAGATTTTTTCATAGACAGTAGGCGCAAGTGACTTAAGGGGCAGATTCATGCCCGTAAGAGTTTCAGAATGACCCAGCAGAAAGAATCCGCCCGGCTGCAGGTAGCGGCACATCCGGCCTAGTATTTTTTCCTGTGTAGGTCGGTCAAAATAAATAATAACATTTCGGCAGAAAACCACATCAAACTGCCCGTCAAAAGGATATGAATGATCCATAAAATTCAGCCGGATGAACTGGATCTTCTGGCGCAATTCCTTTTTTATACGGATCTCATTTTTATCGCTGGTTTTTGCCCGCAGCAAATATTTTTTCTTGATGCTGGCAGGTATCATGGCAACCCGCTCGGCATCATATACGGCATTTACCGCCTTGCTCAGGGCCTGTGTGGAAATATCCGAAGCAGTAATAAAGTAATTGAATCCAGGATGTTTTTCCCTGAACTCTTCAAGCACGATGGCCAAAGTGTAGGGTTCCTCCCCGGTAGAACAACCTGCCGACCAGAAATTCAGGGTGGAATTTGATGGCCGGCCGTTCAGCAGTTGGGGCAGCAATTTCCCGCTTAGCAATTCGAAATGATCAGGTTCGCGAAAAAAATCGGTTTTATTAGTAGTTACCGCATCGATCATGTGAATCAGTTCAGATCCCTCTGTGTCGTTGGTAAAAACAAAATCAAGATACTGGTCATAATCCTGCATGCCTAAAACCCGCAGACGCTTGTTAAGCCGGCTTTCCAGCATGATTTTTTTAGTCTCCGGCATGCGTATACCCAGGCGTTCTTCAATAAAAGCGGAGAGACGAGCAAAAGCTTTGGGAGACAGGCCTTTTGCACCGGCCGGATCTACATATGCCACACTCATCCTGCTTTCCTTGCAAAAGTATTGCGTGCGCTGATGGCGATTCTGGCAAAATCGACTATCAAAGCCACAGTGCCGTCGCCCAGAATGGTGGCACCGGACAGACCGTTTGTATTTCGCAACATGCGCCCCAGCGGCTTTATCACCGTTTGATAGTCGCCGATAACATTATCCACCACCATGCCCAATTTCTCATTCTGGGTATTGACCACCACTACCTGCCTGACTTCCGGCGCGTCACCGGGAACGGCAAAAAACTCGCGCAAATCGATATACGGCAGCAAATCACCACGATACTGCATCAGGCGGCCTTCATTTTCATTTTCGTCTCTGGTTTTAGTCAATTCTATACAGGCTTCTACTGAAGAAAGCGGCAGAACATAGTATTCCTGACTTATGCGTACGAGCAATCCCTCGATAATGGCCAGGGTAAGCGGAATTTTTAGATTGATGGTCGTTCCAGCTCCCTGAGTCGACTTAACATGTACCGAGCCACCCAAGGCATCAATCTCGCGTTTTACCACATCCATACCCACACCGCGGCCGGAAACCGAACTGAGACTCTTGGCGGTACTAAAGCCTGGCCGGAAAATAAGCATGAAAGCATCGTCCTCCGACAAAACCTCGCCGGCACCAATCAGCCCTCGTTCAACCGCCTTGGCATGAATCGCCTTCATGTCCATGCCATGCCCATCATCACTGATGGATATAACTACATGGGCACCGGAGTGCTCCGCGCTCAGCTTAAGCACACCCCGGGGCGGCTTGTTCGCGGCCCGGCGGTCATCCGGAGTTTCCAGGCCATGATCAAGCGCATTCCGGATAATATGAACCAGGGGATCATTCAGCCGCTCCAGTACAGTCTTGTCCAGTTCAGTCTCGGCACCTTCGGTAAGCAGTTCGACGTCTTTGCCCAGTTCGGAGGACAGGTCACGAACAACCCGCTTGAACTTATTAAAAGTAGACCCGATGGGCAGCATACGAATGCTCATGGCATTATCGCGCAGCTGGGCAACCAGACGCTCCAATTGCTCAGAGATAGCAGCCAGCGAGCTGTCGGCAAGCTGCCCTGAGGTTTGAGCCAACCGGGCCTGAAGGGTAACCAACTCGCCAACCAGATCCACCAGAAAGTCCAGCTTTTCGCTGGCAACCCGGATAGAGGCAACGCTTTCGGTGGTCTTCTCCTGCACCTTGCGCAACTGCG
Source organism: Spirochaetota bacterium (assembly GCA_018815555.1). Classification (GTDB taxonomy): domain Bacteria; phylum Spirochaetota; class Spirochaetia; order Treponematales; family UBA12059; genus UBA12059. Next base: position 17,935 of record JAHIWF010000195.1, on the reverse strand, counting down.
ACTGCTCGGCCAGCGCGGCATTCAATTCGGCTTGCGTAACCAGCTTGCTCTCGATGAGTACTTCACCCAGCCGCCGCTGCGATTTCAGGGCGTCTCCCAGGGCTTCGGCTTTTACAATACCACGTTCGATAAGAATCTCGCCGAGTTTTTTATTGCCGGCAGAACTGCCTGCATCAGGTACATCCAGTTTTTCGATTTTCAACTCAATCGCATCTTCAACAAAAATAAAGACATCGCGGATCGAGTTGATGCCTTTGCTGGTAGTAAGAACGATGTCCCAGGCTACATAACAATGCTCCGGGTTCAACTCCTCCAGGCTCGGGATGTCTTTAGTTCGTGGATATGCCTGCATTTCTCCAAGTTCGCTCAACTCTGCCACCAGCTTCAGCACTCTGGTACCGGAGAAGAAAATTTCTTTACCTGGCTTAAGGAAAATCCTGAAACACTCCAGCTGCTCCTCCAATGGGGCCAGCCGTGTGGAAGCGGAGTCCGGAGCGCTCTGGTCAGCGGCAAGCTCCGATCCAGCTTTGACCGTAGCGGGAGGCGGTTCTGTTGGTTCTTTTTCGGCCGCAGGGGACGGCACAACAGACGCAGCGGGATCTTCCTGAAGGTCCACAATATGCTTGAACTCACCGATGATGCGTAAAGCTTCCTGGCTGAACGGAGCCTTTTCATTGTCCTCGGCCAACATCGTTTTCACGATATCACGGGATTCCAGAAACAAGTCGACAATATGCTTATCGGCGGTCAATCGTTTCGACCGACAAAAATCCAGAACGGTTTCAAAATCATGCACAAAGCGACTGATACGCTCAAAACCGAACATTCCAGCAGAACCTTTTATTGTATGTACCGCCCGGAAGGTTGCGTTAAGCAGTTCCAGATCGCTTGGATTTTCTTCAAGCTCCAGCAGCAAACCTTCCAACTGTGCTAAGAGTTCTTCCGCTTCCTCTCGGAAAGCGTTTTTAAATTTGTCAATCATGGAAAAACTCCTTCATGATGCCTGGCCAGATACCGGAAAATCCGGCAGCTGTTTAATGAGTTGATCCGCAACAGTTATTTTTTCCCGGACGAATCCACTGGTAGCCAGTTTACGACAGGTATCGTCCTGCAATCGTCCCTCAAACACTAGAGAACCGCCGAGTTTTTCCGCACTGCGCGCGGCCGCGTACAGTACCTGCAGTACCGGAAGATCCAGATCAGTAACCTCACTGACATCCACACTCAACTGAGCTGAAGCGGCAAGCGCCTTTTTTAACTGTCCGGCAATGTCTGCAGCCTTTTCTATGGTCAAGGCCCCGCTGAAAACAAGCCTGCTTGTATCCTTCATTATAAAGCCTCCAGATACTTACATACGCGACATCACAACGCCTGAAAGCAGTCATGAGGTCATTCTAACTGAGTATAGTCTAAGTGAGGATTGGAGGTTTTGCAAGGAATGCTACTGTTTTTTTAAGAACCGGTTACGATATATGCCGGAGATATTAAAACTAAGGCAAAATTTCGGCAAAATAAAGATCGCCGATTTTCATCACATAATATCGTTTACCGGAATGTACAGCCCAGCCCTCTGCGGGTGCAGCTGTCCCGAAATCAAACAACTTCCGACTTATCCAGAAAACCTTCTGGTTTCGGTCCGGTAACAATGACTGCTGCACTCCATCGCGCAGGAAGCGACCGGGAATGCCATTTACATAGTCAACCTGTATATCAAACACTCCATCGGCCCGGCTGCTGAACTCATAATGCTGAACATTTGCATCATAGGTACTTACCGTCAGATCGAAGCGGCCATCCTTGTCCAAATCCCAGTGCCTGGTATAAGGAGGCAGTAAAGCTTCGCGATATTCAAAGTAGCCGTCTCCGGTAGAATCAACATCAATATATTCCGGCAGCGCTGTTCCGTCGGGCATAATACGCCATACCCGTCTGGCATTAAAGATACCGTCTCCATTCAGATCAACATGTTCTACCCGGGCGAATCCAGTATCGTCATGCACAGCCCGGCTAACCATGCCGTTAATGTCACTATAGAGTGATTGCAGCGGCAGCCCGTGGTATAAATGCACCGTTTGATTATAGCGTGCAGTCTGTTCCTCGAGCAAAACAGCCTCCTGCAAAAAGCTGCGTTCGGGCGGAAGCTGAAAAAGATCAAGTCGGATAAGCTCTATTGACCCGAAATTTCCGCTGGCGATTTTTTCTGTTTCCAGCAGCGGTACCATCCGTGAACGCAGGGGCAATTGATAGCGTCTGGAAGCGCCAGTATCCTGAATCAAAGCCTCGCTGACCCAGGGCCAAGGATTGTATTGCAGCCGCATGGTACGTGTCGGCCAGGAAATATTGATATGCGTCGGCTTGCCGGCACGCAGGCTCAGAACCGCCTCGGCCAGGCCATCCTGGTTATTGTCCAGAACAAGGGACTCCGGCTGGCCGGCAACATAGCTGACGGTCTGTTCGGCTATTCCGTCGGTATTGGCATCATGCAATACGGTTCCGGTATAGGCAGCAAACCGGGAGGCAAAATATGCCCGACCAGCTTCAGAACCCAGTAAACTGTAGATCAGCCTGAACTGATCATCAAATAGCGGATAGGCACCGGAAAACAATTCATCAGCCGCACTAAAATCGTCAATAAGACCAAGCTGCAAGGCCAGGCGGGTAGACCGGGCAGAAGAATGTCCAGCCTCGCGATAAGCGGACAACAGAGTTTTTTGCCGGCCCAAATCAGGAATAAAGGGAAGCAAGGCTGGTACTAAATCTGGATGACTGTCTCGCAGATGGTCCAGCAGGGGCAGCATACGCTGTACCAACGCGAAATCGGCCGGCTGACGTTCATGTTCATCAATTGTGTGTATCCAGGGAAGCAGTCCGGCCAATTGATCCGGGTACCGGTCCAGTACGCTATGAATATTCCTGTACATTTCTTCATATCTGGCACTCAGTCGCAAGGCTTCTATTCTGGCGAGGAGCACCCTGGGTTCCGGATACAGCGAATCAAGAAAACGTATTCCGCTGGCATATTGTCCGATCTGAATCAGAAAATAGGCATAGAGCCAGGCTGCATCATCACGACTGTAGTAAAAAAAACGCTCTCCGGCTAGAGCAGTTTCCAGATATGGCAGGATGGTATCCATGCCCTGCTTTTCCAGCCAGCCGCAAAAAGCCCGAAGATAGGCGGCATCGGCATGCCCGGGTACAAAAAGCAGCGCCTCGTCCAGCAAAAACAGGGCATCGTCCATACGGCCGTCCTGCATGGCCTGCCGGGCCTGCTCCACATAATTATCGGAAAAACGCTGATTCAGGGATTGTGCTTGTACAGAAACAGGAAAAAAGCTGACTGTCGCGAACAAGAGCGCGACAGTCAGCCAGAGTGCGATAGTAGGACGAAGAGTTGCCTTAAACCTCGAAGGAAACCCGGTTGGGGAACCCGAACAGCGATCTGATCTCAGCATCTTCGAGTGTCTCTTTCTTGATAAGCTCCTGGGCAAGGCGCTCCAGTTGATCGCGCTGGCGGGTAAGTATTTCGAAGGCAGCTTTACGGCCTTCTTCGAGTATACGGTGCACCGCTTTATCGATCTTTTTAGCAGTTTCTTCAGAGTAATCTTTATGGCGGGCAATTTCTTTGCCCAGGAATATGGGTTCATCTTCCTGACCATACGCAACAGGTCCAAGCTCGTCATCCATGCCCCATTCGCAAGCCATTTTGTGTGCCATATCGGTGGCTTGCTTGATGTCATTGGCTGTGCCGGTCGTGGTCTCATTAAAAATGATGCTTTCCGCGGCAAATCCGCCATAGGAAATAACGATCCGGTCGCGTAACCAGCCACGGCCTCTTGAATACACATCCCGCTCTGGAAGGGAGAATGCCATACCAAGAGCACGCCCGCGCGGCACGATGGTTACCTTGTGTAAAGGATCGGCATTATCCAGGTAATAATGAAGCAATGCGTGACCGGCTTCGTGATAGGCGGTGGCTTTCTTCTCATCCTCGGTAATGACCATCGAAGTGCGGGCAATGCCCATCAGAATCTTGTCGCGGGCATCTTCAAAATCAAGCATTTCTACAATATCGCGACCACGACGTACCGCAAACAAGGCGGCTTCGTTTACCAAATTTGCCAGATCGGCACCGCTCATGCCGGCGGTAGCCCGGGCGATACGGGTAGCGTCGATGTCAGCATGCACCGGAACCTTGGCCATGTGAATTTTAAGTATATCTTCGCGCTCTTTTACATCGGGCATGGCTACTACAACCTGCCGGTCAAAACGGCCCGGCCGCAGCAAAGCCGGATCTAGCACATCAGGGCGGTTGGTAGCGGCCAGGATGATCACGCCATCCTTGGTGTCAAAACCGTCCATCTCCACCAGCATCTGGTTCAGGGTCTGCTCTCGCTCATCGTGCCCGCCGCCATAACCGGCACCACGGGTACGGCCAACAGCATCAAGCTCGTCAATGAACAGAATGCATGGTGCGCTTTTGCGCCCCTGTTCAAACAAGTCGCGAACCCGGCTGGCACCGACACCAACAAACATTTCCACAAAATCCGATCCGGACATGTGAAAAAACGGTACATCAGCCTCGCCGGCGACCGCTTTGGCCAACAAGGTTTTTCCGGTACCCGGCATACCCACCAGCAGAACACCCTTGGGTATACGTGCGCCTATTTTGACAAATTTCTGCGGATTCTTAAGATAATCCACAACCTCGGTCAATTCGTATTTGGCTTCTACTTGGCCAGCCACATCGGCAAAGGTTATTTTGCGGCCGTCTATTTGATAGCGTTTAGCCTTGCTGCGACCGAAGCTGAAAGCCTTGTTGTTTCCCTGAAACTGCCGGAACAGCATAAAAAACAGGAAAAATCCCAGAACCCAGGGCAGCAGCTCCAGTATAATGCGCAGCGGGCTGGCTGAACTGAGGGTCCCCTCGATCTGCACACCACGCTCCCGCAAATCATCGAGCAGGGTTAAATCTACATACGGTATCTGTGTTACAAAATCCTGCACTTCACCGGATTTGCTCTTAAGTGTACCCTGAATAGTAAGCTGGTCCACAATTTTTACTGAATGCACCGTGCCTTCGTCCAGATGGGTAAGAAATGTGGAGTATGGCATCTGATTCTTGGGAGCACGCCCATCCATCATCAGGTACAGGGAAGTTATGGCCACCAAACCTACAAATATCAGGAGGGATACACGCCCTGGCTTGGGTGGTGTACCCTCCGGCTTTTTTGTCGGCTTTCCATTGTCGTCATCATCAAATTGCATGGTTGGATACAACTCCTTTCAGTTCTATCGAAAAAAACGCCTCGCTCTTTGTCTGCCGCAGGGCGTCATTGTATCTATACAAATCACGTGCCCCGAAACGAACCGCAAACACTGCGGCTATTCCGTTACCATCCTCGAGAACAGGAACCAGAGAACGCAAAGTTCCGGGGACTCCGGATTCTGACAGCCATTTGTCGAGCCTTATCCGGCCATGTTTAAGCGCGATCTGGTCACCAGGCCGGCGACTGCGCACGATACAAGGCAGACCAAAAGCATCAGCTCGAATGCCTAGTCCGTCCCGGTTCTGCCGAACCAGTAGCTCCAGGCCGAAACCGACGGTAAACACTCCCGGAGCATCGACAAGCACACTGTATGAAACATCACCATAAACAGTACATGCTGTTTCTGGTTCAGACACTTTAGCAACTTTAATGTACTCTCCGCTACAATATATAGAAATTCCATGCCCTTCGACCAGTACGGAATCATGCTTTTCTGAAAAAAGCGCTTTGTGCAGAAAATGCCAGGGCAGGCGATCAGCCAGCGGGGAGGCAAGCCGGTACAGGGCCCGAAACCGTACAGCCGCCGGTACGGTTTCATAAAGGCGGCGGGAGATACAGATGCGGCCTTCGTCACTGCACAATAGTGTATCGGCATAGCTGTTAAGCGCCTCATCGTCCAGGCGCAATTTATCTGCAGTAGTTGCAAGCGCTTTTTGGAAATGTGGGAAAATACCCGAAATTTCCGGAATAAGCAAATTACGTACTTTATTCCGCAGATAGGCTTCAGTAAGATTTGTGGAATCTGTACTGTACTGGATACCCCGTTCATGCACAAAGGCTAACAAGTCCTGCTTTTTGAGTGATAAAAACGGCCGGTACACTCCATTATACTGTTCCGGAATCCCCAGCAGACCACCAGCGCCTGAGCCGGTAAAAAAACGCATGATCATGGTTTCCATAGTATCGTCGGCTGTATGGGCGGTAAGAATTGCGTCAGCCTGAAGTTCCTGCCCGACTTTGGTTAGCTCTGTATAGCGAAAACGGCGGGCTGCAGCCTCCACCCCGCCGTCTATGCATTGCCTGGCGGCTGCTTCCAGGCTGCCCGCTGCCGCACGCCGGATGATCAAAGGTATACCGGCTTCCTGGCACAGGCATTTGGCTAATACTTCTTCGGTGGCCATTTCCTGTTCCGGACGAAGCCCATGATGTATCCAGCAGGCGCTAAGCTGCAGGTGCCGTTTCGGACGCAGACTTGCAGCTGCATACAGCAAGGCACAGGAGTCCGGTCCGGCAGAAAAAGCCAGCAGCAGACTGGTAAGTGCCGGATGCGCCGCCAGAAAAGCATCCAGCACAGCTAGCGGGGTATCTGCTTCAGCCATTTCGGCAGCCCTGGTCAAATGCATAAAGACCGCCCATAACTGGACGGTCTTCATGATAACTCATCTGCAATATGTTATTCAGCAGCCGGTTCAGCAGCGGCTTCGGCAGCGGCTGCTTCACCCTTGGCATACTTGACCAATACGATGACCTGCTCGGATGCATTGAGCACCTTAACACCTTCGGCCAGTTTAAGGTCGCGCACATGGATAGAATGGTTGGCTTTAAGGTCGCTGATGTCGATCTCGAAGCGTTCCGGAACGTCTTTCGGCATACATTCAACTTCCAGCTCGTGAACCGGATTTTCGAGGATACCGCCCTCGCGCACGCCGATAGAAGAACCGAAAACATGTACTGGCACTTTAACCCGGATGGCTACACCACGTTCGACCTGAAAGAAGTCGATATGCAGTAGTTTGCTGTGCAGCCAGTCGATCTGGCGATCTTTGATAAAGCATTCAGCTTCTTTGCCGTCTACCAGAAGCTTGATGATGGTACTCTCGGAAACACCCTTGGTAACCTTGCGGAATTCATCGCCATCAATTGTAATCACGGTAGAAGTGCCGTGACGGTTGTACATCACAGCGGGAATCTTGCCGTTGCGGCGCAGCTCATTCAGAGCGCCTTTAGTGGTCAGGGTTCGGCCCTGGGCATTGAGAACTGGTTGGTTGGTCATATATATTCTCCCTTTACTTTCCTTGGGTATGTGCATCCGGCGCTCTGCCGTTTTCACTGGAAGGTCATTTCAGTGTAATAATGAGAGCATCACTTGCTTCCATTATAAGCTTTGGGACGGCAGGACTCGAACCTGCGAATGGCGGAACCAAAAACCGCTGACTTACCACTTGTCTACGTCCCAATATACACAGACAGGCAATATAGCCTGCGGCTACACTTTATACCCTATTTTGCCTTGTTTTGTCACGGGGGTAAGTCTGAAATATGCATCGAAACGTATTTTTTTTCTAATTAAAGCCCTTAGGGCTTTTTTAGACCGAGAAAATATGATAATAAAGATATCCGGATGCGCTTATTCAGTCTATCGGGACAGTTTCGTCAGAAGGATCATTGCGTTCGTAGGCAGCAATGATGGCATTCTGCAGTTCCGTCCGGAAATCAGGGCAGATTGGATGCGCAATATCCTTATATTCGCCGGTTTTGGTTTTTCGGCTGGGCATGGCAATAAATACTCCGGTTTTACCTTCAATAATTTTTACATTATGAATCACGAAGCAATTGTCGAAGGTGACCGTTACGTAGGCTCTAAGCTTGCCTTCACTGCTGACGCGACGAATCCTGATTTCAGAAATGGTCATCGATATCACTCCTTGCGAAAACTAAGGATGCTATAGACAATGATAATGGGTCAGACAGAGCCGTGCAAGAAAAAAAAGCTGAAATATGTCGATTATATGGTTGACAGAGTATCAAAGACTCTTTTAGATTTCATGTACGATGGATACAGCTATTACCACGAAGCCCTGCGGCTTTTATATGACTACATACCCAAAAGGGAGGACGATAATGAACCCAATCCAATCTGCAGCCTTGCCGGACAGCGCGGTGGAATTAACACTCATGCCGGTAAGCAGTTTCGTCCAGACGCCCCAAACACCGTCCATCCTCTTCAGTGACTATGAAGATGATTTCGATGATGATTTTGAGGATGAGGACGATTTTGAGGACGAGGACGATTTCGACGATTTTTCCGACGATGATGACTTTGAAGATGATTTCGAAGACGAAGATGATGATGACTTCGAAGAAGAAGATGACTATGATTTCGAGGATGATGTAGACTACAACGATTTCGAAGACTGAGTAAGGACGGTCCCTTTATTCGGGTGTCGGCATTGCATCGAGCAATGCCGTTTTTTTTTGCTCCGGCCTGTATTATTTTGAGGTACAGGCCGGAAGCTGTTCAGGCCTGCTCTGCCGGATTCTTTGCTTCAACCCGTTCTATTACACCTTCATGCCATAAAGATTCCAGGTCATAGAATTCTCTGGCGGCATCACTCATGATATGCACCAGAAAGTCACCAAAATCGATCAGACACCAATCATCATCCTCAACCAGTGAAGGCTTGCGCAGGGGAGCCAGATCCTGCTGGTCGGTATATTCCTCCAGATTGCGCCAGAGACCACGCATGTGAGTCGAACTGGTGGCTGAGGCGACAATGAAATAATCGGTCCAGCTGCCCATAGCTGTAAGATCGATGATGGTTGTATTGATGGCCCGGCTATCGGCCAGCACAGCGGCACAGGCCCGCACTTTTTCCTTAAGATCAGTTATCACAATACCTCCCGTTAAAATCACTACCTATTACCACCACAAAATCCGCCATAAGAGTGGCTGATCCGGTGGTGCTTTCATATTCAATATTTTGGCAACGAATTACCCGTGCGATAGTCTCCGCGGCCACCGAATCAGCATTGCGGCTGATCACAATGGTTTTCTCCACAGTCTGAGAAGGCGCATTGGCCACCGAGACCACATCGTAACCGAAACTGCGGAAAATATCAGCGGTCTGCTGAGCCATTCCACGAGTCTGGGTGCCGTTTAGTATCTCCAGGGTAAAAACCTTGTCTTCCACTACAAAAACATCCTCAGCAAGCAGGGCATTCAGCGTCTGCTTGACAATATCACGCACCAGTTCACCATCATAATGCGGGAACAACACCGGAATACCGTCTACAACACGGTGGTTGCCGGTAAGTCGCTGAAACACCAGGCGCTCGGTATCCATATCAGCCAGCTGCGAGTACAGATAGCGCAGTGCCTCGTCACTCAAATTGGTGGACATGCGCGCTGAGAAATAGGGAAATACGTCTTCATGCAGTACATAGGCTGACTTTTGCTTCAATTGCTTCAGCAATGCCTGGAACACATTCTGCCGACGAGTAACCAGCTCCACTTCCGGCCGATCCGGCTCGATATGGTTTAAGTACAACCATATTTTGCCCCCATCAAGCACCCGGGCTCCAGCCGGAACAAAGGCCGGAAGCTCACCCTGGGTCATCTTGATCGTATTTGGTATAAAAAGCGGAAAACCGTCCAGCAGGTCTACAAGATCAATCATCGACTGCTCGTCAATGCGGATATACCAGTTGAGCACTGCTCCGGTAAGCTTCTCGATCTCCTTCATGTAGGGGACAGGATCTTCTCTGTCGTACAGTGCATCTATGCGGTCCATCCGATTAAGCGAACGGATGATCAGGCCGGTTTCCGGCGGGATATCGAGCAAGGCGCCTCTGCGGTTAGCCGGATAAAACATGAAAATCTCGGTAGCCAGCGGTTTGCCATCCTGTTCAATAATCAGCAGCATGTTTATGGCCAATTCGTCCTTTACCGCTTCGATAAAGGGGTCTGTCCGCAGACTGGTAACCATAACCAAAGTAAACACCACAATAAGAATAATAATTGAGGCTAGGACGATAAGGCTTTTATCTATCGATATCCTGGTCATTGACTGCTGGCTCCTTATTGCGGCAGGGCTTTTGGCGGTCTGCCGGCAGTGCCTGTCAGATGCTGAAGACGCTGCTGCAGGGCATTATACAAAACCGGCGTAGTATCGGCAATCGGATGCCCCTCTATCCGGCAGTGTGCCGTAATTCTATCCAGAATAGTGCCGGCCAGCTGCAGCAGTCCGGCTTCTCCCGGGAAGGCACCGGACAACCAAGCGGCACGCAGCTCTTCGGAAAAACCACCCCGTCCCGGCTCAATTTTGTCGGCACAGAACACCAGCAGGGCAAGCGTGTCCATTTCCGGTGAACCGACGGTATGCCAGGCCACTGCCTGCAGGATACGGAGATCGGTACACAGTCCGGTACGGAACAGCAAGGCGGCAGCAGCCGGACCATGAGTAAAGCGATGATTACTTAATACCTCCGGAGGGCAGGGTATCGGACAGACTCTGGCCAAAACCTGCTGATCGGCAGAAACCAGTTCTTTACATAGGTCATGGGCTATACCGGCACAGTATACATCGGCTGCCGGAAGACTGTAGGCAGCAGCAAGTTTTGCCCCCAGGTCGGCAGCAGCCTTGGCGTGGCTGCAGCGTAACGCTGAAGTAAAAGCGGCGGCGGCCTGCTCCAGTACGGCATTAAGCGCTGAACGCGGCAGGTCGCGATCAGCAGTAATTTGCTGTTGCGACCAACGTTCCAGTAAAAACTGTTCCAGATCCTCGCGCTTGAACAGCCTGGTCAATCTTTAATATCCGGACGGGACTGGCCCCAACCTTCATCGATTTCCGGCTTCTCTCCAGCTCGGACAAAGGCCAGGAAGGCCGCTGAAAGCTCCGTGAGCCCGAGGCCGGAAAACACCGAAAGGCCAAAAACCCGCTCTGAAGGCAGGGCCGCCTTAAGTTCATCCAGGCGGCCTTCGGTTTCAGGAAGGTCCAGCTTGGTTCCGATTACCAGCCGCGGTTTGGCGGCCAAATCCGGGGAGAAGCTTTGCAGCTCATCGAGCAAAATGGCAAAGGCCTCCAGATAATTGTCATCGGATAGGTCGATAAGGAAGGCCAGTGCGGCACTGCGGGCGATATGCTTAAGGAAGCGAATGCCCAGACCAAGACCATCATGAGCACCTTCAATAATGCCGGGGATGTCCGCCAGGATTATGTCCCGGTCCGCCACGGTAAGTACACCCAGGTTAGGAATCTTGGTGGTAAATGGATAGGGAGCAATTTTAGGCCGGGCATTGGTAAAGCGATCCAGCAGACTGGATTTACCGGCATTGGGAAAGCCGACAAAACCGATATCGGCCATCAGCTGCAACTCTACTTTCAACTCGATCGTTTCACCATTTTTCCCGGAATAGGCAATGCGCGGGGCCTGTTTGACACTGGACTTAAAATGTGTGTTGCCCCAGCCGCCATTGCCGCCGCGCAGGAAAACCCAGGGTTCTTCGTGATCGGACAGGAATTCGTGCAGTATCTCGGTCTCACCATTATGGCGGATGACGGTTCCTGGCGGCACAGGTATGATGACATCTTCGCCATCCTGGCCGTAACAGTTTTTGCCCATGCCGTCCTGGCCGTTGCGGGCCTTATAGGTATGGGTATAGCGAAGATGGGCCAGGGTTCGCAAATTTCGCTTGACCACGAATATCACATCTCCGCCCCTTCCGCCGTCACCACCGGCAGGGCCGCCGAACTCTACATACTTCTCGCGACGGAAAGCAATGCAGCCATTGCCGCCCTTGCCCGAACTTACTGTGATGACTGCCTCATCGGCAAAATTGATCATGCTGTGTCACTCCAAAAAAAAACCGCCCAACGGCCGGGATGGCTGTTGCGGCGGCTCTCGTTCCTGTCAATACTGATATCCGGCAATGCCGCGCCACCAGGACACAGCAGCCGATACCGGCAGTGATCAGGCTTCTACCGGTTCGATTACGGCGAATTTTCGGCCGCGCTGTACTTTGAATGCTACCTTACCGTCCTTGAGGGCGAAAAGGGTATAGTCTTTACCGCAGCCTACATTGAGGCCGGGATGAATTTTTGTACCGCGCTGGCGAACGATGATGGTTCCAGCCCGGATAATCTGATTACCGAATGACTTGATACCTAAATGCTGGGGATTGGAATCCCGTCCATTAACGCCTTTATGTGGCATATGTGCCTCCCTTGCTTTCTATTACCAGATCGAGTGCATCCGGATACTCGCGCTGCAGTCCGGCCAGTCCTGTTAACAGAACATCGCCGGAAGCCCGCAGGGCTGTGGTCTGTGCTGCCTCATACTGCTTCAGATCGAAGCCTAGCACTCCGGATTCCGGCGCTTGCCCTTCCAGTACCAGCCGCGGATAGCGGAACCAGCTCTCGAACAGACTGCGCAACAAAACCGTTACTGCCGCACAAATCAGATTGCCGCCGGCAGCAGTGCTCCCGGCATGGCCTTCAGCCCGGACCCGGCGGACAACGCCCTCCCCGTCCAGACTGACATAAATATGAACAAGGTCGGGATCAGGCCCCAACCACATCCTCGATTTTGAGCACCGTGTAGCACTGGCGATGGCCCTGGGTACGGCGGTAGTTTTTCTTGGACTTGTACTTGAACACGATGATTTTGTCACCTTTGTTGTGTTCCTGGATAACAGCTTTTACACTGGCACCCTTTACGTACGGAGCGCCAACGCTGACTTTGTCACCGGAAAGCATCAGAACAGAATCCAGGGTAACGGCACTGCCGGTCTCACCCTCCATGCGGTCAACGCGCAGGGCGGCACCCTTTTCGGCGCGGTATTGTTTGCCTTTAATTTCAACGACTGCGTACATCTTGTAAACCTCTTGTGTTTCATATAGCTGGCGGCAGATGGTCCTGCCGATCCGGAATCTGATATATACCTACAGGCACAGCCTGAATATAGCAGTTTCTTCCTGGTACAATAAGAAGCCCGGCGCGATTTTATACTATAAAAGCGGCCGGAGTGTCAACCTGGGCAGCGGCAGCAGCCATGGTTCCGGTCCAATATTCTGTCTACCGGGTGGAGGGATGCCAGCATGGCTGGCGGCTCCCCGCCGTTGGCGCTCCGCCCGGGCAGCGGGGGCTTGCACGCGGGCCAAGCGAAAGATCGGAACAGATCCGGCCGAAGCCGCTTCCGCTACAGCCGAAGAGCACTGAAGCGGAAGCGCTATTTACATCTGCTCGACAGTTTCGATTCCCAGCAGCGACAGACCAAGTTGCAGCACCCGGGCCACTTGTTGGCACAGCACCAGACGGCTGCGCTTGAGCTGGTCACTCGGGGCGGTCATAACCGGACACTTTTCATAAAAGCTGTGGAACATCGAAGCCAGACCGTAGATATAGGTACATAAGCGGTGCGGTTCCAGACTGCGCGAAACCTGGCCCAGTACATCGCTGAATTTAAGCATCTCCATGACCAGAGCACGCTCCTCCGGGGCACTGAGCTGGACTGCGCTGCCTTCCCAAACAACGCCAGCCTCGGCAGCTTTGCGGAAAATACCGCAGATACGTACATACGCGTTCTGCAGATACGGAGCAGTATTGCCTTCGAAGGCCAGCATACGCTCCCAGCTGAAGACGTAGTCTTTGATGCGGTCGTTGCACAGGTCGACATACTTGATAGCGCCGATACCAATGGCCCGGGCTACCTTCTGTTTGTCTTCCTCGCTCAGATTGGGCGATTTGGCGGCTACGATGTCGTAGGCCCGCTTAAGCGCTTCGTCGATCAGCACATTCAGGCTGATGGTGTCGCCAGATCGGGTTTTGAACATCTTGCCGTCTTCGCCCAAGATTGACCCGAAGGGCACGTGTTCGGCTACAATACCGTCAGTCAACCAGCCGGCCAATCTGGAGGCGGCGAAAATCATGTCGAAATGCTGTTTCTGCGGCGCACCGACTACATACACCAAGCGGGTTGAGTCAAGATCCTTGATGCGGTGGCGCAAAGCGGCCAGATCGGTGGCATCGTAACCATAACCGCCGTCGGTCTTCTTAACGATAAGCGGAACCGGCTCACCGTCCCTACCCTTGAACCCGGGCGGGAATACACAAAGCGCGCCTTCGGACTTCACAGCAACGCCGCTGGCCATCAGCTCTTCGGCTACTGGTGCCAGCATGTCATTATAATAACTCTCGCCGAAATAATCATCGTCAGTCAGTTTTACGCCGAGCTGCTGATAGATGCGGCCGAAATGCTTTTTGGATTCTTCGATCAGCTGCTTCCAGAAGGCCACAGTTTCAGTATCACCAGCCTGCAGAGCCACTACCCGGTTGCGGGCACGCTCAGCAAACTCCGGCTCGGCATCAAAGCGGGCTTTAGCCTGCTTGTACAGCGAAGTAAGGTCACTTATTTCATGATCCTCGGCCGGATTCCAGCCCAGGTCGCGCACGTGTTCGATGAGCATGCCGAACTGGGTTCCCCAGTCGCCCAGATGATTGCGCCGCAACACAGTATGCCCAAGAAATTCAAGAATGCGGGTAATGGCATCGCCGATTATGGTACTGCGGATATGCCCCACATGCATTTCTTTGGCTACATTGGGAGCCGAGTAATCAATTGCTACAACATCGTGCTTGTCAGCAGTGGCCACGCCACAACGCGGATCAGCAGAAAGCTCGGAGAGCAGACGCGCGAGCAGTGCGTCATCCAGACGGATATTTACAAAGCCAGGTCCGGCAATTTCGGTGGAGGCGGCAATGCCGTCCAGCCTGAGAGCGCTTAACACAGTCTCGGCGACAACACGCGGCGGCTTGCCGATACGCTTGGCCAGACTCATGGCAAAATTGGCCTGCCAGTCGCCGTGAGCCGGATCGGTCGAGGCACGGATGACCGGATCCACCGCAGCGAACTCTTCGCCTAGGCTTTCCCGGATCGCCCGCGAGAAAGCCTCGCTGAGCATCTTTTGAACGTCTGTCATACACAGCTCCTTGCCTGAACCCGGCGCGGCCGTCGAAACGGCAGGAAGCTGGGTGCAGGTGGTATTCATCCGCCAGAGCAGCCGGATACGGCAGTGTAGCGTAAAAAGCCGGCCGGTGGCAATGCACCAGCAACCGACACCGGTAAGCTGCCCCGGACTACGCCGGAGTGAAAGGAAAAGCCATTACGCTGCTATTAAAAATCGGCCGGAGTTTTTATAACCAGACCACCGCTCTGTTCTACCCAAATGGTAAAGCGGTCGCCGCTCTGCACCCGCCGATGCACGGCACTACCGTAGACACTGCGTACAATGCCGTTCAGACGGGCAGCTGGCTCATTGTCCAGCAGCTGCATTAGCTCGGCCAGGCGGGCATGATAGATCTCCGGCGTAAGACCATAGATCTGGTCATCAGCTTGCTTATACATGTAAGGCACACCAGCACTGTCGCGCAAAGCCAGCGATATGCCCTGAATTTGCGGTACCCGGTCGGAAAACACCCGATAGGGTATGGCCAGATTTACCCGGCGTCCGGCGGCTATTTCGGTGTAGTCAAAATTACAGACAATGGCATCGAAATATATCGTAGTACCGGCGATTTCGATATACTGATGCCCGGCCACAGTGGAGCTGTCTCCGGGCAGGAAGTAGTTAAGGTCCAGTTTGACCAGGCCGTTAGCGGCTGAGCGTACCTGCACCTCGGCCACCCGGTGTCGCTGCTCCAGATTACGCAGCACGGTGGTCAGTTCACTGATACGCCGGGCATTTTCCTGAATACGGTCGAAGCGCTCCAGCGAATCGGCCACCGCATATACGGTTCCCGATATTGCTAGCACCGCCAAGATGGCCGGTAGGCCGGCCACCAGCGCCGCCCCCATAGCCGAAACTTCCTTGAATAGCAGCGCCAGCCGCTCCGGCCAGCGCAAGGTCTGACCGGCAGCCTGGCAGGCTAATTGGCGCTGCCTGGCGACGCTCCACAGTCTGAACCCGAATAGTAAGGTCAGTATTGCACCAAGCAGCAGTAGGCCGGGCAGTGTAGTCAACAGAAAGCGCAAGGCAGCGGCATAGGCCAACAGCCCTTCTTTAAAAATTCCCCCATCCATACGAGCCTCCATGGCCGCCTGCACTCAGCTGTCTTCCAGTATTTCGATGCCGCCTTTCTTGCGAACAACGATACGATACACCTGGCCCAGCTCGAAGCGCCTGAGTTCCTTAACATCATGCACGGCGTTGCCATATGCACCGGGAACATTTTCACCGGCCAAGAGCGAAGTGTACAGCTTGCCCAACTCAGCCAGCTGCTCCTCATCAAAAGACCCGCCGGCATAAGTCAACGGCAAGCCGGCTGGCGCTACGATAGAATCCAGTGTTATGCCGGTTTCCGCCGCCATGGCATCAGTAAAAATACGCACCGGAAACACTGCCCAACTCTGATGAAGCGGTACGACCAGAAAATCGATGGAAAGCTCTTTGCCGGGCAGACTGGTTTCCACCATGCCCAGTTCGGTACCGGCCAGGTTATACAGCCGCACACGCAGCGTAATACTGGCCGGATCGCGCGAGACTACCATAAAACGCAGCGGCACGTATTCTTCCTGCAAGCCGGCGATGGCCGTCTCCAGCGAGACGATCTTCTTTTCCTGCCAGTCGCCGGTCAGATACAGCACCACCGCAACCGTACCGGCCGCCAGTACCAGCACCAGCAGCAGTTTCAGCAAAAACGCTTTCATCTCAGGCTCCTTCCGCCGTCGTCCCGTCGCCCGGAGCCAGTCCGGCCAGCTTCAGGAAGTCATCTTCGTCTATTATGGGCACGCCAAACTTGAGCGCATTCTTGTTCTTGGAAGAGCCGGATTCCGGATCATTGGTAACCAGATACGACAGGTCTTTACCCACACTGCTCTTTATAAGCGCTCCCAGGCTTTTGGCAATGGCCTCGGCCCGGGCCCGTTTCATGCTGCGCAGTTCACCGGTAAAACAGAAGGAGAGACCGGACAGCCGGCCTTCGGCGGCCGCGGCGGCAATACGCAGGGCCCCGGACTGTAAAAGCGCATCCATATCGGCGGCCAGCTGCCGCAAGCCGTCGTACAGTATTTTGGCACTGATTTCAGCAAAACCGTCGATGGCGGCCAGCTGCTCAGCTGTAGCGGCGCGCAGTTTTTCCATGGTATCAAAACCGGCGGCAACCGCCTTCTCGGCCATGCCGGGGCCTATACCCTCTATATCGAAACCGGCTATAAAATCAGCCAGGCTGATTTCCGCAGCGGCACGCAGATTTTGTAAAATCTTGGCCGCCAGAGCCGGCCCCATGCGGTCATACTCCTGCAGCTCGTCCACCGTAAGGGTATACAGATCAGCTATGCTGCGTACCCGGCCGCTTTCGCACAATTTTCCGGTAATAACCGGACCAAAGGCGCGCACATCCAGCACATCCAGCCATTTCTCCACCCGATGGCGTATTTTCTTGGGGCAGGCCGGATTTGGACACAATAGCCGGGTGCCTTCATCCACCAGAGCACTCCCACAAGAACAGCTTTCCGGCACTGAAATAGCGCTTGCCTCGGGCGGGTTCTCCACCAAACCCTCTATTTTAGGTATAATTTCGCCGCGTTTTACCACAATAACCTTGGAACCGATTTTAAGCCCCATGCCGTTAATGGTATTGGTATTGTTCAGGTTTGCCCGTTTTACGGTGGTTCCGGCCAGTCGTACCGGCTCGATCAGCCCGATGGGCGTAAAGGTAGCGCCGCTCTCGCTCCACTCCACTGCCAGCAGGGTACTGACAGCTTCTTCGAGGGCAAATTTAAAGGCAATCTGGCGTTCCGGCCGGGTGCGGCGCATGTCACCGGTATCTACCTGGCGGGCTTTTATAACCAGACCGTCTATATCGAAGGGCAGCTGTGGGCGGGCAGCCAT
>JAHIWF010000194.1 GCA_018815555.1 Spirochaetota bacterium | reverse complement strand
GCGCACCGGACTGTCTGAATCCGGAAATATATCCAGGCTGAATATAACTGGATCAAAGACCTGAAAGCTTCCGTCCTATCCGGGGCGGAAGCGTTTTTTGCACAGACGACTAAGACATCAAAAAAGCAAGGCCCCGCTGAAGACTTCAGCGGGGCCTTTTCCTCTGGAAGGTTTTTAACTTATCTCGCTTTGCCAAGGAAGGACCGCAGTTTAGCCAGCAGCTTTTTGAACAGCACTGCCGGTTTCAGTTTTTCGGCCAGCGCCGGCGGCAGCAGCTGATTGATTATCACCGCGGCGATAATAATCGCGAATACCACCGATATCCAGCTGTTGGTCAGGAAGGGCAAAGGATTGCCCTTGTTGACGATAAGCGCGCGCCGGAAATTCTCGTCTATCATCGTGCCGAGTATTATACCAAGCACTATGGGGGCCGCCGAATACTTCATTTTATCCAGCAGGTAGCCGATGATGCCGAAGGCTACAACCACCAGAATGTCGAAACGCTTAAGGTTCAGCGCATAGGCACCTACGATAGACAGGACGGCGATAATCGGCATCAGGAATACTGAGGGTATTTTAAGGATGCTGCTCATTGGCCTGGCCAACAGCATGCCGACCAGCCAGAGCATCAGCACCGCGCCAAGAATCAGTGCCGCGATATAAAAGATAAAGCGCGGGCTGTCCACCATGATCATGGGCCCCGGACGTATATTATGAATCATGAACGCGCCGAGCAGTACAGCCGCCGGCGGACTGCCGGGAACGGCCAAGGTAAGCAGTGGGATGGTGGCACCGCCGATAGCCGCGTTATTGGCTACTTCCGGGGCGATTATGGCCTCATGGCAGTCGCCGGTCCCCCACAATTCCTTGTGTTTGCTGTTCTTGCGGGCGTTATCATACCCTATCCAGGCGGCAACATCCTCGCCGACTCCGGGCAGTGCACCGATGCCTACCCCGATCAGCGATGAACGTATTATAACCGGCAAGTTTCGGAAAGCCACCAGAAAAGAATTCGGCTCTTTTACCTTTTCTTTGGCAACCGCGCTGGCAACTTCCAATTTTTCGTCCGGTTTTTTAGCCAGGGCTTTGATCACTTCCGGGATAGCATAAAATCCGATCATGGCCGGAATAAGCGAGATACCGCCGGACAGGTTAATATTACCGAAATCAAAGCGCGGCGCTCCGGATATAACATCATAACCGATAAAAGCAATGGCCAGACCGATCAGGCCGCCGATCCAGCCTTTAATGGTTAGGTCGGAGGTAACTATGCTGCCGCACATGAGCACGCCGAAAACTGCCAGCAGAAAGTATTCCACGGCGCTGAACTGCAGGGCAACCTTGGACAGCTGCGGAGCAATCAGGGCAAGAGCCAATACACCAACAAGCGTACCAATGATCGAGGCGGCCCGGGTCACCTTGATGGCATGTGCCGCCCGGCCCTTTTTGGCAAACAAATTGCCTTCCAGGGCGGTTGCCGCGGCCGAGGCCGTTCCCGGGATGTTCAGCAATATGGCGGAAATGGAACCGCCATAGATTCCGCCGACATAGATTCCCATAAGGATGGCAAAAGTATAATTAACCGGCACTTTGTAGGTCAGGCCGGTCAGCAGGGCAATACCCATGGTAGCGGTAAGCCCCGGCAGCGCGCCGATGATGGTGCCCAGGGCGGTGGCCGCGAACAGCACCAGCAGTACACCGGGGTCGAGCAGAATCTTTACGAATTCCTGCACCAGATATAAAAGTTCCATGATTTCTCCAATGGCAGCCGGTTGCGGCCGCTTATATCAAGGCAGCGGTATCCGGGCCAGGGTACCGAAGGCCAGTGTTATCAAGAGTGATGCGGTAGAAGATACCAGAAAAGACAGCAGCACATGCTTGCCTTTCCTGCGGCCGAAAGCCAGCATCATTGCCAGCAGATACAGGAACGTAGCAACAAAAAACGAGAAGCCCCTGATAATACGTATACCGCCTAACAGCCAGCGGCTGCCGGGAATAAGTACAAAAGCATACACACAGAGCAAAACAGTTATGAGTACAAAGGTCCTGAATTCGCGATTGGCCAAAAAAGAGCGGATAGCAGATAGGTTAAAAAAGTCAATTTTGGCACCAGCACGCCGCGCCACATGAAAAAGAGACAAGGCGCAGACAAACAGCACAAAGGCCACCAGCAGAGGCATGAGCGCCGGAGACTTGTACCAAAAAGTAAAGGTTTCTTTTAGAGCTTCTGCCGGAACGGTTTCCCAGCTGCGGCCAAAAGGATTAAGAAAAAGTTTAAGTGACTGGAATGCGTACCAGAGCGAAGCCAGCATCAGAAAAATGCTGAACAGCATATCGGCACGTCGCAGTGTTTGCTTCTCCACGTAAAGCCATCCTGTAAAATTTCCCCGGCATGTTTGTCCATGCCGGGAAATTCTGATTGTAATCTTTGCCGCAAGGCTGATTATAGTACCTTTACGACAAACCCTGTTCATTCATGTATACAATAACCCGGCGGAGGATTTCCCCACGCCGGGGCAGGAGCCGCTGACTGTCGCTGTCCGCGGACAGCCAGCT
Source organism: Spirochaetota bacterium (assembly GCA_018815555.1). Lineage (GTDB taxonomy): Bacteria > Spirochaetota > Spirochaetia > Treponematales > UBA12059 > UBA12059. The sequence goes on along the minus strand of JAHIWF010000194.1, from coordinate 1,705 downwards.
TCCTGACATGCTTTCAAGCGCTTAAGGACGGGCAATACCGCGGTCGGCCGGAGAATAGGTGGTCTTACCCAGGTCGAACAAGATCCAGCACAGGTTGGATTCAGATTTCTGGGCCATAGTCTTGGCCTCGGCACCGGTCTTGTTGAAGATTACGGCAATCTGATCCTTGGCAAAGGTAACCATGTCAGCTTGGGCCATGGCGGCCTTGAAGGCTGCGGTAAGCTTGGCCTTTACATCATCGGGAGTATCGGCAGGAACCTTAAAGCCCAGCCATTGCTGCAGCGGCAGGTACTTACCGATAGCCGGAATGGCAGATGTAATGGCCGGAATGTTGATCGGGGCGGCAGAAGCGGTGAAGGTATAGGCGGAGCCGTCCATGTGGGCCAGCGGAATGAGCTGTCCGGAACGGATATAATCTTTTACTTCACCGGCGGAAGCTACAACCAGATCAGCGTCGATACCACCGACAGTAGCCACAATAGCCGGACCGGAACCGGGATAGGAAACCCAGGTGAGCGGCCAGTTGCCGTAGCTTTTTTCGGTAACCAGGCTGGCCAGGGCAAACCACAGACCACCGGTGGTACCGGCAATCTTCAGATCGCTCTTATTGCCATAGGCAGCAAGGTCGGCCAAAGTGCGCAGGCCCAGCTTTTGAGCAGTGGCAGCATTGATACAGAGCAGACCCGGCGATCCGCCGGCGATAAAGTAATCCCAATCCTTGGAAGTCTGGGTAATGGGAGTAGTAACCGGAATGGTCAACGGAGTTTCGGAGGTACCGGCCAGTACATAGCCGTCATGGGGGGAGGTCCAGACCTGCGAAATGCCGATCGAGCCGGCACTGCCGCCGGTAACATTGGTAACGGTAATGGCTACGCCCAGTTCTTTGGACATGGCTTCCATAACCTTGCGGGCCCAGACATCAGTACCGCCGCCCTGGCCAAACGGCACAATGGCAGAGATATCACGTTCCGGATATGCGCTTTCCTTCTCGCCTTCGGCAAATACGGCAGTAACGGCGACCATTACGATGATCAGCATCGCAAGGACTTTAGTCATTCTGTTCATAACACCCTCCTGAATCATTGTAGAGCGCAAGCGGTCGGTAATCCATACCGGCTTGCAACAGTTCAATACAAAGTGTATTGAGAATTCTGTATACAGAATTGTATGTGCATATTTTTATCCTGTCAACAAAAAATTTCATTGAATCAGCGCTTTTTACGCTTTGGGCTTAGACGATCCAGCAACCAACAGAACAGAAGCACTGGCAGCTGCAGTACTGACTGCACAAGATCCGTACCACCAGCCAGACCGGGCAGGGTAAAAGCCGGCAAGGGGTCTTCATCGATCTGATAAGTCCAGGTTGACCCGCTGCCGCCAGACGCGGCGGCCCCGAAGCCAGTGGTGTCTGACCCCGGCACAGGAACAAGCCATTCGGAGCTGGGGTCAGACCCCGAGTCGGAAACAGGGCATCCAGGCGTGGGGTCAGACCCCGGCACAGGAACAAGCCATCCGGAGCTGGGGTCAGACCCCGAGTCGGAAACAGGGCATCCAGGCGTGGGGTCAGACCCCGGCACAGGAACAGGCCATCCGGAGCTGGGGTCAGACCCCGAGTCGGAAACAGGGCATCCAGGCGTGGGGTCAGACCCCGGCACAGGAACAGGCCATCCGGAGCTGGGGTCAGACCCCGGAGCTGCATCAGGGG
>JAHIWF010000193.1 GCA_018815555.1 Spirochaetota bacterium | reverse complement strand
TCGACCAGCATGCCTTCTTTGTCCAGGTCGGTAAAACCCATCGGGCCGACCAGAGCGGTCATGCCCTTGGCGCGCAGCCAATCCTCAGCGGTCGCCAGCAGGGCGGCTGACACCTCGGCATCGTCAATAAAATCAAACCAGCCGAAGCGGCCGGTCGGCTCGCCCCACTTTTTGATAAAAGGCCTGCACACTATCGCGGCAATGCGTCCTACTACCCGGCCGTCGCACCAGGCCAGCCAGTAGCAGGCTTCCGACTCGGCAAAGGCGGGATTGCGGTCGCGGCGCAGCGTATTCAATTCGTCGAAACTCAGCGGCGGAATAAAATACGGATGATTCCGGTACAAGTCCAGCTGAAAACGCACAAAGCGCCTGAGATCGCCCAGCGTGGTCACTTCGCGGATTTCCAGACCCATAGAGCCTCCTCGTAGATGCAGCTACCCTGATTCTTGCCATAGCAGCGCGCTTTGTCAATGCTTTTGCCGGCAATAAACGGGGACTGTCCCTCCTGCCGCTTCCCGAAAAGCTCGATTTTCTCCATAGGCGGGGACTGTCCCCTGCGCCGATCCCAGCTCCGGGGCCACAGACGTGGACTGGCGGGAACCATAGGCGGGGACTGTCCCTACTGTCCCCGGCGGCGGCTTTTCAGTATATTGTAACAATGAAGCAGCTGAGTATCGGCACCTGCTCCTGGAAGTACCCGTCCTGGGAAGGATTGGTATATTCCAGCCGCGAGCCGGCAAATTACCTGGCAGAATATGCCAAGATATATCCGACAGTAGAGGTAGACCAGTGGTTCTGGTCGCTGGGAAAGTCCGGCGCTGCCCTGCCCAGAGCGGAAACCGTGGAAGAATATGATGCGGCAACCCCGCCGGACTTCCGGTTCAGTGTAAAGTGCCCGAATGCGCTCAGTTTGACCCATCACTACAGCCGCAAAGGCCAGCCGCTGACCGTAAATGAACGCTTCCTGGATCGCGATCTCTTTCTTCGCTTCCTCGACTCCCTGCAGCCGCTGCTGCCCAAAATCGGCCTGTTTATTTTTCAGTTAGAATACCTGAACAAAGAGAAAATGGCCTCGCGCAGCCAGCTGGAGGACAGTCTGGGCGGCTTTCTGGCCAGCCTGCCGGCCGATCTGCCCTATGCGGTTGAGCTGCGTAATCCGCGCTGGCTGGATGCCGCCTGGTTCGGCTTTCTAAAACAGACTATGGCCGCACCAGTGCTGCTGCAGGGCTACTGGATGGATGATGCAGCCGACCTGATAACCCGGACCAGCAGCTCGTTCGGTCCTCTAGTCTGCCTGCGCCTGCACGGCCAGGACCGCCAGGGCATGGAAGAACAGAGCGGTGAAGACTGGAGCCGCATAATCCGGCCGCTGGACGGCGAGCTGGACCGGATTGTCGCCGCCGTTACCGGCCTGCTGAACGGCGGCCGGCAGATCATTGTCAATGTAAACAATCATTACGAGGGCTCGGCCCCATTAACCATCGAACGCCTGCAAAGCCGGCTGCTCAATCAAAACAGCTGATTTTCCAGGCAACACCGGCTTTCGGAACTTGCGGCCGCAAACATAATGTCGTATGCTTATTCCGTAAATAAGGAATAGTTATGCCCGGCAAGTTCATAATAAAGCTGCTGCTCACTGCCTCCGCCCTGTGTATAGCCGGGCTGGTATTTTCCTGTGCTCCAGCAGAACATTTTCAGGAGCTGAGCGGCACTTGGACAGTACTGGAAGCCCCCGCTGGCGCAAACACGCTTACAATCCCCGGTGAATACCGACATACTGGCGGAGCTACCTTTTCACTCAGCCATACGTTTGTGGTATCCGAGCAAATGCTAGCCGGCGACGAACTGTGGATCGACTTGATGCGTCCGGATTTTCCGCTGGAACTGTACCTGAACGGCAGCCTGATCCTGCGCCGCGGAAATCCACCCTACGACCCGAATTTCTTCTCCACCGCCTCCCAGATCATCGTGTTTCTGCCGCGCGAACTGCTGCGCGATAACGGACAAGCCAACAGCCTGCTGATGAAAATCTACAGCCAGGTCGGCCGCGTGCGCTTTAACGGCCTGCCGCGGCTAATTGGTCGGCAGGCAGCCCTTTACCACCGCAGCGTGTTAACCTTTCTGAACACCAACCTGTTCCTTATGTTCGGTGCAGTAAGCCTGATCGGCGGACTGTATTTCCTGTCGCTGTGGGTCGGCAAACGCCAGCTGAAGGAGCGCCTGTACTATGCCCTGGCAGCCATCTTCATGAGCCTGTATTTCTTTGAGTTCGGTAGCTCCATCCCCCTGGTAAATTCGTCCTGGTATTTCTCGGTCTGCAAAGGCTCACTGCACCTATCCATCGGCTTTCTGGTGTGTTTTTTTCTGGAGTTTTTCAAGATACACAACAAGCGCCCGCTGCGCCTGGTGGTTATGGCGGTATTCGCAGCCAGCGCTATGTACATTGCGCTCACTCCCGGAGACAATCTGCGCACCCTCGATCATTTTACCCAGATGCTCGTACCCCTGCAGCTGGCCATAATGTTTTCGGTATATCTGCTGGTGCGGGCCCTGGCCCGCGGCAATCCCGATGCACCGCCAGTCTTTATAGGCATCATGCTGGGTGTGGCCTTCGGAACCCACGATGTAGTCTACCAGGTTATGGGAACTGTGCCGGTAGTCTGGCTGCAAGGCATGGGGTTTTTCGTGCTGGAAGGATCGATGTTCTTTACACTGGCCCTGCACTCCAACCGCATGTACCGAACACTGGAAACCTTCTCCGATGAACTGGTGCAGCAGCGCGAGGAGCTGGTAAGCACCAACCAGGCCTTTGCCCGCTTTGTCCCCGACGAATTCCTGACTTTCCTCGGCAAAGAATCGGTAATGGAAGTAAAACTGGGTGACCAGGTACAAAACCAGATGACCATACTGTTCACAGACATTCGTAATTTTACTTCACTCAGCGAACAGATGACGCCGCGTGAAAACTTCTCCCTGATAAATTCTTACCTGAACCACATGGCACCAGTAGTACGCGAACGCGGCGGCTTCATTGACAAATACATCGGCGACTCCATCATGGCCCTGTACCCGGACAGTCCGGCCCAGGCCATCGAAAGCGCAATAGCCATGCGAAGTTTGCTAATAGAATATAACAATGGCCGCAAACGGGCCGGCTACCCCCCACTGGACATGGGAGTCGGCATCCACACCGGCATGCTGATGCTGGGCATAATCGGCGAAGAAAACCGCATGGAAAGTACTGTTATTTCCGATGCCGTCAATACCGCCAGCCGGCTGGAGAACCTTACCAAAGTTTTCGGTGTATCCATCATCATCAGCCAGGCCGCCCTCGACGCCGATCCGGCCTGCCGAAACAGCTCGGAACTGCGCTACCTGGGTGCAATTCCCCTAAAAGGCCGTAGCCAAGGCTTGGGCGTATATGAAGTACTACACCAGAATGACCCTGCCTACGCTGCAAAATTGGCCAATCGCGAGCTGTTCCATTCCTGTGTAACCGCCTGGGAAAAGCTGCAGGACCATAAACAGGGCAACCGCGATGTTTTTGCGGAGTACCTTAATGTTTACCCTGAAGACCCCGCCCTCAACTATTATCTTAACAAATCCGGCTACTTTTTTATGTTTCCGGACGGAGATAAAAAATAAGACTAACTAGGAGCGTCATACAGACAGGTCAAGAATTTGTCCAGCAGTACCTACTAGTCATGCTATAATTGCCTTCACAAGCAGAATACTGGTCAGATAAAGGTTGCAGGCTACATGAAAAGAATCAAGAAAATCCGCATGTTCGTTCTATTCGCTTTTTTACTTGCCGCGCTGAGCTTCGGATTGATAAAAATCGGAAAACCCCGCCTAAGAATAGATGCTTTTTCGTCGGAAGACAATAAGTATCTTTATACCGTAGAATCTTTTAGAGCTTTTAATAAAAGCACTAAAACCCTAAAAAAAATAAGCCTTGATACGCGCAAAGTTATCTGGCGATCACGCCTGGCACACACCTATTCAATAAACTATCAAGCACTTCGTGAATTGCCGGCCTTGTTCTTCGATGAAACCAGTGTGTATTATCATATTTACAATGATGATGTTCAGTTCCTTTATTCGCTTAAAAAAGACAGTGGTAACTTAAACTTTTTTGCAGATATCGGCGAGCAAAAAGAGAATGACGATGTTCAAATGAGCGACGGCCTGTATGTCCAGTATATTCAGCTCGAAGATACCATTATCTGCCTGAACCAGATTCGTGAGAATGAAGAATATGCGCTGCAATTTTCGGTGGTAGACAAAAGCAGCGGCAGTATTTCGCGGATTGTTAATACTGACAGCAGTATTGTATCACAACCGCAAGGCATTCGCGATTCTGATGCCGACTGGTTTTCTATGTCCTATGATTGGCGTTATGTCCGCTTTTACAAAAAAGATGATCCCGCTCAGAGTATTGTTCTGGATGATGTTGATGGCGGCGGCATACAGCGGGGAAACATGTTCTACTATCTGAATGTGCGTAATGTTTTTACCGAGTTTGACATCTCCGGCCAGACAAAGCGTCCGCTCTATAAAAGTGATGCAATCGGCGAAAGCTACTGGAAAATGTATGGTCAGGATTTTATGGTTGCAGCCTCCCGAGTAGATGAGAAACGCAGTCTGGTTTCATTAAAAAATAATGGAGCTCAGCAGTGGGAATATATACTTCCTCCGGGCTATATTTTTTCAGACATGCTGGCTGCTGAACAAACACATTATTCGCCGGACAGGGCCGCCTTTTTTCGGCTGCCGAATAATACTGTCCCGCTCTATGCGTATTCTTATTCCACAAATGCTCCCAATATCACAGTAGATGGCAGCAAAATGTTCGGCATGTTAGACCTAAAAACTGGCGGCGTTATATGGTCCACACCGCTGACAGAAGATACCGCCGAATATTTTATGCCAAACGATATCTACCGCAGCAACAACTGGTATTATGCTATTATAGCCAATAAAATAATCCAAATTAACGCCACCACCGGGCAAATAGAAAAGTCACTAAAGCTGCTTGGCCGGGCTGATGAAGAGTTGCTCAGGTATGCTGATTATAACATGTTCAACTTTCATGACCAGAATGTGTATATTAAAATAAAAGAAAGCATGGTCGTCCAAATAGATATCGCGAATGAAACCTATACAGTATTCGGCTACAAACCTTTTGGAACGAAATTTGCCCTGGAAGTCGAAACGCAGGGGATTATTACAGATTAGT
>JAHIWF010000192.1 GCA_018815555.1 Spirochaetota bacterium | reverse complement strand
GGCTGGGGGAAAAAGGTCCACCAGTAGTCGCCGCCGCAGCGGTCCTGCACGTCGGCCTGAAAGGTGATCGGTGTGCTTTTATTGCGGCCGACACCCTGTTCACTGGACCAGAGCGGAAAACGCCTGCCGCGCAGGTTGAAGTGGCTGAATTGTTCGCCGCCGCCGTACACGTGCTCGCCGGCTGCAGCCGGCAGGCGGAACCACCAGCGGTTAGCCGGGCGGGAGTCTGCTGCAGCAACCATCTGCAGGTGAAGCCGGCCGTCGGACTCGCTGACGCTTAGAGTAAGGGTATGGCCGGCGGGACTGGTCAGTTGTACGGAGAAACTTGTGTCCGGTGGCAGCTGTAACAGTGTGCTGGCTGAAGCTGCCGCTGGTGCTTGTGTTGGGTCCGGATATGACAGCCGTTCCAGCGGAATGCGCTCAATCAGCTGATCCTGGATGTCAAAGTTGCCGCGGTACATGTCTATTTTTTCTCTGCCAGTACCGGCATAGACAAAAGGCTGTTGCGGGCTATGGCTGATGAGTAGGTTTTCATTGAGCGCGATTGAAAAAGAATCGGTGTCACGATTGATATGCAACATGGATGGTCCTTTGTTACAGGTGCTGAAAATCCGCCGGATGTACATCCGGCGGATAGATAAAGCGGTTCCGCTGATTTGTCAGCAGATCGTCCGTACAATACAATAAGGCATTACTCAGCCTTTTACACCACCGGCGGAAACTCCGCGTATCAGGAATTTCTGCATTGCCAGGGTAAAGATGAACACCGGCGTAAGCATGACTGTACTGGCCGCACACATCTGTCCCCAGGTAAGTGTATCGCCGCCGATCATGCTGCTGATGGCGATAGGTGCAGTACGGGCGTTTACCCCGGTAAGAATAAGTGCGTACAGGAATTCATTCCAGCTGTTAATGAAGGCAAATACGGCTGCCACCACCAGGCCGGGAGCGGCCAGCGGCAGGAACACCAGCCGGAATATCATCCAGCGGTTACAACCGTCCACCATGGCGGCTTCCTCGTAGGCTTTGTCGACCGCCACAAAAAACGGTATCAGCATCCAGATAACATAGGGTACGTTAAAGCTGGAATGCGCCAGCGTAATGCCGAAAATGGTGTCGCGGATACCGATGCCGCGGAACATCAGATACAGGGCCACTACCAGCGACATTTGCGGCAGCATGCGGAAAACCAGAAAACTGTAGGCAAGGGCATTGCGGCCGCGGAAGCGGAAGCGCGAAATACCGTAGGCTGCCATTGAGCCGACGCCGACCGAAACTCCGGTGGACAGTAAGGCCACCAGCATCGAATTGAACAGCGCTTTTATAAAACCTTTGTTGGCCATGACCATTTCATAACTGCGCAAGGTAAGTTGCTTGAGATTAAAATCCTGACCGGACAGGATTACAATATCCCGGCGGAAACCGTTGAGCAGGGTAATGAAAATCGGGTACAGCTCCAGAGCCAGTATTGCGAAGGCAAACACCGCAATTGCAGCAGTAATAATTTTTTTTCGCCTGGACAGTGTTAATATCATTGTCCACCTCCGCGTTCTTCGAGTTGTTCAAGGCTCATGTTCTTGCGCACCAGTGTTATTGCAAAGACTATTGAAATGATGAGCAGGAAGATGGCCATGGCACTGGATAGGCCCACTTTCATGTGGCCGAAGGCAATGCGGTGGGTGTACAAACTGAATAAGGTTGTAGCCATACCCGGGCCGCCTTCGGTCATCACATACACCTCGCTAAAAATACGCAGGGCATCAATAATGCGCAACAGCAGCGCCGTAAGGATGGTCGGATACAGTAGAGGCAGTATAATCTTGAACAGGCGTTTGGAAAAGTTTGCTCCATCGATTTCGGCCGCTTCCAGCAGTTCGGTCGGGATGCCAGCCAAACCGGCGTACAGCAGCATAAAGACGAAGGGCCACATGCGCCAGATATCTTGCATGATGATGGCGGCATAGGCGGTTCCAGCATTAGCCAGCCAGGTAATTTCCGGCAGTCCGATGTTGACCAGCAGGTTGTTCAGTGCACCATAGCGTGGCTGCAGCATGAAGCGCCAGGTCATACCGGATACCACCGGCAGAAAAAATACCGGCAGCAGCATCAGCGCACGGATAACCCGGCCGCCGCGGAATTCGCGGTTTAAGAGTAAGGCCGCACCAAGCCCCAGAACCAGTTCCAGCGGAATGGCAATAAAGATAAAGCCAAGCTGCAGGAGGAGGCTGTTCCAGAATCCCGGATCCCGGAACAGTTCTGAATAATTACCCAACCCGACAAAGCTGCGCTCGCCGCCACCGGCCGACAGGGGCCAGTCAAACAGTGAAACTACAAATGAAAACAATATCGGGAAGATTAATACAGCGAATACTATCAGGAGCGCCGGCAGCAAAAAAGGAACGGGGGACCCACGGCCCCCCGCCCTTTGTAAGGCGACAACTCCTGAAGGCTTAGTAGCCTGCCTTCTGGAGGATTTCATTGGTTTCCTTTACAATTGCACGGATGGCGTCACGAGTAGGCATGGCGCCGGTAATGCCCTTGATCCAGTAGTTCTTTACCACATCCTGTACCTGGCCGATTTCCTTGAAGCGCGGCCGGGAGGCAGCAACCTGCATGGAGGCGGCAAGGGCCGGCAGCTGGGGTTTGCTGGCGGTAAAGGCCGGGTTGGTCAGAGATTCGGTGCGGGCCGGAATAGTGTTGGCCTGAACCAGACGGTCGGCTACCGATTTGCTGCTCCACCAGTAGATGAATTCAGCTGCGGCATCCTTGTTCTTGGAAGCAGAAGGAATAGCCAGAGCCCAGGCGCCGGTTACAGCAGCCTGGCCACGCGGACCGGCGGGCGGTGCGGAGTAGGCGATCTTGCCGGCTACCATGGAGGTGTCCGGATTTTCATAAGCGGCAATCTGGGCGGGCCAGATGAACATGGAGAACACGCCCTTGGGATCGGCGGCAAAGGCTGCCTGGCGCTCGACGTGGGCCATGGTTTCGGCACCGGCCGGAGAGATAGCCATCAGCTTTTTGTAGAATTCGATACCTTCTACAGCACGATCTTCATTGAGGACCACTTTGAAGGTGCCGTCAACATAGTCGATAAATTTTGTACCAAAGGATTCCCACATAAAGACGGCTTCGGAAAGAACACCAGCCGGGCCGCCATTGAAGGGGCCGAAACCGGAAGCAATGCCATTAGTATGGAAGAAGGTGCCCATATCAAGCAATTCCTGGAAAGTCTTGGGAATACCAAGATCGTAGCCGTATTTAGCTTTGAACTGCTGTTTGTATTGGGGATTCTCGATGAGGTCCTTGCGGGTCATCCATACATACAGGTTACCGTTGATCGGGATACCAAGCTGCACACCGTTCCAGGTGCCGATGCTGTACATTTTGGGTGTAACTGAGTTGGGATCAGTCTTGGGGTAGAATTTGCCGGCCGGCCAGTTGTTGAAGGGTTCCAGCAGTGATGCAAAAACTGGTACGTTGCCTTCGTCAATACCTACCACGTCATAGTCGGTCGATGTAGCAGTAACAGCAACTGCTGTCTTGGTAAGTACCTGCGGCGGCTGTAGCATTTCGATGTTTACGGTAATACCGGTGGCGGCGGTGAACTCTGGCAGCATGGCCTGCAGAGCCTTCGGGTAGGGATCGTCCCACAGCAGCACGTTAATGGTTCGTGCCGGACCCGGCTGGGCGGCTGCCGGAGCTGCATCAGCTGCCGGAGCAGCGGTCTCTTTGTCACCATTGGCGAATACTGTCATGGACATAGCCAGCAACAGTACGATCAGGAAAACTGAAATCTTGGACTTCATGGTTTTTTCCTTCCTTCCTGGACATGGTTGGGTTGCTCATACGTCAACCCTTCTTAAGGCTCAGCGCTGCCCTGACGGCAGATCGCGGTAGGTAATTCTTCGGCATGGCACAGAAGAAGCCTATAAAACCAAATTACTTACTTACTGAAAATAATACACCACATTGACGAACTGTCAACAGTAAAAATATAAAAATATCAGCATGGTTTTTTGATTTCATTGTAGCTTGGTGCCGGCTGCGTCGTTCAGATCACTCATGTTTGCCTCCTAAAGAAGCTGATACGCCGAATTTTCATTACGATAATTGTTTTTTCGGCAGCATCTTGATACATTGCTACCCGTATAACATGGTACACCAACTATTACATTGCAAGAGGAAGGCAGCCAAACAATGGGTAAAAAGTTTATTTTGCTTATAGTGGTTTTTATGTTCGCATTTATGGCGATTACAGAAGATGATCCGAAAATCTATGTGTCCACCGATCTGGTCGGCGTAGCCATGGGCTCGTATCAGCTTGCTCTGGAAGTGCCAGTCGCTGCTCGGCAGTCGTTGATGCTGCAGGCCTTGTATTTTGACTGGCAGCTGGGCTACATGCCCGAGCTATTTGGCTGGTACATGGGCTTTGTTATGGACCTGGCTTCGGTTTCTTATGCTGACGATACATACTATAATGATCCGGCTTATGAGGACAGTTCCGACGGTTTCATGCAATCATATATTGATATGTTTGATACCATGGAGATTAAATCCTATGGCGGACAGCTTGGTCTGGTAAAATACTCATCGAATGCCGGTTTTTTCCGTCCGTATTCCGCTACCTATCTTGGCTACGGTTTCAGCCGGTTCAGGATGCCGTCCTTAGTTGTCGACGAATATACGACCTTCCCTGAAATTGAAATGGAAATTCATTCAGCTATACTGGCCGGTCGTTTCGGCGGGAAGGCCGTCATCGGTTTTCTGGCGGCCGACCTGTATGTGGAACTGGCTCTAACCGGCATGTATGCCGACTTTGCGAAGCTTATCCGCAGTCTGGGAATGGACGAGATGTTCGCAGAGGCCGGCATGGAGTCACTATTGGCTTTATACATGAGCCCGGTTTCCATTATGCCTTCAATGAATTTTGGTTTGCGTTTTTCCCTGGCCTTGTAAGACGTTTTAACGCACCCAAGGAAAGCCGCCCTGCACCGGGCGGCTTTTTTACACCTGGCGCCATAACTCCAGGCTGAGTTTGTTGTTGCGGAAGCCGAAATCCAGCAAGGCTCCCTGAAAAAGACTGCGGTGTGGTGTCAGATGATTAATGGTTTCTATGCGCAGGGGATGTATCGGCTGCCATTGCCGCTGGGTAAGGAAGGTGAATATGCCGAAAGCGTCGGGCAGGGCCGGATCATCCGGATCAACCAAGATATCTAAAACCCGGCCGTTGCGGCGCAGCGCCAGCAGTGTGCGGGTCTGGTCAAACACCAGCCAATTGCTGTCCAGTCTGGTAAGCTTCTGTAACTCGGGATTGTCTGTCCAGTTGTATAGCCCGACCGGGCTGGCCGGATCAGTGGCGCAGCACCAGTACACATTGTTTGTACCGGGGGAGGGCCACGGATTTTGCAGAAGATTCAGTGCTTGTCTGGTGCAGTACTGCGGACCGGGCAAGGCTGGAAAAAAGAGGCCGGAAACCAGTTCGCCGGACAGCTCCATCAGCATCAGGGTTTTGCGCAGCTGTTTCCAGCTGAATATGGCGCGCTCTTTGGCCAGGAGGGGCGGGCACAGAAAACCGTAACGATCCAGCAGTAGTCTGGCTCGTTCGCGGCTGGTTTCCAGTTTGACCAGCTCATCATCGGCTGCTTCGAGCACATTCGGCCAGCGGAACCACATGGACTGCAGGGGCCGGTTTTTTTGCCATTCGCGGAAACTATGGTGGCGCAGGCGGCTGCGGACAGTCTGGCCGCGGGAAGCCGCCGCCGGGATAGCCGCTTCTTT
>JAHIWF010000191.1 GCA_018815555.1 Spirochaetota bacterium | reverse complement strand
GTTTGCGGATTGAGCTGCGCCAATCCTGAGGGGATTCTAGTTTATTGGGCTGCGCCAATCTGGGTGGCTTTTTAATATAACGATGTTTTTGTCGGTTTTTGAAAACTATAGGGATTATCCTTGACTTTTTATAAAAATAACATGAGAATTCAACTGCCATATTTTTTATATTCATGGTTTTTCTTATTTGGGTTCCTGTCAAATGGCTGAAAGGCTTAAAATGAAAAAAATTATTGTAGTGGTTCTCCTTTTTTTTTATTTCATTCCAATTTATTGCCAGGAAGCTTTACGCCGTGTCGGTGTTCTTGAATTTAGTGCTAATGATGTCACTGAATCGGAGGCACGAATTATTGGCGAATTATTTACTACTGAGCTTGTAGCCACTTCATTGTTTGAGGTGGTGGATCGGCGAAATATCGAAATACTATTGGCTGAAATGGAATTTCAAATGAGCGCTGTGATAGATCAGTCGGCTGCGGCTAATATTGGTCGAATTTTATCACTGGGATATATTATATATGGTTCGGTTAGTCGACTTGGGGAAAGTTATATCATAAATGTTCAATTATTAAATGTAGAGACTGCTCAAATTGAAGCCTCCGCACGGGAGCGTTTTTCCAAGATTGAAGAATCTTATGATGTAATGAATACGATTGCTGTTACTTTGGCAGGGCTAATGCCCTTGCCTCGTGCTCAAACAAATACTACGTTGCCATCCCCTGTCACTGGAACGGATATGGAGGGCGCTAATTCTAAACTTAATATGGATTTAGGGCTTGGAATCGTAGTTAGCGAATATACTTTCGGCCCGGAAATAGAAATCGGTGTCCGGTATGCATTCAATAGCAGGTTAAGTGCTTGTGCAGGAATTCTACTTGGTTATGATTTCGACGATGATTTTATCGGATTTGGCTTGAATTTGGCCGCGATTTATTATTTTAATGAACTTTTTGGGATAGGAATTGGGTTTAAGGGGCTACCCACCTATATTGCTGCTTTTGGTGGACCGACTCTTAATGTGTATTTTAGTAGTTTTTTAGTTCGTTTTGGTGTTGATATAATAATGGGTGATGGTGCCGTTAGTCTGATCCTTGGTTATACTCTGCAGCTATAACTTGCATATGCGGGAGTATCTGGGAAAGCAAATCGCTCTCAAAAATTAGTTGCCGAAGGCTATTAGCACAAATCCAGTCTGGTAATGCAATTTTCGGGAGCTCTTGTAGTAATTGCCGTTTTCGTTTTTTTACGGGGTCTCGTAGGTTTTGAGCCATTCCAACAGCTCTTCCAGCTTGAGTGCTGGCGCATAGTACCAGCCTTGTACGTTGGTACAGCCATGTTCTTTCAGGTATTTCAGCTGGGTTTCGGTTTCGACGCCTTCGGCGGTGGTTTCCAGGCCCAGTGAATGGCTCATGGACAGGATTGTGTCTACCAGTGGGCAGCATTCGGCATCACTGTTGATCATGCGGACGAAGCTCTGGTCGATTTTCAGGTTGTCTATCCGAATCTTTTGTAGATTTGAAAGATTTGAATAGCCTGTTCCGAAATCGTCTATGGCCAGGCGGAAGCCGGTTTTTTTGAGGCTGTTAATAACAGTTTGGGCATGCAGGTCATCGGCCATCATCATGCTTTCGGTAATCTCCAGCTCTACCTGTTCTGGGTTGATTGAGTTTGTATTGCAGCAGGAACAGATGTAGCCCGGCAGGTCCAGGTTTTCCAGGTCGCTGGCTGAGAGGTTTATGGCCAGTACTGGCAGTGTATTACTTGGGCAGATCCGGTTCTGTATGTGCTGCCAGTCACGGAGGGCCTGGTCGATAACGTAGCTGGTCAGCCGCTGCATGATCGGCCCGCTTTCGGCTATGGGGATAAACTCGGTTGGCGGAATGCTTCCCAATTCGCGATTGGTCCAGCGTAGTAGTACTTCTACTCCGTGAAAGCCGCCTGCTGGTAGAGTTATCTTGGGTTGATATGCCAGATTGATTTCGTTTCGCTCTATGGCGCCTTCTAAGGCGGCGGCTATGGTAAAGCGTCGTTGCTCGTGTTTCCAGTTTTTTCTGTCGTAATAACGGACTTTTCCTATGGCTAGGTTGTTGCTCTCCAGCATGCCTGCTACATTGGCGGCTAGTCGTTCGGCATTGCTGCCGTCTTGCGGAAAGCGGGTAAGGGCGATGGCGGCCTGTAGTTGGGTTTTATGTTCAAAGTGATGGATGGGAATCTGGGCTTGCTGTAGCAGTTTTTGGGCCAGTTCTCTGATATGCAGCGGGTCAAGATTTTTTAGGTATAGAAGAAACATGGTTCCGGTCCAGCGGCTGGCCAGGCAGTGTTCGGGCAATTCTTTTTGTATGCGTTGACTTACCTCGCGCAGTAGTTCGTCGCCGCGGGCTGCTCCCTGATGGCTGCTGATCTTTCCGAATTGGTGCAATTTCAGTGCCAGTACAGTAAAGTCCCTGCCCTCTTCTACCGCCTGCTGTAATAGTTCGGTCATTCTGGTACGGTTGGAGAGTCCGGTAAGGTTGTCAAAATAGGCTGTGTGGGTAAGGCGGCTAACCAGGCGGTGCTGATAGTAGACGGCAATGCTGCCCAAGCCGCTGGCAACTACGAAGATTGCGATAAGTCGCTGTCGCAGGTCTGGATCGGCAAAGACCGAATCGGTCGGAAAATCGCCAAGTTGAAGGCGTAGTAGTATGCCGGCTAAAAAGTACAGGGTAAAGCCTATGCCGCTTACATAGCCCAGGACGAAATAGAGCAGTGAGAATGAGGCGACAAAATACAGGAAACTTAAGCCTCTGCTGCCGCCGCCGCTGATTATCAGATAGGTCAGCAGAAAGTATACTGCAATTGTTACTATGAAGCGCGGCAGTTTTAATTTCCTGGTGATGAAAAATGCAACCGTGGCCAATAACATTAGCAGGCCAAAGCTTAGGATGATCCAATTACTGAGTGTAGCTTGGGTGCGGATATTCAGCAGTACATTAAATATGATGGCTAGCAAGGCGGTCAGGCTGAGGGCGTAGAACACCATAATGGCGATGCGCTGCTGCATTGGAAGCTGATTGGGGTCTGTTTTAACAAAAAACAGGAAGTTCTTCATCAGTTTCAGTATGATGCAGGTTCCGGGAAAATGCAAAAGCCTGCTGGCTTATATTGATGTGGTATCCTGGCTGAGCTAATCAAGTGACTCCTGCAGGGCTTCGCGCAGGCGGCTGGCTGAGCTTTTAAGGCGCTCAACCGAGGCGGACATGTCCTGGGCTGCTTCGGCATTTGTTTTCATGGTGCTGTTCAGTCCCTGGATGTTGTTGTGTATCTGCTGCAGTATGGTTTCCTGGTTAAGGCTGGCTTCGGCAATTCTGGCTACCTGGGTCGCTGTATTTTCCATGTAGGGAATCAGCTGGTTAATGGCTGCCCGCGCGGTTTGGGAGCTGACCATGGTTCCACTGGAAAGTTGGCTTATCTCCATGGCTGCGTTTTTGCTGCGCTCGGCTAGTTTGCGAACTTCTTCGGCTACTACGGCAAAGCCTTTGCCGGCTTCGCCGGCTCGGGCGGCTTCGATGGCCGCGTTCAGGGCCAACAGGTTGGTTTGTCGGGCAATTTCTTCTATTATGCCGACTTTATCGGTAATTTTTTCTAGGGAGCCAAACGCTGCTTGTACGGATTGGTTGCTGCCGGCTGCTGCTGTACCAGCCTGGGCGGTATATTGCCTTGTTTCCTGGATGCTCTGGCTGGTCTCGGCGCTCAGGCGTGCCAGTTCGCTGATTGCACTGCCAAGTGCTTTAATACTGTCGGCCTGAACTGTTGCTCCTTCGGCTATTGTTGCGGCTTGACCGGCAAAGCTCTGGCTTTCGGCATTTATCTGGTCGGCGGAGCTGCCGGATTTATGCACAACGGTATTGAGTTTGCTGACTAGCTGCTGTTGCTGCTGGTTCTGCTGCTCACTGTGGTTCATGGTTTTTAGGCTGATGCGTGAAGCCTGGAAGGAACTGGCTACAATAGCCAGATAGATGACACTGGCGCCGGCAAAAACAGCTGAACTGCCGAAGTCCGTATGCCTGGAGGGCAGAAAGCTCAGCAGCATGTACAGGGAAATCAGTAAACCATATACTCCGGTACCGGCTACATGCAGCCAGTGGTAGCCGATGAGTCCGGAAATAACTACGGCGCCGGCATGGTAGTATATGACCAGCAGCAGGTGGGCTTCTGGTTCGGCTATGGGCTTCATGATACTCAGAAAACTTAGTGCCAGCGAGACTAGTATGATGACGCTGTTGGCGGCCAGTCGGTAACGGCCGCGGGCTACCAGAATTACTGTTGCCACGAAGGCCAGCATGATAAGGCCGTCCATCAGTGCGGTAATCATTTCGCCTTGGATCAGCACATTGACCAGCTGTATTGGCAATACTGCCAGTAGTATCAGCCCGAGAAAGAGTAGAACCCGGTATTTTAGCCGGATGACCATGCTCTCGTTTTCGTAGAATTTGTCCACACTCTGCAACAATTTCATAGTGGCTCCATTGGCAAAAGTGTAGGGTATCCTGCTTTGTAACGCAACTGGAATAGTGTAGATTTACTGCTGGGGCACAAGCTTAGGTCTGCCAGGTTTTAAGTGCCGGCTTGGGATGTTGGTTGACGGCTGCTGTTTGCTAAGTGTCTCCGACAGCTTGCATTCATTGCAGGGTTGTGCTTATTTTGAATTATGGAGGATCTATGTTTGAGCTGAGCGGCAGCTATACGGACCTGTACGAACTGACTATGGCCGAGGCCTGGTTTAGGGCCGGGCGGCAGGATGAAAAGGCGGTATTCGATTATTTTTTCCGGCGGCTGCCTTTTTCCGGCGGCTATGCTCTGCTTGCCGGGCTGGAAGATTTGCTTGCACAGCTGGAGCAGCTGCGTTTTTCACCGCGCGATCTGGAATATCTCGCGGCACAGGGACTGTCCTCGGCCTTTTTGGCCTGGTTGGAGAATTTTCGCTTTAGGGGCAGTGTGTATGCGCCTCGCGAGGGGGATGTAGTGTTTCCGCTGCGGCCAGTGCTGCAGGTGGAGGCCAGCCTGATTGAGGCCCAGCTGATCGAAACTCTTTTATTAAATGTACTTAATTTTCAGACGCTGATAGCAACCAAGGCTAGCCGCATGCGTACAGCCGCCGGTTCGCGTCCTCTGCTGGATTTCGGCCTGCGCCGCGCTCAGGGTTTGGGCGGCTACTGGGCCAGCCGGGCGGCCTATATCGGCGGTTGTAATGCTAGCAGCAATGTGCTGGCCGGACGCGATTACGGAATCCCGGTATCCGGCACGATGGCTCATTCGTTTGTGCAAAGCCATGTTGACGAGTTGAGCGCTTTCCGCGCCTATGCCGCAGCCCGCCCGGAGGGCTGTGTGCTTTTGGTGGATACCTACGACACACTGCAGAGCGGTTTGCCCAATGCCATAACGGTGGCGGCGGAACTGGCCGCCCATGGCAAGGCTCTACAGGCCATACGGCTGGATTCCGGCGATTTTGTACGGCTTTCGCGGGCGGCCCGAGCCATGCTGGACGCCGCCGGCTTTACAGGTGTAAAGATTGCCGCTTCCAATCAGCTGGACGAGTACAGCATCAGCGAACTGCTGGCCCGCGGTGCGGCGGTGGATGTGTTCGGTGTGGGTACCAGCCTGGTAACCGGGCATTCGGACGGGTCCTTGGACGGGGTGTATAAACTATGCTGGCTGAACGGACAGCCAAGCATCAAGCTCTCGGAAAACGCGGCCAAGACTTCGCTGCCGCATCGCAAGCAGGTATACCGTCTGGCTGATGACTCGGGCCGGTGGCTGGGGCTTGATCTGGTCACCCTGCGTGATGAGGCTTTGCCGGATGCTGCTTTTATTGCCGAGCCGGACGGTCTGCCGTCAGCTGTTTCCTTGTCAACTTGGTCAACAAGTGAGAGCGAAGCGCTGCTGTGGCCTATTATGATAGAAGGAAAACGTACTCTGGCGGCACGGAATGTGAGCGAGATTGCCGACTATGCGCGGGAGCGGCTGGCGTTGTTGCCTGCTGAGTATAAAAAGCTGCAGGGGGCGGCGCAGTATAGGGTTGCGCTAAGTCCGGGCTTACAGGCCGAACAGGCGCGTCTGGTGGCGGCGGCTGAAAGGAGTTAGGGAATGCGGGCTTTGATTGTGGTTGATGTACAGAATGATTTTGTTCCGGGCGGCGCATTGACTGTTCCGGACGGGCACTTGATCATTCCTCTGATAAACCGCCTGATGCAGCGGTTTCCGCTGGTGGTGGCTACCCAGGACTGGCATCCGGCCGGTCATGCCAGTTTTGCCTCGAGTCATGCAGGGCGGCGGGCTTTTGATACTGTGCTATTGAACGGGGGTGAGCAGGTGCTCTGGCCGGACCATTGTGTGCAGGGGAGTTCCGGTGCCGCTTTTGCGGACGGCTTGGATACTACTGCCTTTGCGGCAATTTTCCGGAAGGGAATGAATCCGGCGGTAGACAGTTACAGTGCCTTTTATGACAATCTGCGGCTGCAGAATACCGGACTGGCCGGTTATTTGCGCGGTTTGCAGGTGGACGAGCTTTATTTCTGCGGTCTGGCGGCTGACATTTGTGTGCACTTTAGCACCATGGACGCGTTGCGTGAGGGATTTACGGTAAATCTTATTCAGGATGCCAGCAAGGAACTGGATGCGGCAGACTATGCCCGGACCAGGCAGGTATTTGCGCAGGCTGGCGGACGTTTGCTTGCCGCTGCTGCTTTGTTCTGACTTTATGGAGCTTGCTTCATCGGCAGCGTTGGCTTTATCTGCCGAACTTAGTGTCGGTTTCCTGTACGGACGGCTGAGGAGTTCGGACTTCTGCGGAAGTGGTGGAGAGCTGTGGTGTCGCGTAGCTGGATGCAAGTGGTTGGTGTGGTTTTGCTGAGTCACCATTAAAAATTAAAAAAAAGCTTGCCAAATTTACTGTATACGTGTACAGTTGTTTGTGTATAACTTGTTTTCAGGAGCAATCCCATGCAGCAGAGCGGTTTTGAGCTAATTAACGGCTCTATGTTTTATACTATTGCCGGGGCGGAGCGCCTTCCCGAGTTTTTTATGAGCCTGGTTAGTTCGGGTGACCACTGGATGTTTATCAGCAGTAAGGGAGCTCTGACCGCCGGGCTGGGAAATGCTGAACGCGCTTTGTTCCCGTATGAAACTGTGGATAAGGTTATGGCCGGCCGGACGGGCACGGGAGCCTGCACACGGATACGGGTACAGGGGCGCAGCGGACTTGCGCTCTGGGAGCCTTCTTCCGACTGGTCGCAGGCAGTCTGGCCGGTGGAACGCTATTTGTCCAAGAATTGCACTGGCAGCGAGTTGCGTTTCGAAGAACGTAATCTGGAGCTAGGCTTAAATTTTTATTGCAGCTGGTCGTTTTCGCACCGGCATGGTTTTGTACGCCGGGCTGGTTTGCGTAATGTTGGCTCGGAAGCACTGCGTCTGCAGGTGGCTGACGGTTTTCTGAATTTGATGAACGGCGGCGTTAGTCGGCGTTTGCAGAGTCAACTAAGCTGTCTGACGGACGCATATAAAGACAATGTGCTGGATGAAGCCATTGGCCTGGCCGCCTTTAGTCTGGCTTCGATGATTACTGACCGTGCCGAACCACGCGAGTCGCTGACGGCTACGGTGGCCTGGCACTATGGCCTGCCGCAAGCTCGTATCAGCTTGACTCGGGCCAGTCTAGACGATGATAGTGTGGAGTCAGGAAATTTTTCTTCGCGGGTAACCGGAAAGAAAAGTGATTTTATTGTTCACGCTACTCTGTTTCTTGAACCCGGGGAGCAGCAAGAATGGTATACGGTGGCTGATGTTGGCCTGGATCATGCCGCTGTGTCTGAATTGCAGGCCTGGCTGCAGGACGATGCTGAGCCCATCCCGCGGCAATTGGCTCTGGAAAGCGGACATATCCAGCAGGAGCTGGAGCGTATCATCTGTTCGGCTGACGGTCTTTCGGTAAGCGCGCAGACCATGCATGAGTGGCATCATGCCGCCAATACCCTGTTTAATGTGATGCGCGGTGGTTTTCCGGTTAACGGAATGGTTCTGGCGCTTGCCGATGTGATTAATTTTTTTCGCTGCAGGAACAAAGCCGCGGCGGAGTTGCTGGTCGATATGCTGCAGCAGCAGGCTGCCGGTAAAAACTTCTGTACCCGCGCGGAACTGACGCGGTGGGCGGCCGGGTTTGGCAATGCTGATCTTGTGCGGCTGGCCAACGAATATCTGCCTTTTACTTTCAGCCGGCGGCATGGCGATCCTTCACGGCCCTGGAACGAATTTTCGATAAAAGTGCAGGATCCGGCCGGCCGGCCGCTCTTGGACTATCAGGGTAACTGGCGGGATATTTTTCAGAATTGGGAGGCCCTGGGGCAATCGTATCCGGGGTATCTAGAAGGATTTATAAGCATATTTCTGGATGCCACAACCATCGACGGCTATAATCCATACCGGATAAGCCGATCTGGGATAGACTGGGAGCGTGAAGAAGCCGATGATCCCTGGTCCAATATCGGCTACTGGAACGATCATCAGATTATTTATTTGCAGAAGCTGGTGGAAGCTTTAGAGGCTCATTATCCGGGACGTTTAAAAGAGCGCTTAGAAAGCCGAATTTATTCTTGGGCTCAAGTGCCTTATAGAATTGTAAGCTACAAAGAGCTATGCATGAATCCGCGGGCTTCGATCCGCTTTGACCATGAACTTGACGCACAAATAAGCCAGCGGGTCGGAGAGTTTGGTACTGACGGCCGATTGATTGCCGACAGTAGCGGTGCGGTTTTGCACGCCAATCTGGCCGAAAAGCTGGTATCTTTGTTTGCGGCCAAGCTGGGTAATTTTGTACCGGGAGGCGGTATCTGGATGAACACCCAGCGTCCGGAATGGAATGATGCTAACAACGCGCTGGCCGGCTTTGGTCTGTCCATGGTTTCAGTTATGTATGTGCGCCGAGCACTTGCCTGGTGGCTGGATTTAGTAGCGGCGGCCGGCTGTGAAACCATTACTCTGGCTGAGCCTTTGGCTCAGCTGCTGCGGCAACAGCAAGCGGCCATGACGGAATTTAGCAAGTATGACTGCATTGGCGACGGTCAAAAACGCAAAGCATTTATGGATACGATGGGCTTGGCACTTGAAGTTTACCGGGATACAGCCTACAACAGTCTGCCGGCCTTTGAGCAT
>JAHIWF010000190.1 GCA_018815555.1 Spirochaetota bacterium | reverse complement strand
TGGAGACAGTCGCGGCTGAATCCGCTGTTGCGGCGGCGGCCACATCCGTGACGGCACCGGCGGCGGATCCTTTCACCCGCGGATATCCCCTGGTGCAGCTGCAGGAAGATTTCCGCGAGCTGCAAAAGTACATAGAAAGTTACCACCCGAAGCTGTATGCCGATCGTGAAGCGCTGGCGTTGCTTCTGGATACGAATTATGCTTTGCTGCGCGAGGGCATGACCGAGCTGGAGTTTCTTCGTCTGCTGGCTCCGATCGTGTCGGTGCTGAATTGCGGGCACAGTGCCATTTTCCCCTCTCATGCCTATCAGGACAGGCTGGCTCTTGACGGCAGCTATTTTCCGCTGCTGCTGCGCTTCTTTGACGGCAAGGCGCGGATAATCGGTAACGGGCTGTCTACGGACTTGCCGCTCGGGGCCGAGCTGCTGACCATTAACGGAGTGTCCATGGAAGACATCGTGGCGCGGTTGTTCGGCAGTTTGAGCGCCGACGGCCGCAATCTTACCAGAAAATACAGCCTGCTTGATGGTGGTTTCCGGTTTTACTACCATAATTTTATCGACGATCGTAGTGATTTTGATATCACGTATATGAGCGCTGCTTCATCGACCGTCCGGACTGCCGTTCTGGCCGGTGCCAGCGACGCCGCCATACGGCAGGCAAACCGGGCTTTTTTTGATGCCAGGCAGGAATTTTATGGGCAGCCTTTTACGGCCGACTATGCCGACGGGTATGCACGGCTGACCATGCGTTCTTTTTATCCGCAAGGCTCGAACAGTCTGCCTGTATATAAAAGTTTCATTGACCAGTTTTTCGCCCGGGTGAAGGCTGATAGCATACGCTCGGTAATCCTGGATGTGCGCGATAACTCCGGCGGCGACCCCTATGTCGCGGCGCACCTTTTCAGCTATCTGGCGGCCGCCGAACAGGCCTATTTCGCGGATTCAGCACCCGGATACTACCCCAGCCTCAAGCGCATCGTGCCGCTGGCAGCCGGGCGCTTTGACGGTCTCCTGCTGGTATTGATGAACGGCAACAGCTTTTCGACGACCGGACATCTGTTGGCCCTGCTGCGCTCCCAGGGCGTGGGAACTTTCATCGGTGAGGAATCTGGCGGTTCTTTTGCCTGTTCCGACGGCTCGCAGAATTATGCACTGCGCCGCACCGGTTTGCAGTACCGCGGTTCGACCATGGTCTGGGAAGTGGCGGCCAAAGGTCTGGAACCGGGCCGGGGAATCATGCCGGACCATACAGTGCAGATTAGTATCGCCGACTGGCTGGCCGGCCGCGATACTGTGCTGGAATACGCTGTCAGACTGGCAGGACGACCATGAATGACAGGAAGCTTAGCGGCTGTTCCGGCCGGGTCGGCGGAGTTGTCTGGGTGGCCCTCGCCTTGGCGCTGCTTTCCGGTCTGACCTCCTGTGCGGCACTCCCCGAGGGACAGCTGGCCTATGCCAGTAACGTGGATGGCGATTTTGAAATATGGCTGGTAAACCTGGGCGGAGGCCAGTCTCAGCAGTTGACCGATAATCCGGCCGCCGACCATTCGCCGGCCTGGTCGCCGGACGGCCGCTTTCTTGCCTTTGTTTCCGATCGTGACGGCAATGACGAAATATATATGATGACAGCCGACGGCAGTGTCTTGCGTCGCTTGACCGAAACGCCGGATGCGACTGAGAGCTTTCCGGCCTGGTCGCCCGATGGCAAAAGCATCAGTTTCGATTCCGATCGCGGCGGCAACTGGGATATTTATGTCATGGATACTGCCGGTAGCAGTCTGCGCCGTCTGACCAGTGACCCGGGCGAGGACTGGATCAGCCATTGGTCGCCGGACGGGCAGTGGCTGGCTTTTGAGTCGGGCAGGGACGGCAACTACGAGATTTACCTCATGCGTCCGGACGGCAGCGGACAAACCAGGCTGACTGAAAACGGAAGCTCTGACGGCGCGCCAAAATGGTCACCGGACGGACGGAGCCTGGTTTTCTTCAGTAACCGGGACGGCAGCATGGCGGTGTACAGTCTGCTAGCCGACGGCACGGAGCTTACCAGGCTCAGCAGCGGACCTTTGAGCGCGACTTTCCCGTCCTGGGCACCCGATGGTCGTTGGCTGGTTTTTGCAGGGGGCGACGACCATAGCAGCACGCTACAGGTATTGGAGCTTGAGAGCGGCCGGACACGGGTGGTGGTGGACAATGGCGCTCTGTGCTGGTCACCGGCGTGGCGTCCTTGATGGTCAGCCGCCTGGTTTGACACGAAAGATCTCGACGCTTATTTGCCCTGATGTGTCACTAGCTTATGTTGGTGATAATTTATTTACTAGAAGTTTTAGTATGGAGAAAAATAGACGATATGTAGTGTCATGCTGGCTGCTGGCGGCCATGCTGGTTTTTGTATCCTGTAACAGCTCGGCAGCCAGGGATCCGATCGCGGCTGCCGATAAACCTGCCGGCAGTGCTGCCGGAGGTGCTAGCGGCACCTCCGGTTCCGCCGTCGTGATGACTGCAACCGGCGTGCCTGGCGATATAGCCTATGCCTTTCAGCCCGGTGACAATTCGCACATGTTCAGTATCCATACGGTAAACCGGGATGGCACCGAAAATAAACTGCTGATGTCGGTCGGGGGTATCGGTCTGAATCAGCCGGCCTGGTCACCTGACGGCAAGACCATCGCCACTTGGGGCTGGTTAAGCCACTACACGATTTCCATCTATTCATTTAACACCGACGGAAGCGGCCTTACCAGACTGACGGCGGTGAACAATGTCTATGACATGTTCCCGGATTGGTCGCCGGACGGAAAGCGGCTTACGTTTACCCGTCAGTATCCCAATCAAAATAACCGGAACGAGATTTGGGTGATGAATTCCGACGGCAGTGCCGCCGCGCTGGTGGCCGCAGGCTACCAGTCCAAATGGCGGCCTGACGGAAAGTGGTTGGTTTTTGTTTCAGACAAATCCGGAAACTTCGATATATACACGATGGATGTTGATGGCAGCGATCTGCGGCAAATCACTGACACGGCAATAAACGAAAGGGATCCGTCGCTGTCACCTGATGGCCGCAAGCTTGTCTATTCAGCCTATGCCGATTCGGCAAGCACTTTCGAGATCTTCGTGATGGATGCCGACGGCGGCAACGAGTTGCAGCTGACACATAATGACGTTCTCGACCTTTGTCCGCGCTGGTCGCCGGACGGCCTGAGTATCGTATTTATGTCCGATTCCGTAACACCGGATCATTCCGAGCTTTTCCTGATGAACGCTGACGGCAGCGGACTGGTGCAGCTGACGCATACCCCGGGCAATTCCACCGCAAGTTTTCCTTCCTGGAATCCCGTAGCGAAGTGAAGGTAAAGACCGCGGTCTTGAATGGAGGTGGTGTATGATAAGGAAATATTTCGTTTTGCTTTCCGCGTTGTTTCTTTTTTTTGCCTTAAAATTGCCGGCCCAGTCAGGCGCTGGACTGGTTTACATATCGGGCGGCAGTTTACCCTGGGCAGCCCGGCCGGCGGGCGCTGAGGAAGAAAACATGAACACGGAAAAATCCGGTTGGCGGAGCGAGCGCAGTCCCCGGAGAGCATGCTATGCTTTTTTGGCTTAGTATGTGTGATTAACTTTTAACGGAGCTTATGGTATGCAAGGAAAGACAGTTTTCTTGGTTGGGCTGATAGTGGTGCTGGCCTGTGGGGGAGGTAATACGGTGCAGTCTTTATATGCGCAATCCGCACCGGCAGGCAGCAGCCAGTACTTGCGCAATTCCGAAGCGATAGTGCTGAAGGAGCCGCTGGACGGGCGGGGCGGCGGCTTGATCGCCTTTGAAAACGAAGCGAATGGCGACTACAACTTCGAGCTGTGGGTCATGAATGCCGACGGCTCCGGCCAGACCAGGCTTACCAACAGCCCGGGCTACGATGGCGCTCCGTCCTTTTCGCCGGACCGCAAAAAAATCGTATTTTCCTCGGCCAGGGATGGTGCTGCCCACCTGTACGTATTCGACTTGGATGCCCTGGCCAAAGGAAATACCAATCCGCCCCTGCGAAAACTTACCACGAGCGGTCGCAATTATTATCCCGCCTGGTCACCCGACAATTCCAGAATAGCCTTTTCTGTGTATAACGATAGTAACGTGTTCGAGCTGTATACCATGAACATAGACGGCGGCAATGCGACCAGGCTGGTGGATTTGCAGAATTCCTCGCATGCGGCCTGGTCGGTGGACGGGGAAAAAATCGCCTTCGTCTCCGGCGTCGGAGAGGGCCAGGAGATTTACTGTATAGACGCCGATGGCCAGAATCTGAAGCGCCTGACTAACAACGCCGTCAGCGACAACATGCCGGACTGGTCCCCTGACGGGAGAAAGATCGCCTACAGCTCAAGTGGCCGCTCATACGATATCTGGATCATGAACAGCGACGGCAGCAACGCGCGCAGCCTGGTAAGCGTTTCCGGACTGGACGAATTTCCGAAATGGTCGCCGGACGGAACGTGTATCGCTTTTCGCTCCGCCAACCAGATTTTCAGCATCAAGCCGGACGGCAGCGACAAGCGGCAGCTGACCAGTCTGAGAGGTTACTCAATGCCCTACGACTGGAGGTAAAATGAATCGGAAGAAATAGTTACCCTCGGTACAACCCTGCTCCGGCCCGCCGGAGAGCGTGGTCAGTCAGACTATTGGCAAGATAGCGCTTTCTGTCAGCTATCGCATATTGCTGTCCTGCCTGCTGATCGGTGGTCTTATCCTGGTCGGCTGCAGCAGTCTTCCCGGAGGGCGGGATAGGCTGGGGCTGGACCAGGCAGTCAGTGCATACCCACATGCCGTTGCATCGGGCGATAAAGCGCTCTACATGAGCCTGCTCGCAACGGACGATGTCGAATTCCTTACAGAGCAATCCCGCTGGTTTGATTACCGCATAGCCGCCCGGATAGAGAATTTCGAAGTGCTTATCGAATCGGTACAGTCAGCCGGTCCAAACGAGTATGCGGTCGACAATGATTCCGACTGGCGGATATATGGGGGTATGGCCGGATCGGTAATCGACTTTCTCGCTGATTATTATGGTGCTGAAATCCCTCGCCGGCTGGTGCTGGCTCTGGCGGCCTGGCTGCAGGAACGTGTCGGCTATGGCTGGTCACTCCACGACCGGCAGTTGCGAGACTGGCTGGCCGAAGCCATACAGTCGGAGCTTGGCCTGAGCATGACCGAGCTGGATATGGATTGGCGCCGGTGGATAGGCGCCTTGCATGATGGAGCCTGACAGAACGAAGGTCTGCAGGCTCCATGGTACGTCTTACTGCGCGGCAGCCGTGGCTTCCGCAGCGCTTGATTTTGCTTCGGTAATATACCGCTCCACCACGGCATCCAGCACCCTGAACGGTACCGGCCCGCAGGACAGCACGGTGCGGTGGAAAGCAGCCAGGCTGAAATCATTCCCCAAGGCCACGCGCACCTTGTCACGCAGGTTCAGAAAATGTTGCATGCCGATGTAATAACTGGTGGCCTGGCCGGGCAGGCAGCTGTAGCGGATCACTTCGCCCTGGGCCGCGCGCAGCGGCATAAAGGCGTTTTTAACCATGAAATCGACGGCCTGGTCAAAGGTCCAGTGCAGACTGTGAATGCCGGTGTCCACTACCAGCCGGGCGGCGCGGAAGGCTTCGGCCTGCAGCCGGCCGGCATCTCCGACCGGATCGTCGGCATATGCGCCAAGTTCGGACATGAGCCGCTCGGCATAGAGCGCCCAGCCTTCGGTATAGGACTCAAAGTAATTCAGCTTGAGGGCGATAGGCAGATTTAGCTCGTTGCTGGTGGCTATCTGCAGGTGGTGGCCGGGGATGGTTTCATGATAGAGCAGGGTGGGGATGCCGGCCTTGTTTGCGCCGCTGCCCTGGGCTACGTAAAAGACTCCCGGTCTGGTGCCTATGATGGGGGCCGGTGAGTAATAGCCTCCTTGCGGGGCGGTCTGTACGGCTACCTCAGCCTGTGGATAATCAGGGAAATATGGTTTGACAATTTCAGCGGTGCTGGTTAGCAGCCTGCGGTAGGCGGCCAAACTGTCGGCGGCATTCAGGTTGTTCGCGGTGCTGAAGGCCGCGCCGATTACTGATGCAGGGCTGCTGCCGTTACCCAGGCCATGTTTTTTGCCAAGTGTAATAATTTCTTCATGAATGCGCTCTAACGAATCCAGCCCCATCTGGTGGATTTCTTGCGGTGCCAGTTCGGTGGTGGTTTTAGCCTGCAACAGAGCAAGGTAGTATTCGTCACCTTTAGGTAGGGTCCAGACGCCGATGTCGGCGGGAGCGACACGGATGTGCTCCTGTACCTCGCCGGCCAGTTCTCGCCAGGCTGGCAGTACTGCTTCGCCAATGATGCCGGTGGCTTCGCTCAGGGTCTGCGCCTTCCAACTTAGATCGGCCTCGGCCAGGCTTTCGACGAAGGCGGAGAGGCGGCGGTAATAGCTGGTGTCCTGGGCTCGTGCATAGGCCAGCTGGCTGAGGTCGGGCAGGGCTTGTTCCAGTATCAGCCGTGGTGCCAGCAGTTTGCGTTCGCGGCGGCGCAGCATGGCTGTTGTGGCCTCATGTATTTTTGCGGGCAGGGCGGCAAGGTGGCGGACATAGTTTTCCGCGTCGGCCTGGTTGGCCAGCGGCAAGCTGGAATCAAAGAAGGAAAAGGCTTGGTAACTGATGCCGAAAATGGTTGGGTTTACCAGATAGTCATACTCGGCGAAGCGCTGCAGGTTTACTGTGTCTTCTATTGACTCGCTGCACACCGCCAGTGCCAACTGGTCGCCAGCGCTAAGCCGGCTGCCGGACTCATCGCTTTTGTCAGCAGGCCCGGAAGCCCCAGTCCCTGCAGGTGCCGCTGTGTTTAGGGCCTCAGCCTCGGCAGCGGCTTCTACCTCAGCCGAATAGTCGCCTATAGCAGCGGCCAGCTCACGTTCCAGCTGCCGAGTTTCCTCCAACCAGGCCGGGGCATAGCTATTCAGCAATTGTGCCGGCCGTTCTGCCCAGTCGCTCAAGCCCAGATCGACAATGGTTTCCGGTGTGCGTGCCAGGTAGCGTTGATAATAGCTATTGAGGAAGCCGGTGGTCTTTGCCGATACGTACCAGTCCTCGGCTGTCAATCCGCGCTGCGCGACCGGCCGGGCGTCGAAACTGACGGCAGCAGCCGGCATTACCTGAATTTTCGGGTTTGCCGACCACTCAGCATTTTTATCATCGATTTGCTGCTGGGTGGCTGCTGACGAGGGCACGGTATG
>JAHIWF010000189.1 GCA_018815555.1 Spirochaetota bacterium | reverse complement strand
GTCGCGGCTGCTGCACGATCTGCAGGAGCTGTCCTCGGCCGAAGCCGGAACTTCGCGCATAGAGTACAGCACGCTGGCGCTGGACGAATTGGCGCGCACTGTGCTGGATGATTTTCGCACAGCAGCGGCAGAAAGGCAGCTACAACTGGCTTTTGTTCATGATCCAGCGCTGGAGCTGCCCTGCCTGATCGAGGCTGACCGGCAGTTGCTGCTGCGCATCCTGAATAATCTCCTGTCCAACGCCCTCACCGCCGGCAATCCCGGCGGCTATGTCCGGCTGGAACTGCACCCTGTCGCCCAGACGGCAGCCAAAACCGCCGACTGCATCGAACTGCTCTGCGTGGACAACGGCGCAGGTATACCCGAAGCCGAGCGCGAAAAAATATTTGAACGCTTTTACCGTGTAGACAGTTCGCGTAACCGGCAGAGCGGCGGTTCCGGCCTGGGACTGGCCATCAGCCGCGAACTGGCCCGCCTGCATGGTGGCAGCCTGAGCGCTGAAGCCAATCCGGAAGGCAAGGGTAGTGTTTTTCGCCTGATATTGCCCCGAAAACAAGCGCAAACATGAAAAGCCGCCCGGGGCTTCTTGGCTTTGTGCCCGCTAATCGCTATATTGAGTACATATAAATATCCGCAATTTTCATGGAGGTGCTTCATGCGTTTATATTCTCGATCCCAGCTGCTGGTGGTTGCCCTGTGCTCGGTAATTGTCGGGCTGCTGCTTGCCATAGGTTTCGGTGTTCTGCCCCTGAAGGCCGGTGTAAACGATGTTGACCCGGTACAGCTTGCCGCCGACGATAAGCCTGTCGTGGACGCACTTAACCCCGCCTATTATAATTCTTCTGGTGCCGGTGCAAGTTCCGCCGCTGAAGCTACCCTGCAGACGGTTGATTCTGTCGCCGGCTATTCGCTGGACGAGCGCGAGAACATCGATGTGTACGAACGTCTGAACACCGGGGTGGTAAATATTACTACCGAGGTGGTGGCCCTGAACTGGTTTATGGAACCCATCCCGCGCGAAGGCGGTTCCGGCTCCGGGTCAATAATCGATGAACGCGGTTATGTATTGACCAATTACCATGTAGTTAAACAGGCTGTAAAAGTTTGGGTAAGCCTGGCCGACGGCGCGCGCTACGAGGGTACGGTTGTCGGCTACGATGCCGAGAACGATCTGGCTGTGGTAAAATTCGAACCGCCGCGCGGCCTGCGCCTTACCGTAATTCCTTTCGGCAGCAGCGACGGTTTAAAAGTCGGCCAGAAAGTGCTGGCCATCGGCAACCCCTTCGGGCTTGACCGTACCCTTACCACCGGCGTGGTTTCCAGCATCAAGCGGGCCATCCAGCAGGACAATAACCTGGTCATTCACGGCATGATCCAGACGGATGCTTCCATCAACCCCGGCAATTCCGGCGGTCCGCTGCTTAATTCACGCGGCGAGATGATCGGCATCAATACGGTTATATATTCCACTTCCGGCGGTTCGGTTGGTGTCGGATTCGCGGTACCGGTGGATACCGCCAAACGGGTGGTTCCTGATCTACTGCGCTACGGCATGGTAAAACGCGGTTGGATAGAGGCCGAGCTGGTGCAGCTGGTGCCGGCAATCGTCGATTATATGGAAGAACGCGATACTCCACTACCGGTCGAAAAAGGTTTGCTGGTATCCATCGCCACCCGCAGCGGCAATGCCGAACGGGCTGGTTTGCGCGGCGGTACTATTGCCGTGCGTTACATGCAGTCTTTGTTTAATGTTGGTGGTGATATAATTGTATCAGTAGACGGTATGGAAGTTGCCACCATTTCCGATCTGTATGCGGCTCTGGAAGACAACAAGCCGGGCGACAAGGTGATGGTCGAGTATTACCGCAATGGCCGCAAGGCTTCGCTGGAAGTAACACTGGCCGATCGCGCCCAGGCCGTTAACAGCCGCAAGTAAGCGGCTGTCTGTCCGTTTCTGAATATAGATGCAGGATTTATTGCTGCTTGAAATTTACAAGGATGACGACTCCCCGCTGTATGTGCAGATAGTAGAAGCCTTGCGGGCGCGGGTAGGCGACGGTCGCCTGCGTCCAGGCGACCGATTGCCTTCTGTTCGAAAACTGTCCGATCAGCTGGGCGTTAATCCGGCTACCATTGTAGCCGCCTACAATATTCTGGCGCGCGAAGGCTTGCTGGAAGCACGCAAGGGTTCCGGGGCGTATATTTCCGCAGCGGCCGCCGCATCCCAACCTTTACATGAAGCTGCAAGTTCTGCCGAAGCTAGCCCGCTCCGGCAGATGGTGGTTCCCGACAGTTTTGGTTCGGCAGGCCACGGGCAAAACCCGGCCCGGCATATTCTGGATCTGGCTGCGAACGCGCCGCCGCGTAGGCTTTTCCCTTTGGCATCTGTAAAAAAGCTGCTGGTGGAGGCTGTCGATATCGATGGCGGCAAGGCCTTTGAATACCAGACAGTTAATGGCTACGAGCCGCTGCGCAGCGCACTGGCCGACCGTATGTCACGGCAGCGCCGCCTGCCGGTCCATCCTGATACTGTTCATGTAGTTTCCGGAGCCCAGCAGGGCATAGATCTGGTAGCCAGGGTGGTTCTGCGCCGAGGCGATCTGGCTGTTGTGGAGTCGCCGGGGTATCGCGGTGTTCGTGATGTTTTTATTGCAGCCGGTGCACGGGTAGAGGCTGTTTCGGTTCAGGCTGACGGACTGGACCTCGATACGCTGCAATCTCTGGCCGAAAACCGGCCGCTGCGTCTGGTCTATGTAAACCCGGTGCTGCAGAATCCGACTGGTATTGTTTGGTCGGAAGACAAAAAAACTCGTCTTGCCGAGATGGCGGGCCGCTATGGTTTTTATGTAATTGAAGACGATCTTTTTTCCGATTTGATGTATAACGGTCGGCCGGAACTGCCGGTAAAATATTACGACCGTGCGGACATGGTTTTTTATATCAAGAGTTTTTCCAAATCGCTGATGCCCGGTTTGAGGATAGCCGCGGTGCAGTCTCCGGTTTTGCTGCAGGAGCGCTTGCGCATCGCCAAGCACAGTGTCGATCTGTCTTCAAACGGCCTTATGCAGCGGGTGCTGGAGCGTTTCCTTTCGGGTTCTTTATACGACGCGCATCTGGCCTCAGTGCAGAAGGCTTACCAGGCACTTAGGAACGATTGTGAACAAGAGCTTAGTGCCGGCGGTTTGCCTTCCGAACTGTGGTCCAACCCGCTGGGTGGCTTGAATTTGTGGCTGCGTCTGCCCGATTACAGCCCGAACGCCGGTGAGTTGAGCCGCAAATTGGCGGAGCAGGGTGTATTGCTTGCTCCCGAGGCCCAGTTTCGCTGTGAATTACCCCCGGCTTCTGACCGCCATGTGCGCCTCAGTTTCGGATCACTCGACCATAATGAACTACGGCAGGCGATGACTCTGCTTACAAACACCTTGCAAGGAGACTACAGACATGCGTGAATTCCGGGTAGCAGCTCCCTATGAACCGGCCGGCGACCAGCCGCAGGCCATAGCCGCTTTGGCCGCCGGGATTAAGGCCGGCAAACAGTATCAGACCCTGCGCGGCGTTACCGGTTCGGGCAAAACCTATACCATGGCCAAAGTTATAGAATCTGTACAGAAGCCTACACTGGTAATCAGCCACAACAAAACCCTGTCGGCCCAGCTATACCGCGAATTCCGTGATTTCTTTCCCGATAACGCGGTGGAATACTTTGTGTCATATTATGATTACTACCAGCCGGAAGCTTACGTTCCCACTCGGGATCTGTATATAGAAAAAGATGCCAGCATCAACCAAGAAATAGAGCGCATGCGCCTGTCTGCCACCCGCAGCCTGATGGAACGGCGCGATGTTATCATTATCGCTACTGTTTCCTGCATTTACGGCCTGGCCACACCGGAAATCTACCGCGAGATGAAGACCGAAGTGGAACTGGGCCAGCAGATCGATCCGGAAAAGGTAAAACGCGAGCTGATAAACCTGCAGTACGAGCGCAACGACATGGTGCTGGAACGCGGACGTTTCCGGGTGCGCGGTGACGCCCTGGACGTATTTCCGGCCTACTCCAAAGAAGCCTACCGCATCGAGTTTGACTTCGATACCGTAGAACGCATCCGTCGCTTCGACGCCGTGTCCGGTGATTTTCTGGAAGACCTGGATGCCGCAGTAATCTACCCGGCTAAACAGTTCGTGATGCCCGAACGCATGGTGCAGTCGGCCTTGTCCGGTATCCGCGAGGAGCTGGAGGAACGCCTGCAGCAAATGAATACCGCCGGCCGCAATCTCGAAGCCCAGCGGCTTAAAACCCGGGTGGAATACGACTTGGAACTGCTTGAGGAAATGGGTTACTGCCCCGGCATAGAAAACTATTCGGGCCCCCTGTCCGGCCGCAAGCGCGGCGAACGGCCCTCAGTGCTGTTGGACTATTTTCCGGAAGATTTCCTTACTATTGTGGATGAGTCGCATGTGACGCTCTCGCAGATAGGTGCCATGTATGCCGGCGACCGTGCGCGCAAGCAGAACCTGGTTGACTACGGATTCCGTCTGCCCAGCGCCATGGATAACCGACCGCTGATGATGGACGAGTTCGAAAAGCTGGTAAAGACCGTGTTGTACGTATCGGCCACCCCGCGCATACTGGAACTGGAACGTTCTGGGCCGCCGGTGGAACAGCTGATCCGGCCCACCGGCCTGGTAGACCCGGAGATTGATGTGCGCCCGAGCGAAGGCCAGATGGAGGATATCTATACCGAAATCCGCCTGCGCAATTCCCGCGGCGAGCGCAGCCTGATACTTACCCTGACAAAACGCATGGCCGAGGAACTTACCGAGTACCTTACAGGGCTTGGCCTGAAAGTACGCTACATCCACAGCGAGGTGGAAACCATAGAACGGGTAGAGATACTCAAACAGCTGCGCCTGGGTGAATATGATGTGCTGGTAGGTATAAATTTATTACGTGAAGGAATTGACCTGCCGGAAGTGTCGTTTATCGGCATCCTGGACGCCGACAAGATTGGCTTCCTGCGCTCGGCTACCAGTCTGATTCAGATAATCGGCCGGGCTGCCCGCAATGCCGCAGGTACCGTAGTAATGTATGCCGACCGCATGTCCGACGCCATGCAGCAGGCCATCGGCGAAACCGGCCGCCGTCGTGCCGTGCAGCTGGCATATAACGCCGAACACGGCATTACCCCGATTACCATCAAGAAGGCCGTGCAGGACATCCTGCAGCGGCATAAAGAGGAAGAAAGCGAAGTTGCCGGCATCGAGCTTGAGACCATCAAGGCGGCTTATAACCTTTTGGTTCCCGAACAGAAAAAAGCCCTGATAAAACGGCTGGAAAACGAGATGCTCGAAAAAGCCAAGAATCTGGAATTCGAAGCGGCTGCCGTACTGCGCGATGAGATAGATAGAATTAAAACCGGTGAAAACTGACCGCTACAGGAGTGCATGATGTATATGAGTTTCCGCTGGCTGGGCCAGGAAGATACAATCCCCTTGGAATATATCCGGCAGATTCCCCGTTTGCGTTCGATTGTGGCTGCCCTCTACGACCTGCCGCCGGGAGCAGTATGGCCGCAAGACCGTCTGCA
Source organism: Spirochaetota bacterium (assembly GCA_018815555.1). Classification (GTDB taxonomy): domain Bacteria; phylum Spirochaetota; class Spirochaetia; order Treponematales; family UBA12059; genus UBA12059. Next base: position 2,562 of record JAHIWF010000189.1, on the reverse strand, counting down.
GTCTTTGCGCGCGCAGGCGGAGGCCGCCGATCTGGCCTGGAGGGTGGTGGAATCTATTCCTGTGCCAGAATCAATCAAGCTCGGCGGGGCCGACCGTGACCGGGATATTGACGCCTGGATGGCCAGCATGCGCAATGTGGCCGCAGTGCTGGGGCCGGCTTCGCTGGTGCAGAATAGCGCCGACTGGAGCGGCCGAGAGTCACCGGTGGTAATAACCTATAACTTTATGCCGGTATTCGACTGGACGCGCAGCCAGTTGGCCAGGCGGCTACCGGACGGTTCTACCTGTCTGGCCTACGACCAGGAGGCGGTAGACCGCCTTGATCCCTTAACCAGCGACCTGGATCTGCCCGGCTGGCTGGCCACCTACACCCGGCCGCAGCTTACACGCCTGGTAGCACAGTACCGCGAGCTGGGATCCGAAGCCGTGTATGACAATATGGTATATTTTCTTAAGGCCATAAGCCCGCTGGCCGAAGAGCTCGGCCTGCAGCTGGCCCTGCATCCGGACGATCCGCCCTGGCCGGTGTTCGGAATTCCCCGGGTAATAGACGGAGCTCCGGCCCTGCGCCGTTTATTTACGGATGTGCCCTCGCCGGCCAATAAACTCTGCTTGTGCAGCGGCAGTTTTGGTGTAAACCCCGACAACAATATTGTTTCCATGATAGACGAATTTCCCGAGCGGCTGGCTTTTATGCATCTGCGTAATGTTAAAATTACCGGCCCCCATTCCTTCGAAGAGTGCGGCCACTGCAGCAGCAGCGGTGACCTGGATATGGCTGCCATCGTCGAAGCCCTCGTGCGGAATAAATTTGACGGTCCGGTACGGCCCGACCACGGCCGCATGATCTGGGGCGAAACCGGCAAACCCGGCTATGGTCTGTATGACCGGGCATTGGGAGCGGCCTACCTTAACGGGCTTATAGAGCAGGCGGAGCGGAGTTTCGGTACCTAAGCCTGAATTATTTTAATTATCGTGATATATTGGTTTTTCATAAATATCAGGGGAGACTGTTGCTTTATGAAGAATCGTTTATATTCCGTTTGTTGCATTATAGCTGTAATTGTATTGCTTGCATCCTGTAAATCTCCATTTTTATCAGTGCAAGCTAATAACGGCCCGGCATCCTTGAGTCTGGCCGTGCGCATTCCTGCAGCCAATCCAACGCTGTCTGTTTCCGGCACCCGAGCCTTGCTGCCGGGAACAGAAACTATAACCCTTACAGTAAGCAGAGACGGCACGATTCTTTACACCGGGTCGCCGACTATTGCTGAAGATCTTACCGCCTCGCTTTCTATTGACTCGTTGCCTTCAGGTGTTACCTTAACCGTTTCGGCCAGTGCGGCCGACAGCAACAGTACCTACGCCAGCGGCCAGACCGACTTGATATTGCAGGAAGGTGCGAACAGTCTTTCATTGGCACTGATTCCATCTGATACGGTAGCGGCACAAGCGGGGATAAACCGCAACCTGAGTGGCCTGGCCTCGGCCAACCGGGTTTTCAGGATGACCACGCCGCTCTCCGGCCAATGGACCCTGCAGCTTCAGCCGACCGATCCTCTCCAGGTACCGGCACGCGTTCTGGCCTTTGGCCCTGATGGCCGTGCCTTAAGCACTTGGAATGAAGGCCTGCGGACCGGTACATTCAGTATGGCAGCCAATAGTAACCTGTACCTGGCTGTCTGGGATGCCGCCGCCAGTTTTAACCTGCGCCTGGCGCATAGCCCCGATGGTGTACGCGAGAGCAGCTTCGGTAATTCCGGGTCGCTGTACAGTTTTGGTTCTGCTAATAATATTGCCGAAACCGTTGCCGACGCGGCAGTCTTGTCCGACGGCCGAATTGTAGTAGCCGGCATGAGTAATCCCGGGCAGAATACTCCCTTCCTGGCCCTGCTGACTGCTGATGGCCTGCTGGACAGCAGCTTTGACCTTGACGGTGTACTCAGTTTTCTGCCGCTCGGTTCTGCCAGTTCGGTATTGCTGCATTGTGCTGTTGATGCCAGTAACCGTATTCTGGCGGCCGGTACGGTATTTAATTCTGTAAATGACTCAACAGACTGGTTTGTCTGCCGCTTCCTGCTGGATGGAGCACTGGATACCAGTTTTGGCAGTTCGGGCTACACCTTTTTGGACCCGGTTGCAGGAGCTGAAGACAGTCTGGCCGGCATGGAGCTGGACAGCACCGGCCGGATCGTTCTGGCCGGAAAATCGTTGGGGCTTGCTACCTCTTGGTCTGTCGCCAGATTGTCAGCCACCGGTTTGCTTGATACAAGCTTCGCAACCAATGGTGTTTATTCCGTAACAGTTGGAAGCACGAGTGAAGTGCATGACTTTATTGTCGGTCCGGCTGACGATATTATTGTTTTGGGAACAGACAGCAATTCGGCCGCCTGGCTGCGTCTGCAGGCTACAAACGGTGTTCCGTATATCGGGGATGGCTGGCTTGGTTCGCCACAAACAATCGCTGGTGTCGTTCAAGCTCCAAGGCAAGTCTCCTGGCATGATAGCTACTTTTATCTGGCTGGCCCCAATTCATCGTCGACTAATGTTTACCGCTACAT
>JAHIWF010000188.1 GCA_018815555.1 Spirochaetota bacterium | reverse complement strand
GGGCACAGGAACTCCTTTAGTATCGGATGATGGTATAAATACAGATATCCAATTAAATTATACCTCTATATACGGAGGAAATCAATTAAATATCGAAGATTGAAATAAAAATATGGAGAAAATTGAGTTCATAACTGCCAGAAGGTTTACAGAATTTCGTGCAGCGTCCTGGCCATGGGTATTCGCCGTCCTAGCCCGAAGGCCCGTGGCGAAACTTTTATCAGCGGAGCGGCTTGGCGGCGTTTATATTCGGCCCGGCCGCAGAGCGTAAGTACCCGGCTGACGATGGCATCGTTAAAGCCGGCGGCCACGATGCCGGCGCGGTCCTGATTCTGTTCGATATGCAGGCGCAGGATGCCGTCCAGTTCTAGGTAGGGGGGCAGGGAGTCCTGGTCTTTCTGGTCGGGGCGCAGTTCGGCACTGGGAGCCTTGTCGATGATGGCCCGCGGGATCAGTCCTTCGCGCCGGTAAATGTGTTCGCAGAGATCGTACACCTCGGTTTTGAACAGGTCGCCAATCGGGTTAAAAGCGCCGCACATATCGCCGTACAGGGTGCAGTAGCCGACCGCGATCTCGCTCTTGTTGCCGGTGGTAAAGAGCATGCTGTTGAATTTATTCGACCAGGCCATGAGTATGTTGCCGCGCAGCCGGGCCTGCATGTTTTCTTCAGTAAGGTTGAAGGGCAGTCCGGCAAAGTGGCTGTCCATGGTGGCGAGCATGCTGTCGAAGACTTTTTCGATGGAAATGGTTTCCATGCGGCAGCTCAGGTTGCGGCACAGTTCTTCGCTGTCTTTTACCGAGCCTTCGGAGGAATAGCGCGAGGGCAGACCGATGCAGGTGAGGTTTTGCGGGCCGATGGCCTTGGCAATCAGTACAGCGACTATGGCCGAGTCGATGCCGCCTGAAATGCCCAGATGTGCGGTGCTGAAGCCGCATTTGCTCATGTAGCCGCGGATTCCGGCCACTAGAGCTGCTTCCAGCTCGTCCAGCCGGTGGGGGATGACCGGTACCGCTGCCTGGGCCGGGTCGATTGCCGCCGGCCGGGCTGTTTTGTCGCCTGACGCGTTACCCGCTGCGGCTGTTGCAGCCGCATTAGACTCATAAGCCTTGGGGGCGGCCGCCGGCAGGTCGAAGTACAGAATTTCCTCATCAAAGGCAGCCAGCCTGGTTAGGCGGCCGGAGCTGTCGGTTACAAAAGAACGTCCGTCGAAAACCAGTGAATCGTTGGCTCCGGTGGCATTGCAGTAGGCGACGGTAATACCACCGGTCAGGGCCAGTTTGCGGCACAGCTGCATGCGCAGTTCCAGTTTGTCCAGCTGGTAGGGCGAGGCCGACGGCACCAAAATGCAGTCCGCGCCGGCATCCAGGAGGTCGGCCAGGGGGTCTACCGGATAGCGCAGCCCGGGCGAGGGAGCGGCTTCATGCCAGATATCCTCGCAAATTGCGAAACCTATGCGGTGGCCTTCGTATTCGAATACTTTTCGTTCGCGCGCGGGTTCGAAATAGCGGGTTTCGTCGAAAACATCATAGCTGGGCAGCAGAGTTTTAGCCTGCTCGAAGACTACCTGCCCGTTAACGATTACGGAGACCACATTGCGCAGAATTCGGCCGGTTTTGTAGGGGTTGCGGCCGATATGGCCAATTGCGACAGCAGTTTCCGGCGGCAGCTGCGCCGCCAGACTGGCCTGCAGCCGGCGAAAAGCCTGTTCGTCCTGCTGGACGAAGGAAGGTTGGTCCAGCAGATCCATTGGCGGGTAGCCGCAAAGCACCAGTTCGGGTAGCAGAATCAGTCGGGCTCCAGCTGCCGCAGCGGATTGGATATGCTGCAGGGCTTTTGCTGCATTGGCATTAAAATCACCGATTTTTGCGTCCATCTGGACTAGTGCAACCTTCATGGTGGTCTCCTCTGCAGGAGTCTTGCGTCCTGCCCTGCCACATAGTACACTGGCGGCATGAAAAAGACAATCTTGGTACTTGTTGACGAAGGCTCCGCCGGTGCCGCCACTGAGCCCGGCTATGTGCATCCCTGTCTTGCGGCTTTTGCGGCAGAGGCTCCGGTGAGCGGCCGGACTCTGGTTCTGGCTGCCAGCGACAGCAGCGCCAAAGCCGATGCGGCTGATGCCGGCAAGCCGAAATCTGCCTCTTGCAAAAAAACGGCGGCTGCAGCCGATACAGCGCAGCCGGGCGAACAAACCGCACCAGTGTACTGCTGGAACCCGCTCTCCTGGGCCGGCGCATCTGCACTTTGGCAGGAACTGGAAAATCAGCTGGCCGGCCCGGCTGACGAGCTTATTGTGCTGGTTGACCCGCAGCTATCGGCCGCCGGAATCCTGGATTGCAGCCCGCGTGATATCGAAAGGAATGCGCTGGCTTTCGGCTCGGGGCTGGTCCGTCTGCTGCAGATGGCTCTGGAGCGTTTTGCCGAGCGTAAGCGCGGCACCGTTCTGCTGCTGCTGTCCTGCTCTGTTTATAGTACGGAGGAGGGAGCTGGCTCAACCAACGGCCTACTGCGAATGATGGCCCAGGGTACGGCTGCCGGCCTGGCCGAAGGCCTGCTGGCGGCTGCATTGCCCGAGGGCTGCCGTTTGGCTGTATTGCGCGATGAATCGGCCATGCCCGATCTGCTGGCCCGCCATGTGGTCAAACTGCTGGATGATTGGCCTAAGGATACTTCCAAAATACTGCGCTTTACCGGGCGCAGCGGCCTGTTTAACCGCTTCTGACAAGGAGTCGTCAATGAAAAATTCGGCAGTGCGCCGTTTCGGGATTTTGACCAGCGGCGGCGATTGTCCGGGGCTGAATGCGGCCATCCGCGGTGTGGCCAAGGCTGCTTCTGGCCGTTACGGCATGGAGATCGTTGGCATTAATCACGGTTACCGCGGCCTTATCGAAGGTGATGCCAGGTTGATGACCGAGGCCGATTTTTCGGGCATATTGACCAGAGGGGGCACCATACTCGGTACCTCACGCGAAAAACCGTTCCGCAAGGATGAAAAACCCGCCGAACGCAGTATACTACAGACTCAGTCGGCTGCCGGCTGTGTTGATGCGGCGGCGGATAACGCTTCCGATGCCAGTTACGGCAGCAGCAAGCCGGAACTTATAGCAAACACAATAGCCGACCTGCAGCTGGATGCCTTGGTGGTGCTGGGCGGAAATGGCACCAATACCACCGCTTCGCTCTTGTATTCAGCCGGTATCCCGGTGATCGGTCTGCCCAAAACCATAGATAACGACATTTGGGGTACTGATGTCAGTTTCGGCTTTCATTCTGCCGTATCAATCGCCACCGAGGCCATCGACCGCCTGCATACCACCGCACATTCGCACAACCGGGTGATGATCATCGAACTGATGGGGCATAAGGCCGGCTGGCTGGCCCTGTATGCCGGAGTGGCCGGTGGCGGTGACATTATTTTGCTGCCGGAAATTCCCTATGATATAGCCTCGGTTGCAGCCAGTCTGGAGCGGCGGCGGGCGGCTGGCAAGGAATTCAGCATTGTGGTGGTAGCCGAAGGCGCGTTGAGCGTGGAAGAGGCAGCCCTGCCGAAAAAAGAGCGCAAAAAGGCGCGTGCGGCTATGGCCTGGCCGTCAATCGGCTATCGGGTAGCCGCCGAAATACAGCAGTGCAGCGGCATGGAAACCAGGGTTACAGTGCTGGGGTATCTGCAGCGCGGCGGGATACCGGCCGCCTATGACCGGGTGCTGGCCACTGCCTTCGGTACCGCCGCGGCCGATCTGCTGCAGGCCGGCGAATTCGGCCGTATGGTAACCAAACGGGCCGACAGCATCGGCAGTATAGCCCTGGCCGAGGTGGCCGATCGCACCCGAACGGTGCCGGTGGACCATTACCTGATAGGTACTGCCCGGCGGGTGGATACCTGCTTTGGAGACGATTGAAGCCGGAATCCGCCGCTTGCAGCCTGCTCAGGCGGGCTGCAAGTACCGGCTGATACGAGGCTGCCGCGTTGCCTCCCGGCGACAGCCTCCTGCCGGCTCAGCGGCCTTTGTAGGTTTTGCGGCGGTGTCCCTTGCGGGCGCTGCTGGTCACTTTGCTGCTTTCGGCCGCCAAAGCTTCCTTGGCATTCAGTTTGCGTCGCAGGAGTATAAAGCCAAGCCCGCCGGCTATCATCAGGAAACACAGCAGCTGCCCCATTGAAAAATTCCACGGGGTGGTGAACAGGTGGATGGATGCATCCGGGTCGCCCAATTTGATGATGTAGCCGAGATCGGCATCCGGCTCGCGGAAATACTCGATAAAAAAGCGCACAAAACCGTAGCCGGCCACGAAACAGCCGGTAGCCAGCCCCTTAAAGGCATGACGTTTGCGGATTACCAGCCACATGAACAGGCCAAGCACGATGCCTTCAAAGAGCGCTTCGTAGAGCTGCGAAGGGTGACGAGCCAGATTGATGCTGCTGCCGCTGATGGCCAGGCTGCTTTCCATGGCTATTTGGCGCACCCAGTCCAAGTTGGTGGGCAGACGCGGCGCGTGCGGGAAGACCATAGCCCAAGGTGCGCTTGAGACCTTGCCCCACAACTCGCCATTAATAAAATTGCCCAGGCGGCCAAAGGTATAGCCAAAGGGAATGGCTACCGCCACCATGTCCAGCCAACGCAGTATTTCGATTTTTTTAATGCGGCCATAGATGAGCATCGCCCCCAGGCCGCCGACAACACCGCCATGAAAGGACATACCCATAAAGCCGGTAAACTGGCCGTCAGTGCTGAAGGGCCAGAAGATCAGCCATGGTTTGCGCCAGTAAATACCTGTTGTATCATAAATTAGAGTGCCAAACAGACGTGCTCCCAGAATCAGGCCAAGTATGCCGACCAGAAAAAAGTTGGAGATGTCATCTTCGGAATAGCCCAGTTTGCGTTCTTTTACCTGTCTGCGAAAAAGCAGCCAGGCGACAGCAAAGGCCACCAGGTACATAACGCCATACCAGCGCAGCGGAAATTGCGGCCAGAAAGGGAGTACTTCCGGTTTCAGCCAGCTTGGAAATTGTACGGCAGCGAGCATGCGGCCTCCATTAACAGTGTAGGGTGTGCAGCCACGCTTGCCGGCTGCTTTTCTACTATACTGAGCTGCCCAGCGGTGCGCAAGCTCTCTGGCTGACAGCCATCTTGGAGCCCAGCTCCTCGGGGGGGCAACCGTCTTGGTGTCTAAACGTGTTGGGATGGGGGCGGGAAACAAGTTGCCGAGAGCGCTTGGCAAAGCTGTAAATTTTAAGGTTTTTTTAAGGCTTAAGCGGCAAATATTAAGTGTGGCTTAATGTACCGGAACAGCCAATAATGCTATGCTGGCGGGAATATGGATAAGCGAATTAAGTCCTTGGCAGAGCTGGGGGCTGGCGGTCATTTGATGGCCGCGATCAGCGGCAGCGGAAATTCTGAATATGTGATCCGCTGGACAGAAGCGGTTGCCAGGCGATTCGGCGCTAGCTGGTCAGCCATCAATGTCGTGTCCATGAACCATCTGGGCGAAACCGAGGCAGCCTCCCGTAATTTGTTTCTGGCTGAACAAGCCGGGGCCGAGATAATCAAAGTTTCCGCTGATGACATTGCCGGAACAATTGTTCGCAATGCCCGCATAAAGAAGGCGAACGTGCTGGTTATCGGCAAGGCCGAGGCTGGCGGCAGGTCTCTCCGGGAAAAACCCAGTTTGATGGACCAGATTCTAGACCGGTCCGGCGACCTTGATGTGATCGTACTGCAAGGGCAGAATCCGACCGGCGAAAAAAAGCGGCGATCCTGGCAGTCCCGGCGGGCCCCGTCCTTCAGAGGTGTGTTATATGCCGCAGGATTGCTTGCCTCCATTACTCTGGCAGGTGTGCTGGCCCAACCGGCGCTCGGATACCGGGCCGTTTCGATTCTGTACCTACTTTTAATTATCTGTCTGCCTTTCATAACCAGCCGTTTTGTAGTGTTTACCAGCGCGTTTGCCAGCGCTCTGTTATGGAATTATCTTTTTATTCCACCCCGGCTGACCTTTTCGATCGGCAGCTTGGAGGACATTCTGATGTTTGCCGCTTTTTTCCTGGCAGCATTCGTGGGGGGATTCTTGACTTCCAGGCTCAAGGAAAAAGAGTCTGCGCTTTTGTCTAGAGAGCGCCGCATGTCATTGCTGTACGGTTTTGCCAGGGAAATCTCGCAGATACGCGGATTGGAAAACCTTGTGCAATTTTGTGTAAGCTTTCTGGCAGAACATCTAGCGTTGGATTCCTCTATCTGGCTTGATGACAAAGAGGGTGTTTGCGCAGATGTGCCACACAATGATGGTTTCTCTCCGGGACAGCCCGTAAATGACACAGTTGCCATGCGCTGTCTGAGTGCTGGTTTGACTGTCACCGACGAGGATAGTGCCTTGTATGTACCCTTGACCGCAGCCGCCGCCCAGCTGGGGGTACTGTATGTGAAGAGTCAGCTCAAGCAGGGCATTCATGGAGAAACCAGGGAACTGCTGGCAACGCTGGCCGGGAATTTGGCTCTTGCCATAGAACGCGAGCTACTTACCCAGGAGAATGACCGGATAAAGCTGGCTGGGGAAAGCGCACGTTTGTCCAAAATCCTGCTTAATCACGTTTCGCATGAGTTGCGTACTCCTTTGACTACAATCAAAGGGGCAACCAGCGGTCTGCTTGACGGCACGGCGGCGGATGATCCGGAGCTGCGTTCAAACCTGCTCACCGAAACACTGGTGGCGGCAAACAAACTGAATACCATAGTTGAAGACTTGTTGGCCATGAGCCGTCTGGAGGCTGGCAGGCTGGTAGCGCGCAAGGAACTGGTTTTTATTGGTGAACTGATTGGTGCTGCTGCATGTGTTTCTGAGCGGGATTTTACGGCGGACAGACTTGTTCTGGAGGATTCTGCCCGAGATTTTGAAGTTATGGCAGATCCGGCTTTGATGGTACAGGTATTCAATAATCTGGTACGTAATTTTTTGGAGTATACAGAAGGAAGAGCCTTGCTGCGCATCAATGCCGAAAGACATGATGGAAAAGTTTATATTATTTTTACAGATAATGGCCCCGGGGTTTCGGATGCCGAATTGATTAATATTTTTGATACATTTTTCCGAGGTGCGGCCGGACAGCGTCGGCAGGGCTGTGGTCTCGGCTTGTCTATCTGCCGTGGTATCGTGGAAGTACATGGCGGCAGTGTAGCTGCCGGACATGCTGAGGGCGGCGGGTTGAGGATAACAGTGCAGCTGCCGGATAAGGAAAAAGTATGACACCGGTACTGGTTGTTGATGACGATCCGTCGATACGCCGCCTGCTGCGTCTTTATCTGGAAAAAAACGGCTACACCATACATGAAGCCGCTAGCTGTGCAGAAGGGGCTAGTCAGTTTGCCGGTGTAAAACCTTCCGTCGTGCTGCTGGACCTCGGCTTGCCTGATGGTGACGGGCGTGATTTACTGGCCATGATCCGCCAGAGAGGCGACACGCCGGTTATCGTGCTTTCAGTACGTGATTCAGAAGCGGATATTACCGGACTGCTGGACGGTGGTGCGGATGATTATATAACTAAGCCGTTCGGTATCGGCGAAGTTATCGCTCGCCTGCGGGTTGCTTTGCGCCACCGGTTGCCGGCTTCGGTAAGCCGGCAGAAGTTGGCCATCGGTCTGCTTGATGTACGTATGGATCCGCGTGAAGCCAGCCGGAACGGCCTGGAAGAACATCTTACACCTACAGAATGGTCGATTCTGGAAATTTTTGTACGCAACCCAGGCAAAATCATTACCCGGAACCAGTTGCTGCGTGAAGTCTGGGGGCCGGCGGTGGAGCAGGATTACAATAGTCTGCGCGTATACATTAATCAGTTGCGCAAGAAGATCGAACAGGATCCTTCGGCACCGAAATTCCTGCGTACCGAGCCCGGAGTAGGGTACCGGCTGCGTCTGGAGCTGCCTGATGATGAATAACCGTTCCTCGGATACTATATATTTGCTGACATTTTTCTTATCGCTTATACTTGTCGGAGCGTTGTTGCTGTCCTTGCCGGGGGTGTGGGCGGGAGGAGGACGGTTGGCAGCGGTTGACGCGTTGTTTACTGCTACCTCCGCAGTCTGCGTTACCGGCCTGATTACCGTTGATACAGCCGCCTTTTCCCGGTTCGGGCAGCTTATTATCATGCTGCTTATACAACTAGGCGGGCTTGGTATTATTTCCTTTACTTCTTTGCTGTTGCTGGTGCCCGGTCACCGTCTTCCTTTCCGACGGCTGAGAACCATTAAAAGTTTTTCGGTAGACGGAGTAGAGCGTGATCCGGCCAAGATCGTACGCAGTATCGTGATCTTTACTTTGGTCAGTGAGCTGGCCGGTGCAGTCTTGCTACAGCTTATTTTCCGGCGCGAGGGGGTTGACCATAGCTGGTTTGCGGCTCTGTTTCACGCTGTTTCGGCTTTTTGCAATGCCGGCTTTTCCACCTTTCCCGACAGCCTTGAACGATTCCGCACTGCTCCGGACTTGCTGGCCGTTGTCGCGATGCTGATTACCGGCGGCGGGATCGGCTTTATAGTCATGCATGACTTAAGTCGCTGGCTGCGCCGGAAGAAACGGCAGCTCAGCTTTCATACCAAACTGATTTTGAGTGTAAGCTTTGTCCTGGTAGGTTTCGGCACTCTGGCCTTTTTGCTCTTGGAACGTAACGCAGCTATGGCAGACATGAGCTTCTGGCAGAAATTTATGAACTCGCTTTTTCAGGCGGTTACGCCGCGTACTGCCGGATTTAACACCATCCACCAGACAGATCTCGGGCAGGCCTCAAAAATGCTTACCATGATTTTGATGTTCATAGGAGGTGCTCCCGGGTCGATTGCCGGTGGTGTCAAGGTATCCACAGCCTTCATTGTGCTCATGATTATGTTGCGCAGAGCCAATGAACAGGGCGAGATTCAGGTTTTTCACAAACGTCTGTCTCCAGTTATAATAAACTCCGCGGTGGTATACTTCACTAAAGCCATCTTTCTGTTGATCTGTGCAACCGGCCTGATTACTCTGTTTGAGGCTTCGCGTGGGTTGGATCTTGGGCACATTGCTTTTGAAGTCGTATCGGCGTTCGGTACTGTCGGTCTGTCTCTGGATCTTACCGCCAGTCTTGGCTCCTGGAGCAAATTGGTATTGATTTTTACAATGTTCACCGGCCGTGTCGGGCTGTTGGCTGTAGTCTATCTCGGGGATGCGAGACGCAAGTATAATATTGTGTATCCGGAAGCGGATATTCTGATAGGATGAGGTTATGAAACAATTTGCCATACTGGGCTTGAGTTATTTCGGCAAGAATGTCCTCGAGGAGATGCTCGACCTTGATATCGACATACTGATTGTGGACAAGGATCGTGAGCTGATCGATTTGTACAAGGACCAGCCGCTTAGTGCCGTGGTTGCGGATATTTCCAGCGAAGAAATACTACGTAAGATACTGCCGAAAAACCTGGACGGCGTTGTGATCGATATGGGTGACAAGGTTGAATCGTCCATTCTGGTGACCAGTTATTGCCGCAAGTTGGGTATTCCGCGCATTTTTGTAAAGGCGGTTACTGACGGTCACGCCGAGATTCTGAATCTGGTAGGCGCTACCAATGTGGTGTTTCCGAACCGCGAAGCCGCCAAGCGGGTTACCCCTTTATTGGTAAGTTCCGGTATGCTGAATTATTTACCGGTATCCGGCAATCTGGTTATCGCCGAGGTTGAGGTGCCGGATAACCTGTTTGGCGTAAGTCTGCTGAAAGCCAATATCCGTAAAAGCCAGGGGGTTAATTTAATATCCATCAAGAGTGGAGAAGATGAAGAGTACGGAATGGTTGATCCGGAATACATATTTCAACCGGGAGACATTGCGCTTGTATCCGGCAGTGATGAGGCTATAGAAAACTTTGCCCAGCTGAAGGGAAAGCGCGGCCGGCATGGTCTGAAATTTTCCGATATCGGCAAATTGTTCCGCAAAGCAGGCAGCCGGGTAAAAACCTGAACTGTGCGCAATGGCCATTTTTAGCTGCCCGGACGCCGGGATCAGCTTGCCGGGGGTAGGCCCGGTCGCCTGATGGGGCTTGGCCTATTTCAGCGGCTCTTCGAGGATGCGGCCGAGTTGCGGGTCGAAAGTGAATTTAACTTTCTGTTTTGGTTTGAGTATCTCGTGGAAGCGACTATGGCTTTCCAGGATTACACCGGGGAAGATTGTGCCGCGTACGATGATGCAGCCTTCGTGATGCTCGTCGAATTTTTCACGCAGTTCTATAAGGCGTATGCCGCGTTTCTCCAGCAGCTTCAACATTTTCAGCTTGTCCTGGCGGGTTTTATCAGGGCTGCCGCCGGTTTTTTCCAGCTCACGCAGTTTTCGGTCGGCCAGCAGAATCATGTTTTTCAGTTTATCGATCTCGCGCTCTTCGGTTTCGATCAGGTCGTGCATCAGATAGTCCTGGCCGAAGGATACCTGGGTTTTTATGCCTTTCTCCGAGCCTATGTTTTGTACTTCCACCCCGCGGCGTGCTCTACACAGGCCGCCGACTAAATGGCCCTTGTCGCCGGCCAGCAGTACCTTGCCATTGGTTTTGATATTGCAGAGCAGGGCCGAGCTTTTAAGTTTAATGTCTTCGACTGCCAGGAGAGTTGCCTGTTCGGCAAAGCTGGCTTCGATGGACTTGCGTGCCCGCACGGTGCCCTTCGTTGCCCCTTTTATTCCTTCGGTGATGCGCACCGATCCGTCGGCCGAAACCAGTGCGGCTTCTATGGCTGCACCGATGATGATATCGCCACCGGCGATTACGGCAAAACCGTTCAGTACACTGCCGGTTATGCCAACCGGCCCGGGGAAACGCAGATTGCCGGTGGCGGCACAGATGTCGCCTTTTATTTTTTGGATGCTGTCGATGGACAGGCTGTTTTTTTCAAATTTTAACTCGCCAGCTTGTATTGCTACGATTATCTGGTCGCCATTCTCCTGGGTGTCCACCCGGAACGAGGCATCCCAGCTGGGTGGTTCGGCCGCCTGCGGATCTTTCGGTGCGCGGATTACCCGGCCGGCCACATCCATGCCGTCCTGGCCCTGCTGGCCGATGCGCTCCAGCCGGAGTATCGGCTGCTCGATGTTGACGATGGTGTTGCGATCCTGATTCTTGAAATCGGCCGAGCCGTCGGCCCGTACACTGACTGCCGCACCGGTAGCCAGGCGCAAAAGCCAGTGCAGACGGAAACCGCCAGCCGGAACCGGTTCCTTGGCCTGCGCCACCACGCGGTTTTTAACTTCTGCTCCCTCGCGGGCTTCGGCAATAGCAGCGGTAATGGATTTAAGGTCGATGCCGTAGCTGATTCCTTCTTCTTTGAGTGTCGCCTGAACCCTCTCCAGGGTGAGCGGCTTGCCCAGCCCGTATTCGGTGGCCAGATTGAGCTGGGCCTGTCGTGCGGCTTGATCGACGACTACCTCTATTTTGGCATCGCGGTAAGGCAGTACCCGCAATTGGGTTTCACCTTCTTTTTCGCCGACCAGGACGATGCCGTCCTCCATACTGTCCAGCGATTCATTGCTGATGCGCACATTCTCGTAAGGCCACACCACAGGATCGTTTCCGGGTAGTGGCGGCAGAGCCTGACCGAATACGTCCATCCCCGGGGCTCCCATAGACGGTGCGCTGAAACGGGCTATTTCCTGGTCAATTTTTACAAAACCAAGCTTCAGCACATCATCGATCGGAAAATCATCCAGGGTACGGCAGAACCGGGCAAGTGCCGGATCTTCTTTCAGTATTTTTAAATAATCAAAGCGCTGTTCATCAGGCACAAAAGCAATGCTGAAGCTAAGGGTGCGGTCTTTGCCGCTGGTTGGCGCGCGGCCTTCGGCCAGCACATAATCCAGAAGCTCGGCTTTGGTGCTTTTGTAGAATTCGATGATGTCTTTTTTTAGCTGTTCGGATTTAAGGCCTTTTATCTTGGCGGCGCCGATTGCTGCGCTAACAGCCGCCAGTTCCAGCGCTTTGCCCTTGCCGCGGCTTTTTACCAGCGAAATAGTAGCTTTTAATTTATTTTCGCTTACTTTAATTTCGATGATTGCGTCTTCGTCGCAGGACAGATGAAGGCCCTGGATAGCCAGGCCGCTGCGTACGGATGCACTGATAGCCCGTTCAATTTCCTCCGGGTCTATCAGGCATTCGGCAGCCTCGGCGTGTTCAAGCGCGGCCTTTACGATCTCGTCGCTTGCCGGCAGTGGTATTAGGCGGTTTCCGGGTGTAAAATTCAGTACTACGGTAGTACCTTCTTCTGATACTGTTACTTCCCAGTGGTGTTCGCTGAAGGGAATGAGGTCGGCCCAGCGTGATCCTACCCGTACAAAGCCGGAAGCCTGGGTGCGTATGATATTTTTATCACGTATCAGGCCTTTGCCAAGGTAAAAAGCGCTGTTTTCCAGCATTGGGGCAGGAATGGGTTTGCCGAAGATGCTTTTCCCGGCTTTACCGCTGGTAGCAGCCTCCAGCTTGGCTATGCCGCTATCGGCGGCGGCCCAGAAACTGCGCAGTACTTGGGTGTCTGTCTGTACGGCTTCGCGCCGCTCGACCTTTTCATATTCTACTATCTTTTCGGCTTTGCCAAAAATTCCCGGTTTTTTGACTATCCGCTCATGGGCTATTTTTTCGGTTTTGACTATATACAACTCAGGCGCCGCCGCCTCCGCCAAAACTTTAGCCGCAAAATCGCGGTAAGCATCAGGCGTATCCAGCTCTTCCCAGTGGGCTTCCTCCGGCCGGCCTTCTTCCGGCACGGTGCCATGCAGCAAAGAAACCGACTGCGCCTCCTTGCTTTTTCCAAGGTTATACAGCAGTTCCTCTACGCGGCGGGTTTGCAGAGCCGGAATACGCTGGCTGGCGGCCAGCTTGTTTAAGGTCTCGGCGTTAATTTCCTCACCGTCCGCTGCCGGCGTAAAGTTGAGGACAGCTTCCAACTCATCGGCCACTAAAGTGATGTGGCCGCGCAGGGGGGGGGCAGCCATAGGCTAAATGGTAAACCCTTGGGCTATGGCATGGGTAAGCTTGTGTTTAAGCAGATTGTTTTCTTTGCGGATCTGGGTAAGTTCAAACTGCTGCATGCGGATGGTTTCGATAAGGTCGCCCTGGGTAAGTGCGCCAGAAGACAGTAATTCTTCCACGTAGCCTATCTTGGAATCAAAATCGGTTTCGGCCTCGGTGCCGGCGGCGCTGAAACTGTCGTCAAAATATTCATCATCGAACAGTTTCTGGTCGTCGCTGCCTTCGGTGGATACAATCTTGTCGGCGATGCGGTATACCGCCTGGGAGATAACCGATTGTGGTTTATAGCGTATGATCGGGATACGGCTGCCCAGGGCCACATCCTGCATGGCATCGCGGTAGATGATGCCCAGGTGCTCCAGGTCCAAGCCTAGATACTCGCGGCAGGATCTGCGTATTTTCTGGGCCTTGTCCGCATCTTTTGGGTCTTCGAGCATATTCAGTACCAGGCGGGGAGAAAAGACTTTCAGCCGGGCCTGGAACAGAGCATGGCTTTCCGGGTCTTCGGCTTCGATGCGCTTGAGTATGTCCGGTATGTAGGCGCGCTGCAGCGATGAGCCGTCCCGGCGCAGCGCCTCGAGGATGGATCGGGCCTTGGTTTTGGCTTTAAAACTGTCCCACATCAGGCGGAACATGATGTTCTTAAGAAACAGGTAGGCGTTAAGGGTGGCGGTAAGCGTAGGCGCTGTAACCACAATGCCGCGACCGGACAGCAGGAAAAAGTCCAGGATGTTGGCTCCGGTTCCGGCTCCCAGATCCAGAATCAGGTAGTCGGCCTCGAGGGCACACAGCTTTTTGGATAACTGTGTTTTCTGGCGGGCAGTAATATTTGCCAGCCCGGGCAGCTCAGCATCGCCGGGAATGAAACGCAGGTTGGGATAGTCGGTCTGATAAATTATATCCTCAAAGTTGGTTGAGCTGGAGGACAGAAAGGTCCCTACTCCACAGCGCGGAGTCGGCAGCCCGATAATGAGGTATAGGTTGGAAGCGCCTAGATCCAGATCGGCCAAAACCACCTGTTTGCCGGCCTGGGCCAGCGCTATGGCCAGATTGGCCGCCACCATGGACTTGCCTACGCCGCCCTTGCCGCTGGCGATCGGTATAATATGCATTCAATCCGCCTCTGCCGGTGCTACGGTTTCTATTTGCCCCTCCCGAGTGTCAGTATCCCGGGCCTGATCTTCTGTTTCCGGCCGGATTCTGAAGCGGGGTGATGCTTGTATATAAACCATTATAGAAGCAATAAGTAATTCTGCAAGCATATAAATGCCTGGCGGGGTCAGAACTGCGGCCAGTTCCAGCAGCGAAACCGGCTGCCTGGCGGCAAGCAGGGCCGGCAGCAGCATGGCCAGGGTGAGCAGACTGAGGATTTTGGCTAAAAGAGTCAGTGGCAGATAACTGTGGTAGCGGCGCCAGTCCAGCCACATGAAAACTAGGGCGGCCGGAATCAGCAGTTGGGCCGAGGCCAGCATGCGGACAAAGCGCAGGAACAACATGCTGTCCTGGCCGGCCAGATACAGCGGCAGCAGGGAGACCAAAAAGAAATAACGGCCAAGGTCAAGCAGGGCCAGGATGGGAAAAACCGGGTTGCGTTTGCTCATTGTGTCTCCAGTGTAGCTTCGGAGTACCGGCCGCGTCAACATAAACCGCTGGCTGCAGTCATTTCTGCGGCTTGCCGTAATTGCTCCGGATGCACATACTGGTTTTGGGCTCCTATTCTTTACTTCGCTCTGTGTTCAGGTTGACAGAGCCATGCACAAATGGCGATACTTGCACTATGATGGAATCTGATAAAACCAGGCGTGGTTTACGCTTTACCTCAACCAGAATGGTTTGGGTCGTTGTAGCTCTCGTTGCCATTTCCTGTTCTGTACTGACAATACGGCCGCCGGCTGCCTTTGCCCAGGACGCTCCGCTCAGTAATCAGGAATATTTTAACCTGTTTCAGAGTGCGTTCAACTTTATTTTACAGAACTATGTTGACGAAGTGGACCCCAACATTTTGTACGAAGGCGCTATGCAGGGGCTTTTTAATTCCCTGGGGGACCCCTACTCATCCTTCCTGACCGAGGCGATGATGCAGGATCTGACCGATACCACCACCGGCAAATTCGGTGGTCTTGGGCTGTACATCTCCAAGCCGGCCGAGTTTGATCCAAAATCCGGTAAAAAACCCTTCGTGGAGGTCGTCTCACCGATCGAGGATACCCCCGGCTGGCGGGCAGGTATCATGCCGGGTGACTATATTACCCATATCAACGACGAACCTACTGAACCCATGCTGATGGACGAAGTCTTGTCCAAATTACGGGGCGTACCTAATACGCCGGTTACTATCACTATCCTGCGCGGCGAGAGCCTGGTCTTTAAAGAGACTATCGTGCGCGCGCTCATTGAGGTACCGACCGTAAAGAAGGCCATGCTGCCCGGAAACTACGGTTATTTGCGCATCATCGAGTTTACGCCGCAAACGGTCGAGCGGGTACGCGATTCTATTAATTTCTTTAAAAGCAACAATTACAAGGGGATGGTAATTGACCTGCGTAATAATCCCGGCGGGCTGCTGCAGTCGGCCATTCAGGTTGCCGATCTTTTCCTGCCGTCTGGTGTGATAGTGTCTACCCGTTCACGTAATGCCTACGAAAATACCGCATACCGGGCACGCAGTACGGTGGCTGTACCTGCAGACATGCCGATTATCGTATTGCTTAATAAGGGTTCGGCCTCGGCTTCGGAAATCCTGGCCGGTGCCCTGAAGGACCACAAACGGGCTTATCTGGTTGGTGAGAATTCGTACGGAAAAGGTTCGGTGCAGCAGGTACTGCCTCTGGGCGAAACCGGCTTTAAATTGACCATGTCCCGCTATTACACCCCAAGTGACGCCAATATCGACAAGCTGGGCATTGCTCCCGACCTGGAAGTTTTGGAACCGGTGCTTTCGCCCGAAGAAGAAGCTTCGCTTAATGAGCTGCTCGAGCAGAATACCTTCCGTACCTTTGCCGCACAGAATCCGGAGGCTGACGAGGCTGCCGTAAACCGTTTTGCCGCTTCGCTGCAGGCCAAAGGGTCTCCGGTTTCTACCCGGGTGCTGAAGCGCCTGATTCATAATGAATTAAACCGCACGCGTATCGTGGCCGAGTTCGACCTGGACTATGATCTGCAGCTGCAGGCCGCCCTGGAAGTTCTGCAGACCGGCAGCTTCCCTTCGCTGGTTTCGCAGGTGCTGTCGGTGAAAGAGCTTCAGGCCCGCCAGACGGTTCAACCCTGAGTCGTGCGCCGTTTTGTACTGCCGGCCTCCTGGAACGGGGGGCCGGATTGCCGGCTTGACGCCCGTGACTCGCGCCGATTGGTGCAGGTGCTGCGGCTTCGGGCTGGCGACTCGTTTCCGGCTATGTCGGCCGATGGCAGCCTGTATACCTGCAGAATTCTCAAAGACGAGCTTGCTTCGGTACTGTTGACTGTAACGCCGGTCGTTCCGCAGGACGCCCAAACCGGCAGGGCTGAGGCGGCCGGAGAATATTTAACGGATGTTCGTGCCGGCCGACCGGGCGAGAGCAGTCAGCCGCCGCATCGGGCAATGCCTGAAGGCGGGAGCCAGACGCCGGAACTGGCAGAGCTGCCGGACTTTACTCTGGCTTTGGGGTTGCTTAAGGGCAGCAAGCTGGATGATGTGGTGCGGATGGCGGCGGAGGCCGGGGTAAGGCGTATTGTGCCGCTGAGTTGTGCCCGCTCGGTTCCGCGGCATGAAGACGGAGCCAGGCTGGAAAGGCTGCAGCGAATTGTGCGCGAAGCGCTTGGTCAATCCGGCTCTGCCGTTCCTACCACCGTAGAACCAATCTGCAGCCTACCAGCCTTCCTAAACACCTATGGTACTGCTTCCGAAGCTTCTGCGGCAGTACTGCGGCTATACTTTCATGAGCAACCCCTTGCACCGTACAGTCTGCATCAGTATTGTACAGACAGCGCAGGTGCGGTAGTAGCCTGTGTCGGTCCGGAAGGCGGCTTCAGTCCAGAAGAGCTGCTGTTTTTCGACCATGCCGGTTTTTCTGCTGCCTGGCTGGGACCGGCGGTTTTGCGTGCTGAATCTGCTGCCATTTTTGCCCTGGCTTCTTTACGCCTGCTGTTTTTGGAGCGCAACACATGGATCAACAACGAATAAAGCGCATATCACTGCTGAATGTACCAGTAGACATGGTACAGCCGGATGATTTGGAAGAAGTGGTCAAAGCTCTGTATTCTGACGGCAAAAACCATCAGATTATCCTGCTTTCCATGAGTGATCTGCTGCGCGCTCGGCGAAATGGCGAGTTTCGCTCGATGGTTTTAAGTGCCGGACTGATTCTGCCAATTTCTTTGTCCATTATTAAACTGGCCCGCTTCCTGCGCAAGGAGCTGCCTGTTCGCTATGAGCCCTTTCTGGCGGTTATTGAGCTGCTGCGTATCATGGAGCACTATAATAAGTCCCTGTACCTGTTTGGTGCCAGTCCAGGGGTGCTTAAGTTGGCCGAAAAGAACATCCGGGCTACCTTCCCGCAACTGCGTGTGGTCGGGCGGCATCCGGCCGGTTTTCCCCGGTCGTTTCATTCCAATATCATCAAGGCCATTCACAAGGCCAGTCCGGCCCTGCTGCTGGTAGGTCGTGGTGTGCCTGGAGGTGAAAAATGGATACCGGCGCATCTCAAAAACTTTAAATCCGGTCTGTATTTGTGGTGTTCCGATCTTTTGGATGTTTTTGCTGAAAAACGCTTCCGACCACCGCAATTTTTGTTTCGGCATGGTCTGGAATTTGGGTATTATTATTTGAGGGCACCATGGAAAATTCTGCGTATTTTCCCCAAAATATGGATTGGGATTCTGGCACTTTGGTATCGTCTGCGCAAACGCTGATCCACTCCGCTTTGTCGTCAGTTTTATTAGTGAATTGAATATGTTATCGGGAGGTCATAATGAAGTTTAGTGCGATTTTTGCCGTATTGGTGCTCTTGCTGAGTGCCTGTGTAAGTGGGCCGCAGTCGGAACAAATTGAGACTGTCGCGGCAGTGCCGTCCGACACAGTGGCTGCAGAGCAAGGTGGGGCGGTGGAAGAAGTGCCGGCTCCAGTTCTGGTCAAAATATATTCCTTAAGCAAAGAGACGGTTAGCTATGCAGATGGCGTTGTAGACCGCACGATTACCTATGAATATGATTCGGATCACCGGCTGGTAAAACGCAGTACCTATTCGCCTTCGCGCCCGGAGCCGGTGGAAACGCTGGTGAATACCTATCTGAATGGGCAATTGGTTGAAAGTGCCATTCTAGGAACGGATGGTAAGATAAGTTCCAGGATAACCCGTGCTTATAACGCCGACAGCGCGCTGGTCGAAGAAAGCCTGTTTGACGAGAAGGGTATTCTGCAGACCAGGTCAGTGTTTAGCTGGGAAGCTTCGCAGCAGGCGGGCTGGCAGGTTTTTGACGGCAGCGGACAGGCCCAGGCCCGTACCGAATACCTGCGGAACACAGACGGCAGCCTGCAGAAATCGCTGGTGTATAATGGTGCCGGTATTTTACTGGAGCAGGTGGAATACAGCTATCTGCCGGATGGCCGGGCCGACACAGTGGTGTATCTGACACCCCAGGGTACTGCCGCCAGGCGCATCGTATACAATTATAATATCGCCAATGAAGTTGAGGAAGTTGTTTATCGCTCGGTAAACCGGCTGGAACGTCGCCAGGTATCAGTGCTTGGTTCTGAAGGTGAAGTGCTGGAACGGCGCGTGTATGACGCTTCGGGCAAGTTGCGCGAACAGTTCCGGTTTGAGTATGACTATCGCGAAGAATATCGATAAGGACGGATTATGCGTAAAATAGCAGTTGTTACGGTTTTGGCACTGGGGCTGGTATTCCAGTCAGCTGCCAATGATGCCGCCAGGGTGCTCGGCTTTATTCTGATGTCAGCCGAGACGGTGGATCAGCAGTATGCGGCTACCCTTAGTCTGGTAAGCTTTGGCGAGGCGGCCGGAGCGGAGTATGTCTTTGACAGTCTGGAACGGGTGCTTGCCGCCCGCAGTACCATACGTCTTGGCGGGCAGATGGAGAATTACGAACGGCTGATACGTCTGCAGGCCAAGGCTCTGGGAGATTGGCGTTATACCAATGCCGCCCCGGCCCTGTGGCGGGTGGTGGAGGATTCCAAGGATCCACTGACCCGGGCCGAAGCACTGATTGCTTTGGGCGGATTGCGGGCGACTGAATATGGTGAGCGTATTTCACTTATGCTGCGCGATCTGAACGCCCGCCCGGCCCAGGATATTGAAAGCGGCGAAAAGTTGGCCTACGCCGCAATCCTCGCCCTGGAGCGCATGGGTTATCCCGGTGGATTCTCCTCGGTTTTTTTTGCGGTTGATGCCTGGTACAGCCGGCGGATAAAGGATCAGGCAGTGCGCAGTCTGCCGCTGGTTTTAGCTGACCCCTCAGAAGAGCTGCTGACTATCCTGCGCCTGGAGAGTAATCCCCGCCGCTTACGTGCCTTACAGTATGCTGTCGCTTCCAATTTGCCGCCTGCCCGCAAAATCGAAATTGCCGCCTATGCGCTGAATATCGGCCTTACCAATGTGCCTAGCGATCGTATCGAGTACGCTACCGTAGCTACCATGCGCAAGCTGGCACTGAACGCACTGGTAGAATTGGGTGACCGCAGTGGTAATTCTGCCATCGACTTTGCCAATGCCTTCCGTCTGGCCGAGCTGAATAACGATATCGACGAGCGCCTGCTGGTACTTCGGGCCATGGGCGCGGATCGCAGTCTAGAATCGGCCCGCGAGCTGGCAGCCATTATTACCCGGCTGAACGAAGACCAGAAAGCCGGCCGGGTAAACGATGAACGCAACCGTCTGATGCAGGCCGCACTGCAGAACGCTGCCATCAGCGCCAACAAAGAACTGTTTGCCGCGCTGCAGCTGGTCAAAATAAACGAGGGATGGTCTAATACTATCATCCGGCTGGCCAATACGGCTTTGGCTGCCCTGCAATAATACTGCTGCCTGACTGTGGTCGGGCCAAAGGAGACAAGACCTATGGATGCTTTTTTGCAACGACGTAAGCTGCTGGCCGAAGATCTGACCCGACGCGGGTTGGCTCTGGCTATGTTTGAAGACACTGAGGGCCGGCGTGATATTTCGATTCGCTATTTTACCGGACACCCGGGAGATGCTCTGCTGTTTATCAATGCTGATGGTCGGGCCGCTTTGGTAGCCTGGGATGTGAACATGGCCAACAACATGGCCAGTGTTGACCAGATTTTTGCTTATACCGATTTCGGCCGCAGCGCTTACGACGCCATGGACGGCATGATCAAGCACTTCGGCATTCCGGCAGGTGGCAAAATCGACCTGCCGACAGCTACGCCCTACCTGTCGTTCATCGAATATGTAGACCGCTGCCCGGATTACGATTTTGCCTGTACCGAGAATAATTCAAGCGACAAGGCACTGGCCATGCGCGCGGTAAAAGACGCGGCCGAGCTGGATATTTACCACAAAGTGTCGGCTATAACCGATTCAGTAATGGACGCGATCGAAGCCGGCGTAAAAAACGGCAGCCTTAAATCGGAAAGCGACGTAGCCTTGTTCATCGAGCGGGCCTTGCGCGAACAGGACTGCGAGGCGACCGGTTTTGACACCATAGCCGCCGGCCCCAGCCGCAGTTTCGGCATTCATGCCTTCCCTTCATATTCCGGCGCTGCCTTCGGCAGCGAGGGCATGTCCATTCTGGATTTTGGTTTGGTATACAAGGGTTATACCTCCGATGTGACCATGACCTTTATCCGTGGCAAGCTGGAAGGCAAGCGGGCCGAGATGGTAGCCCTGGTGCAGCAGGCCTATACCGAGGCTGTGGCTCTGTGCAAGCCCGGCCTGCCTAGTCGCGCTGTGGCCCAGCATGTGGACGAGCTGTTCCGCAAACACGGCTACACCATGCCGCATGGCCTGGGACACGGAGTAGGCTTAGAGGCTCACGAAATGCCGCCGGTAAACCTGCGCGAGAGCAATACCTGGATACTGGAGCCCGGCCACATAATCACCATCGAGCCCGGTCTGTACGATCCGGAACTGGGTGGTGTGCGTCTGGAGAATGATGTGCTGATTACCGCTGATGGCTACGAAGTATTGACCCATTCGCGCATCGTGCAGCTGTAAGTGTTTACGGCAGGCGCTGTGCCTGCCAGTTTATAAGCCTGCCGGCTTCCGGCGGAATCGCATCGTCGATCCGCTCCGGGATCCGCCAGGCTTTTTTTGTCAGCAGTACCGAGCCTTGCTTGGGCGGCAGCTGGTAAAAGTCGGCGCCGGCCCGGCTGACGAAATACTCCAGCCGATCCAGCCGGCCGGCGGCTTCGAAGCAGCGGGCCAGCAGGGGTAGGGCCAGGGGGGCGGTGTAGCTGCCGGCTGGTGCGGCTGCCGACAGTTTGGCGTCGGCCGGGTGCGGGGCACTGTCGCTGCCGAAAAAGAAGCGCGGCGAGCCTGATGTGGCGGCTTGCAACAAGGCGGCACGGTCGGCCGCGCTTTTTAACAGCGGCTTGCAGAACAGGGCCGGCTGCAGCTTGTCGCCCAAGAGGTCGTCTATGGTATAGGTCAGATGATGCGCCGTAAGGGTGGCGGCCACCCGCTCCGGCCAGTTGCTGATGGCTGCAACCGCGGCAGCACTGGACAGATGCTCGAGTACTATACGTAGTTTCGGGTAGTTTCGAATAAGCCGCTCAACAATCGGCAGAAAAGCGGCCTCACGTTCCATGGCCGGGCTCAGCGGGTCCTCGGCATGGATGGACAGCACAATATCGAGCTCCTGCATAAGGGCCAGCTCGTCGCTGATCTGCTGTGGATCGGCCACGCCGTCGGCAGCGTTGGTGGTGGCTCCGGCCGGGTAGTACTTCCCGGCGATGGCTCCTGCTTCTATGCAGTCTTGTACGGCCGCAGTTCCCATGCCCGGCACCAGCTTAAAGGTCATCAGCGCTTGGCAGTCCGGAGCGGCCGTATGAATTTCTGCCCGGTAGCTGCGCAGCGCAGCCCCGTCACAAATCGGCGGCAGGGTGTTGGGCATAACCAGGATACGTCCGAATTGCGCGGCGCTGCGCCTGGCGTAAGCCGGCAGCTGTGTGCCCTGGCGCAGGTGTACATGAAAATCGTCCGGCAGGGCCAGCTGCAGCTGATATCCATCATTCATTAAAGGCAAACTCCATAATTGAGACGTCATCATCGAAATGCGGCTGCAGTGCCTCGCGGCGTATCGCCTCCACAATGCGGTTAATCGGCGAAAGGCAGGCCGGTGCCAGCGCACATTCCCGATGGTGTTCCATTAAAATAGCCATATATTCCTCCCATGCCAGCATGGTGGAGTCTTTCTTGCGAATCTCGAAAATTCCGTCGCTGAACAGATACATGTGTGAACCGGGCAGCACCGTTACGCTGGCTTCCTCGAAGACAGCCTGCTCGTCGACGCCGATGATGCAACCGCTGGTAGTCAGTTCCTGCGGCAGGGCGTCCGGTCCGATCAGGATGGCTGGCGGAGCGCCGCCGGAAGCATAGGTAAGTACGCGGCTGCTGCGGTCGTATACCCCGTACCAGATGGTAAAAAACATGTTGTTCTGTTCCTCGATACGGAAAGAGCGGTTAAGGGTGGCCAGGACACTGGCCGGCTGTCCGAAGTCGGTATTGCCCAGCGTCAGGCTGCGCAGTACGTTCATGATGGTTACCGACAGCAGGGCGGCTTCGATGCCGTGGCCGCTTACATCAATCAAGTACAGGGCAAGTTTGTCTTCGCCGATGCGCTGATAGTAAAAACTGTCGCCGCCAAGACTAAGCGAAGGAATAAAGGCCCAGTCGGCCGCCAGGTGGCCCCAGCGCAGTCGGGCTGGAAGCAGACTGCGCACATAGGTGGCGGCATCGCGCAGTTCGGCCGCCAGGCGGTTTTGGGTGTCCATCAGCCGCTTCATCACCTGGTCTTTCTGCTCTTTGTATTCTTTTTTTTCCAGGACGCTGTCGATGCGGGCGCGCAGAATGCTGGGGTCGAATTGGCGCAGAAAATAATCTTCAGCCCCCATCTGCAGGCAGTGGGCAATTGATTCTGGTTCTTCAAGTGCCGAAATGACAATGACGGCGATCTCGCGCAAGTGTTCGTCTGCCTTTAGGGCTTCCAGAAACTGGAAGCCGTTCATGCCGGGCATCATCACATCCAGCAGTATGATGTCGAAAGGGGCCTGGCTCAGTATTCTGAAGGCTTCCAGTCCATCACTGGCCATGCATACCACATGTCCTTGCCGCTCCAGGTGGCGGCCCAAGAGATCGCGGTTAAATTCGTTGTCGTCTACAATAAGCAAACGCCCGGAACGCTTGGCCCGGGCGCTTTCGACAAAAGCAGTGTGCGGGATAGTCGGGTTGGCCATCTCGTTGCTTGATTCTGAATTTGCCGCGCCCATGTAATCTTCGATAAGATCGACCAGGGCATTGGCGGCTTCATGAATTTTACTGATGTCGGCATTGATATCGCGGTTAAGGCCGGTTAAGGATAAGCGCCGGCCGGCTTGGGTCATCGAGATAAGGTCGTATATACCGGAATATACCGCGGTTTTTGCTTCGGCAACCTGCTCGCGATGGCTGTCGCTGAGATTGTCAGCGGTGCTGAGCAGCAAATAGGTCTGAACCGGTTCACGCAATTGGCCAGCTGTTTGCTGCAAATTGTAGATGTTCTGGCGCAATTCGTCCGATTCAACGCTGTCTGCCTGAGCCGAAAGCAGTTCGGCATAACCGATGATATGGTTGAGGAAAGTTCTGGCCTCATGCCGAAAACGCGAGCGCTCGTCGACACTCATCTGTTTTTCTCAGGATTTTTCTGCATGTTCCTCTGCATAAGCCCGGAAATCGGCTTCCGACATCTTGTCGGCATACATGGGATAGAGAGCCTCGACTAATTCATCCAGGGTGGGAAATTTAGCGCCATCAAGCTTATATGCCATACTGAACTCCTGTAACAGACAAGGCCCCGGAAAGTAGTCCGGCAGTACCCGTGATTTTATATCGCCTAGAATCAGCACCTTTAGGATGGTGATCCTGCTTATGAATCTATTGTATAATTCTAGCCGATACCAGAGGATTTTTCAAGAAAGAAGTTGACGAAAGCGCGGTGTGGCAGCTTGAGTGATTGTGCTCTGCGGCCTATACTCGGAATTATGACAGACAGAAGCGGATATATAAAGCGTGCAGCCATGATTAGTCTGGCCGGGAACCTGGTGCTGGCAATTGCCAAAGTAATAGCCGGATTTATTTCCGGTTCACTGGCAGTAATAGGGGACGGTGTTGATTCGTCCACCGATGTTCTTATCTCGCTGGTAGCTTTTATTGCTGCCGGCATTATTAACAAACCGTCCGACCGCGAGCATCCGTATGGGCACAGCCGGGTTGAAGCTACCGGTACCACCCTGCTTTCCTTCTTTATTTTCTTTGCTGGTGCCCAGCTTTTTATTTCCACCTTCACCAATCTGCTTTCCCGGGTGGAACGTCCCCTGCCTTCTATGTTGGCCATATGGATAAGCCTGATCTCGGTGGGCGGCAAGCTTTTGCTGGCCTGGACGCAGTTTTCGGCCGGGCGCAAGACCGGTTCGGCCATGCTGATGGCTAACGGCAAGAACATGCGCAATGATGTGCTGATATCGGTGACTGTTCTGACTGGCCTGATTTTTGCTACGGTACTGTCTTTTCCGCTCTTGGATACTATTTTAGCCCTCGCCGTCAGTCTTTGGGTTATGAAGTCGGCTGTGGGCGTTTTCCGGGAGGCCAATGAAGAATTATTGGACGGCAAGGCCGAACCAGAGGTGTATCAGGCGGTTTTTAACGTTGTACGAGCTGTTCCTGGTGCCGGAAATCCGCACCGCGTGCGGGTTCGAAAACTTTCTTCATTGTACGATATTGATCTTGATATTGAAGTTGACGGCCTTATGTCGGTGGCTACAGCGCATGAAATATGTCAGCAGGTGGAGCGGGGCATCAAGCAGCAGGTGCCGGGCATCTATGATATCGTAGTTCATGTTGAACCGGCGGGTGCCGGCGTTCATGACGAGCAGTTCGGCCTGGATGAAACTTCGTTTGTGGATGCTGCGAAAGCCCCCGGTGTGACCCCGCAGTAGTTGCTGTCGCTGGGAACTGCGAACGCAACGCAATGCAGGCACTGCAATCCCACCGCCGGTAGCCGCAAAAAAAAATGGACTTATTCGGCTGCTGATCCTGACTGCACCTGCTCCAGAAAGCTGATGCAGCGGTGCTGTATGAACAGGCCGGCCGGCCTTAGTGCCGGCAGTTTGGCCCGGGAAAGACAGCCGCCG
>JAHIWF010000187.1 GCA_018815555.1 Spirochaetota bacterium | reverse complement strand
GAAAGTTGCCCATATCAACGCCGGGGTGCGCGGCGTAGCCAGTTACGCACTGAACATCTACAAATATTTTGAAGCCCACGACAAAAGCGTGGAAAACCTGGTAGTAAGCGCGCGCAAGTGGATCAAACAACCCATCCCGGTATTCGAACCCAAGGCCATACTGCTGGCCAACATACTGCCGGTAGTGCTGCACCCCGCCGAAGTACTGGAGCGCCTGCAGAACTACCAGCCCGACCTTATCCACAACCACCATCCGGCCGGTACCGTCGAATTCAGCGTCGGCCGCTTTAAACGCGAACTGGACGTGCCCATGCTGACCACCATACACATGTCGGTGGGCAGCAAACGCTACTTCGTGGACCGGGTAATGCACAGCCTGTTCATGGCAGTGCGCAGCAACCTGCGCCAGTCCGACGTGTACGTTGCCATCAGCCAGTTCGTGCGCAAACAGTTGCTGGAGATTGGCGGCCTGCCGCCCGAGCGCGTGGTGCTGCTGTATGCCGGCATCGACCCCGACGTGTTTACACCGACCGCAAAAAACGACAGCGACCAGCTGGAGCTTACCTTCTGCGGCCAGATCATGCCGGAAAAGGGCATCGACATGCTGGTGGATGTGGTTCTGGAACTGAATGCCACCGGCGACCGCAAAGTACGCCTGAACATCGTGGGCGAAGGCAACCTGGAAAAAATGCTGCGCGCCAAAACCAAAGACAACCCGGCGGTAAACTGGGTGGGTTACGTAAACGGCCCCAAAGAAGTGGCCAAATGGTACAGCTACGCCGACGCTGTGGTGCTGCCCACCCGCTGGGATGAAGCCTTCAGCTACATTCCGCTGGAATCCATGGGCTCAGGCACCCCGGTAATCGCCTCGCGCACCGGCGGCAGCACCGAAATCGTCTTCGAAGGCAAAACCGGCTACCAGTTCGACCTGGCCAAGCGCAGTCACCTCTACGAGATAATCAAGAACCTGGACAAACAGCGCTGCCGCGACATGGGCCAGGCCGGACGCGAGCACATCCTGCAGAAGCACACCCTCAAGCACTTCGGCCAGAAATATGCCGGCTTGTACCGTAACATGCTGGACGACCCGGGAAACATCCGCCAGATTGACTAAAAAGCTGCACGGTCGGCTGCCAGAAGCACCATTAGCGTCATAGGCGCCATTATCCGCCTTATAATGACCAGTATAAAGCCAGCCGGAGACAACGTTGCCAGAAGCGCCTTAGGCAGACCAATATAAAGCGGGGCTGGCGCTTACGACAGGCCACACATCCCCGGCGCAAAAAAAAGACCCGCGGGGCCGGTTCGTTCCGGCTGCGCGGGTCTAGTCATTTGCGGAATGAACCGCATCAATACGCCGGATACACCCGGTCGTTTTCGATCAGCCAGCTCATGGCCCGCACCATCTCGCGGTAGCTTTCCAGGTCTATGCCCTCCGGCAGCACGCTGCTGAACTCCGGATTATAGCCTTCCAGCATGCCATACTCAGTCTTGTTATACGGGTCAACATAAAACACTTCGTAGTTTTCATCATTCAGGTTGAACAGTACCCGCCAGTCGAAACCCTGCAGCATCAGGTGCTGCTCGCGCACCGCCAGCAGTGGCTTCGGGCTCTGGCTGAACAGGTCGCGGCCCATAAACTGTGTCGGCACCGTGATACCGAGCAGGGCGGCCAGCGTTGCCGGCACATCGATCTGGCTGGCCACCTCGGCGCGCAGCCCCGGTTCGGGCAGGCCCTGCCAGCCGCCGCTAAAAGCCAGATTCACCCAGGTTAGCCCCGGATGGATACGGCCAACCGTCAGCTCGTTCTCGGTATGAAAGCGGCTGGGGTAGGCATGGTCACCCACCAGCACCACCACCGTGTTGTCCCAATACGGCGAAGACTTCAGCCACTCGAGGTAGCGCAGCACCTGCCGGGTGGAGTAGCGGATAACCTGGTCAAAACGCTGCTCCAGGGTGTCGGCGGGGGCAATCCCCTCGGACTCGGGCACATTAAAAGGAATATGCGTAGAAATTGTGTACATCTGCAAAAAGAACGGCGCGTCCGCGGCGGACAGTTCGGCGGTGCGCTCGATCAGCTGGTCCACCAACAGGTGGTCCTCGCCCACTTCAGGATCAAACAGCACAGCGTCGAACCAGCGGTCGAACCAGGTGGTAAAGTTGCTGATGGACGGCTCGGCCCCTACCAGAATCTCCGCCCGGTAGCCCACCTGACGCAAAGCCTCGGGCAGGCTGGTGGCAGATAGTTCCTGAAAATCGGTAGCCAGCAGCTTGCTGTAATGCGGCCAGACACCCAGGCCCAGGCAGAGCGTGCCGGCCGCGCTCGGGAAACCATTGGAATGCGTCCAGGGATAGTACACCGCATACTCGCGCAGAAAAGCGTCCAGTTCCGGAGTCTGGCCCGGATTGGCCGGGTCGACAAACAAATCGGTTTCCCAGCCGCGCCAACTCTCTATCTCGATAAAGACCACGTTCGGACGGTCGGCAGCGGCAAGAGCGGCAGAAGGCGGAGCCTGGCGCAGCAGCGGGTAGAAAGGCAACTCCGTGTCCGGCGAATCAGGGTGACCAGCTTCCCACACAGCTACCGGGAACGCCGCAGCGGCTGCCCTACCCAGGCCTGTACCGGCATAGTCCATCAGTGCCCGCATGGCACCGTCCATGTCGCGGGGCTCATACGAACCGGCCATCGATTTAAGGCCGTCGTTTACAATGGAAATAATAGCCGGAGTAACCCGCTCTTTTACCTGATCCGAAGCCACCGCCACGAACGAAAAAGCCAGCACCAGCACAGCCGACAACACCGGCGTTACCAAGGGCGAACGGTGCAGCACACTCAGACTGGCCCGCCGGCGCCATAAGAGCACCGCCAAAAAAATGGCCGTCAGCCCAAGGATCACAGTAAGCATAACCTGAACCACATCGGACGAAACCATGCGGGTGGCAAAATGAAAGCCCCCGGGCGATAGATACTTGGTATTGTCGCCGAAAAAAGTGCGGAAATAGGAGGCACTAAGATGCGAACCCAGCCAGCGGAACATGAACATGTCCAGCAGGTTAAAAATAAGATAGGCGATTACCAGCACCAGATAGGGCAGCTCCAGAATCCGGCGCTTGGGCTTG
>JAHIWF010000021.1 GCA_018815555.1 Spirochaetota bacterium | reverse complement strand
GCGGGAGATGATGTCGGCACTGCGCAGGGCACTGCGCAGCCGCCAGGCAACCAGTGTCAGCAGGCGGTCGCCGGCCGCATGGCCATACTGGTCGTTTACGGCCTTAAAGCCGTTCAGATCCAGCATGCACAGGCAAATAAGCCGATGCTCGCGTTTTGCCAGTGCGGCACTGGCCTGCAGCGCTTCCCAGAAGTAGGCGCGGTTGGGCAGGGCGGTCAGCGGATCACTGTAAGCCATTACCTTTAGCCGGGAGCGGGTGAATAGCAGGATAAATACCAGCAGTCCGGCCAGCAGCGAGAAACCAATGCTGATTATGATCAGCAGCTGTATCAGCCAGTCGTCATCGTTCCACCCACGCGCCGGAATAGCCGCCAGTTCCCATTGGCCACCAGGAATCTCCACGTTAAACAACACAGGCTTGGCGGCAAATATTTCGGAGCTGCCCCAGAATACTGCATCCTGGGTATTGGTCTGGTCAACATGGCGCAGGGCAAAGAGCAGGTCGGGGTAGCGCTGGCTGTTTGCGAATAGATCCAGGGCTGCAGCGTTGATGACCAGGCTGGCTTGACCCCAGTAATATTTGCTGCCATCGGCGTTACCAGGATAAATCGACATGCGGATAATTATGCCCTGTCCGCCTTGCACCAGAGGCAGCGGCCCGGTAAGGATCGGGTCCTCGGTTTCCATGGTTTTCAGCACGGTTTCACGCTGACCTTCAACCTGGGCAAGGTCACGGCCTAAGGCGGCCTGGTTTTGCAGATACGGGTATACGTAGGAGATTACGGTACCTTGCAGCACGCTCAGGTTGCGGATGGTCGGATCGTCGGTCATCAGAGCCGCCGCGAAATCAGCGAACTCCTCCTGGGTCAGATCGGGATTGGATTTTATGTAGGCAACCAGCCCGCGCTGCAGGTGGATGCGGGTATTCAGGCCGCTTTCCAGCGAGGCGCGTACCGTGCTGCCCTCCAGTACTACCCGGGAACGCAGTGCCTGCAGGCGTTCCCGGCCGAACAGCCAGGTGGCGGTCAGACAGATGGCAGCCATAACTATAACGGTGAGCAATGCCAGAAAAAGCGGCTTTGCTACTGACTTTTCCAACTTGGTATCGCCATCTTTCAGCATAATATTATTGTAAAACAGCCAGGCCGATAATGCAAATCAAGGGGATCCATTCTGTAGTCCTGGGGACACTTCAATTGTCATCCGGCCCGGTGTCTGACCTCACAGTCTGCCCGTTTGGGGTCAGACCCCATAGTAGCCCAGCCCCGGTGTCTGACCCCGCAGTCTGCCCGTTTGGGGTCAGACCCCATAGTAGCTCAGCGCTGGGGTCAGACCCCACAGTAGCCCAGCCCCGGGGTCTGACCCCCACTACCGGCCGGCTTGACTGATGTATCAGAGCGGGGTATAGTTATCGTGATATTTATACCGAGAGGGTACCTAGGGGTTCCGAACGGCGCACGGGCAGCAGGTCCGGCAGCGCGCCGGGTTCGAGACCGAGCGGTATCGCCGGCCCGGGTTGGCCGGAACACCCAGGGGATAAAAACCCATGGACGGAGTCTCGAGTAACTCGGGCCGTCCAGCGTACACAACTCCGTGTTCTGTTCTTATCAGCAGAAACACCAGCCGTCTGCCGGATGGTCCCTACTTAGGGGGCTGCCATGTCCGTAATTCAAGTACAGCAGCTAAGCAAGCAATTCCGCACCAGAGTAAGCAGCCAGCAGAAAACTGCCTGGCTGACCAAGTTGTTCCGTCCGCAGTACCGCAGCATTGACGCCGTCAAACAGGTGTCTTTTTCGGTGGAGGAGGGTGAGGTTGTGGCCTTTCTAGGTCCCAATGGTGCTGGTAAATCTACTACCATAAAGATGCTCACCGGTATTCTGCAACCTTCGGGTGGCAGTTCTACTGTTCTGGGCTTTGACCCGGCGAAGCAGCGCCGGCAGCTGGCCTGGCAGATCGGATCGGTGTTCGGTCAGCGCAGCCAATTGTGGTTTCATCTGCCGCCGGCCGACTCGTTCCGG
The DNA here is from genome assembly GCA_018815555.1 of Spirochaetota bacterium. GTDB lineage: Bacteria > Spirochaetota > Spirochaetia > Treponematales > UBA12059 > UBA12059. The sequence goes on along the minus strand of JAHIWF010000021.1, from coordinate 13,807 downwards.
CTGCTCGGCGCAATTTACGAGTTGGAGCCCTCTGTTCTTGCCCGGCGCACCGCCGAGCTGGTGGAGCGTTTTGCGCTTCAGGATTACTTTGATGTAGCCGTACGCAAACTGTCGCTTGGCCAGCGTATTCGCTGCGAAATTGCCGCCAGCCTGCTGCACAAGCCTCGCCTGCTTTTCCTGGATGAGCCTACTATCGGCCTGGATGTAGTGGCGCGCCGCGAGATCCGCAGCCTGCTCAGCGAGCTGAACAGTGTGGAAAAGGTAACAGTATTTATTACCAGCCACGATATGGGCGATATCGCTAAGGTGTGCAAGCGGGCCATCATCATCCACCACGGCGAGGTGGTTGTGGACGAAAGTATGAAAGACCTGAAACACCGCGCGCTGGCTAAAAAGTATGTCGGGGTGCGTTACCAGGAGCCGGTGCAGTTTTCCACCGGCGGTTTGCAGCCGCTTAAGGCAACCGACCGCTCGGCCAGCTTCGAGATCGACACCCGCCAGCATTCGCTGCCCGAGCTGGTGCGCCGGCTGTCCGGCCTGGGCGAGCTCGAGGACATAACCATCGAAGACGAGCCTTTGGAGAATGTGATAGCCGACATCTATGCCGCTCGCAGCGAGCAGGCCGCCCGTAATGTCACCGCCGGCGGACGGGCCAAGGATGCTGCTGCTAAAAGTGCCGGATCGGGCAAGGAAGCCGCTGGAGCTGACAACGGCCGTACGACTGGAAGCGGTGAAAGCCAGGCTGCCGGAGGCCTTTCATGAGCACCCTGCGTATGCGGCTGCGAGCCGCCGGAGCTGCTGCTGCCATCGGGCTAAAGGACAAGCTGGCCTATCGCATTAACTTTGGCGGCACCATGCTCACCTATGCCTTGTTTGTCTTTGTTTTCTCACGCATCTGGGCCAGCTCGCTGGGGGACAGTTCCATTGCCGGTTACAACTACTCGATGATGGTCTGGTACTTTATCGTGGCCGAGATTCCCCTGTTCGCGCTGGGCCGCTTTTTCTGGACACTCTCGCGCGATATGAAAAGCGGGCAGGTAGCGTATCAACTCAGCCGCCCCTACGACTTCGTGGCCTATCAGTTCTGGGAGCGCATCGGCTCGGCCTTGCCCGATCTGCTGATCCTGATGCTGGAGGGGCTGCTGATCGGTTTGCTGCTGACCGGCGGCTTCCCGCCCGCCCTGGCTGCGGTGGGCCCCCCCGACATTGCGGCTGCCTCTACCGGACTGGCCGGAACGGCAGCTGCCGCGACCGGTGTTGCCGCTTGGTTGCGCTTACTCTTCGTGCCGCTGTCTTTATTGCTTTCGGGCATAGTAAATTTTTACCTGCAGTTTGCCTTATCCATGACAGCTTTCTGGCTGGAGGAGAATGAAGCCTTTTTCTGGATTTTCCAGAAGATTGCCCTGGTGGTTGGCACCCTGCTGCCTATCGAGTTCCTTCCGGAAGCGGCGCAACGCATCGTTGTTTGGACTCCTTTTCCTTACATCGCCTATGCGCCGGCCCGCATCATGACTGCCTTTGAATTATCTGGGGCGCTGCGGCTGATAGCCGGCCAGCTGTTGTGGGCGGTCATCGGGCTGGCACTGGCCCGATTGGTGTTCCGTGCCGGTTCGCGGAAAATAGCGGTAAATGGAGGCTGACAATGATCACTGAAAAGAAAAAACAGACGACGCTGCGTCGGAACAGCCTTGGCTCCTATCTGCGCTTTATGGCCATGGCCTTTCGCATCAATGTAAAATCGGTGTTGGAGTATAGGGTTAATTTTATGTTGCAGTTTTTCGGTATGATGCTGAACAACGCTGCCTTTGCCGCCTTCTGGGCGGTACTTATCGAGCGCACCGGTGGTGTAGGGGGCTATGGTTTTGCCGACATTATGTTCGTCTGGGGCTTTGTGTCCTCCGGCTTCGGACTGGCCCACATCGTTTTTGGCAATATCCGCGGCCTGTCGCGCATCGCCATCGAAGGCGGCCTGGATGTTTATCTGCTGCAGCCCAAAGATCCCTGGCTGAACCTGCTGGCCTCGCGCACCATCGTCTCGGCCTGGGGTGATTTTGTGTACGGCTTTATTATTATGCTGCTGCTTCCCGGTATCGGCATCGAGCGCTGGCTTATATTTTTGTCATTATTGGTGCCATCGGCGCTGTTGTTTTCGGCCATCTTTTCGGCGGCCGAAAGCCTGTGCTTTTTTATGGGCAATTCCAGTTCCATCTCGTCGGCCATCTCGGAATTCCTGCTTACCTTTTCGCTGTATCCGGAAGGGGTGCATGCCGGCTGGTATAAATGGATACTGTACAGCCTGATCCCGTCGGCCTATATCGCCTTCGTGCCGCTGCATGTATTCCAGTCGCTGTCCTGGCCACTTGTGCCGCTATTGTGGGGCATCGCCATTGTGTATATCCTGTTGGCCCGGCTGCTTTTCCGTCAGGGACTGCGCCGTTATGAATCGGGTAACCGCATGGACGCACGTATTTAGGTTGCTGGCTGCTGGCTGCTGGCTACTGGCTACTGGCATAAAAAGCGGCGGTAGTTTATCATTGCGCCGCTTGATCCGGATCCGGACCGTTGCTGCGGTTTTGGCCGGGTCACTCTGGACCGATCATTGTAGTACCTAAAAAGGAGTTTGTATGGCTTGGTATATTGATTGGGTAAAAAGCAACATGCTGCTTTCCGCCTTTGTACAATTTGCGCTGCTGGGGACGCTGGGTGAAATCCTGGGTATTCTGGTAGCAAAACGCAAACTATCCGCTAATATGGTTGAGTGGCTGCTGAAAGCCTTGGTATGGGGTCTGCTTGGTATCTGTGTAAAATACGCCTTCAAAGGCTTTGTGGGCTTCGTGGATGCGCTGGTTGCCCAGAATCTGCTCCCGGCTATTTTCGGCAAGGATACTTCGGTGGCTATCCTGCGCGCTTTTGCGCTGTCGTTCTTTATGAACGCTCAGTTCGGGCCGCTGCTGATGTTCCTGCACCGCAGTACGGACAATCTGATAACCCGGGCAAAGGGCTACACTGGTATTGAAAAAAGCCTGTTTACCCTGGCCTGGTTCTGGCTGCCGGCCCATACGGTCACCTTTTCGCTGCCGGCCGATTTCCAGATCGGGGTGGCCGCCCTGCTGTCAGTCGCCCTTGGCCTGATCATGGGTTTTACCAAGCGGAAAGCTTAAGGGTAGCAATTGCACCGGAGCTGAGTGGCCGCCGTTGCTGGCTACCTTGTTGCCTTTTTTGCATTTTTTACGTAATCTATTCTCGATATACTCAGGTATGTCGAGAAATTACGATTTTAGTGTTTGTCGCATAAGAAATTGAGATTACTTATGCGACAAACTGGATTCAGTGGAGAATAGATATTCCGCGCGCCTGCAATAGCTTGTCGACGCGTCAAAAATTTACCAAGTAAGGAGGATCGCGTGAGCTTACGACTTTTCAACTCGCATGGACGTTCGCTGCAGGATTTCAAAGCGCTGCAAACCGGCAAAGTAGGCTTCTACGGTTGCGGTCCCACCGTATATAATTACGCCCACATCGGCAATATGCGCGCCTATGTCATTGATGACCTGATTACCCGCAGTCTGCGTTATCTTGGTTACGAAGTTACCCATGTCATGAATATTACCGATGTGGGGCACTTAACCGACGATGTGGATTCCGGCGAAGACAAAATGCTGCGTAGCGCTATCGAACGCAACAAGAGTGTGCTTGAGATTGCCGAATTCTACACCGAAGCTTTCTTCCGCGACACTGGCCTACTCAACATTCAGCGTCCTACTGTAGTTTGCAAGGCCACCGAGCACGTTCAGGACATGATCGACCTGATCAAACGTATCGAAGCTAACGGCTACACCTATTTTGCCGGCGGGAACCTCTATTTCGACGTCTCCAAATTCCCGTCTTACGGCGATCTGGCCAATCTGAATCTGGACGCCCAGCAAGCCGGCGCCAGGGTCGAAGTTGATCCCAACAAGAAAAATCCTTATGATTTTGTGCTCTGGTTTACCAAGAGCAAGTTTGAGGACCAGGCTCTGCAGTGGGACAGCCCTTGGGGGCGCGGTTACCCGGGCTGGCATATCGAATGTTCGGCCATGAGCATGAAGTACCTCGGTGAGCAGTTCGACATTCATACCGGCGGTATTGACCATATTCCTGTGCACCATACCAACGAAATTGCCCAGAGTGAGGCCGCTACTGGCCACAAATGGGTAAATTACTGGCTGCACAAGGAATTCCTGGTTATGAGCAACGGCAAAATGAGCAAGAGCGCCGGAAACTTCCTTACTCTGCAGTCGCTGCTTGATGGTGGTTACGAGGCGCTGGATTTCCGCTATCTGCTGGTCGGAGCGCATTACCGCTCGCAGCTTACTTACAGTACCGAGTCGCTGGATTCGGCGCGGGCTTCGCGGCGTTCGCTTAACGACAGAGTGCTAGCTTTACGTGTCAAGCAGGGTGACACCTCGCTGCCGGCTGCCTTCTCGGCTGCCGCACAAGCCCGCCTGGACAGTTTCCGGGCGGCCATCGAGGATGACCTGTCCACACCACGGGCCTTGGCCGAATTGTGGGGCGCGCTTAAAGACAGCCAATTGTCCCCTGCAGAAGCTCTGGCTGTCGCCTTCAATATGGACCGGGTGCTGGGGCTGGGCCTGAACGACCTTAAGGCCGATTCCGCCGCCGTTGTGGATCCGGAACTGGTTGCTAAAGTGGAAAGCCTTATTGCAGAAAGACTTGCAGCTAAAAAGAACAAGGATTGGGCAGCAGCCGATGCTATCCGCGATCAGATAAAAAGCCTGGGCGTTAGCCTGGAAGACACTCCACAGGGGACCGTCTGGAAACCGCTTGGTAAAGCGTAACGGTCAGGGGTCGGAATTGTTTACTGAGAAGACAGCCGCAGCTGCGGCACCAGCCGGAACCAATCCTACCCGTCAGGGTTCCTCTCCGTCTGGTGTCGAGTTCAAGGCTTTATATGACAACAGTTTCTCTGTGCTGTTCCGGATTGCCCGGCGCATAACCAATTCGGATGAAGCTGCCGAGGATATTGTGCATGATTCATATATCAAGGCAGTCGAGCGTTGGTCGATCTTTCCTACCCGTGATGATGCCAAATACTGGCTCATCCGGGTGGTAAAGAATAATGCGCTCAATTGGGCAAAACGCAAGACCAGAGAACAGAAGGTGTACCAGCGTTACTTCAAAGAAGTTGAAGGCGTCAGTGCGTCACCGGAGGATCAAGCTTTGCGCAATGAAAGCTTTCTAGCCGTGCGGCGCGGACTGGATCGTCTGCCGGAAAAACTTAAAACGGTACTGGTTTTAAAAGAGTATGGTATGCTCAACTATAAAGAAATCGGACGGATACTCGGGATAACCGAGGGTAATGTCAAAGTACGGGTTTTCAGGGCGCGAGAAGCCCTGTCGGCCCTGATGCTGGAGGATGAACATGGTATGTCCAAATCCTGAACTGTTGTCAGCCTGGCTCGATAACGAGGTTCCTTCCCCTTGGAAGGACGCTGTGCAGCAACATGTTCAGGCTTGTCCGCATTGTGCGGCAGTGGTAGACCGATTTTCGGCCTGCCACGAGGCTCTGGCTTTGCAAAACTGTGATGATACCATACTGCAGTCGGCCGCCGACCGGGTGTATGGCCGTCTTATCGCCAACGTTAAACCGGCCAGTTCTTCTCTGCATGCTTTTAGCCGGCGCTTGCTGGTTCCGCTACCGCTGGCTGCTGCTGCGGCTGCCCTGATTATTTTTCTGGGGGCTTCCTTGTTCCTGGCCGGCCGTCGCAATGATCAGTTGATGATGGCGGTGCAGGAAGCCGAGCAGGGCAGCCAGGTTGCGGCTGGCTCTGCTATCGGCATGGATGCCATTCTGGAATATCTCAGTTCGCAGGGGAACGGCCTTAACATTACCATAAGTTTGCCACAGAGCAGTGGATTCAGCGGTTCCGGAGAACCTTTTATCGTTCGCGAGGCTGATTTCAAGCCGACCGGGGGCAATAAGTGAGATCCTGCTGCACTATCCTATTGCTGCTCCTGGCCGGTAACGGCCTGGTTCCGGTCTGGAGTCAATCAGCCACTCAAGTCGAAAATACCGCAAGCGGTCAGCCCCGCCTGGCTGTTCTTGCCTTGCAGGCTGCCGGTGTTACTTCTCTTCCGGCACCAGAAGAAATTCCGCCTGCTCTTATCGGTGAAGCCATAGCCCTATTGTTTTTCGCAGTAGTCCCGGGCGCCGATAATGAAGCGCTCTGGCAGGCCAGGGAACTGCAATATACCATTCCCGGCACACCAGTGAGTGTCCGCATGGTGGGCAGCGAAGCAATTATTGTGGTCAGTGTAACTCCATATCGCAGTGTCGGCGAGCAGTTGATGTTGGTTACCCAGGGGCAAGTATGGTTTAAGGAAGATGACGGTACAATGCGCTACCGCACAAGTTTCGACACTATAAATATGAGCTATGGCGAACGGGTATTCTTTTACCCCTTTGGAGTGCAAGAAGACGGCAGTACTGCCCTGCGGCTGGAAATGGTAGTAGATTCCTATGCCCTGCTGCAGGCCGCCTGGGCGAAGACCGGAGCACTTGTTATGCCGCCCACCGCTGATGCGGCCGCGACCGACGGCACAGGAGCCGCTGTTAAACCGTGATAGTTGCTTTTTCTCCCTCAAAAAAAAACCGTTCACGTAAACGGTTGATACTTGTACTTGTGCCGATACTTCTCATTCTTGCGGTGTCTTCCGCAGCCTTGCTCACCTATTTGTATTTTGCGGGGCGTCAAACCGGTCCCTTTTTACATGTTGTTGCTCCTAATATTGCAAATCCCGGTGATTTAGTGCGTCTGGAAGGCCAGAATTTCGGCAATGAACGTGGCCTCGGCCGGGTAGAGTTTGACGGCATTCCCGTTACCACTTCGTCATACATTCTCTGGACTGATACCCGTATCGAGTTGCGCATCCCGGCTCAGGCTGGATCGGGCCTCATTAAAGTGTATACCGACGAAGGTGTGTCCAATCCGCGGATGTTTGTAAGCCAGAGTCAGCTGCCGAATCTGCCGAGCGGACAGCTTGTTCAGACCATTGGCCCGGTAATAAGCTCACTCTCCGCCGAAAAAGGCATGATAGGCTCGGTTTTAACCATCAAGGGTCTTAATTTCGGCGTAAACCGGGATTCATCCATCGTGCGTTTCAGCTGGGCGGCAGCTGCAACAGTACCGGCTTCGTCAGATGCAGGCAGCAGTGAGTTCATCAGCCCTTCGGAGCGTGATGGCGAGTATGAACTTTGGTCCGATAAGGAAATCCGGGTACGGGTTCCGGATGGTGCTGTCAGCGGCGGTGTTTCAGTGCAGACCGCCCGCGGCATCAGCACGGCTCATTACTTCGAGCTTACCAATATTCCCGGCCAACGCAGTCTGATCTCGCGGCGCACCTATGCCGTAAGCCATTTTGTCAGTATCAGCAATATTCAGGCAACAGAGCCGAATGCAATGTATGTCTGGATGGCCAATCCGGTGGAATCGGCAACCCAGCGCAATGTACAGGTGCTTGACCGCAGCCATGTTCCTTTGGTGCAGAATTATGGTGGTCTTTCCATCTATCAAGTGGAGGATCTTATCCCGGGTTTTGCCTTTGCCATAACGCAGAGTCATGTACTACAGAGTTTTTCTCTGGATACACTTGTCAATCCGGATCAAATCAAAGCTGCCCCTACTCCTTTGCCTGCACTGTATTCGCTGTATACCAGCGCTGATAGCATGATAGATCCGGCCTTGCCGGGGCTTGACGCCTTTGTGCGCCAGGCTGTCGGCCGCGAGAAGAATCCCTACCGCAGTGCTAAACTGCTTTTCGATGCTTTGCTAAAACGCTTCGACTATGATTTCGACAATCGTGAAGATGATCTTGCGAAGGTACTGCAAAGCAATACCGCAAATGGCTGGGCGCTCGTGCGCCTCTATACTGCAGCTTTACGAGCTGTCGGCATTCCGGCCCGTCCGGTTTCCGGTGTTGTGCTAGAAGAGAATCAACGGGCCTGGAATCATCAGTGGGCTGAATTTTACATTTACGGTTTCGGCTGGATTCCGGCAGACCCGGTTATGGCGCTGGGCGGTGGCAACGCCCCGTTCCGTCCTGCCTATAGCGACTACAACCGCTACTTTGGGAATCTTGATGATCGCCGGATAAGCTATTCGCGCGGCGTGGTACAGGTGCTGCCCATGACACCGAATGGCCAGATTTCCACTGGCTTGCTGCGCTATTCTCTGCAAACCGCGATGGAAGAAGTTACTGGCGACATTAGTGCATATACCGCCATGTGGAGCGATATCGAAATAACCGGCTACTATTAAGCCCCTTCTGTCTGCTGGCCGGTTTTATTATTCACAGAGCGGCATAAGTATGGTATCGTGTAAAAGTCTGCAACTGCTGCCAGTGGTTGCACAAACCGCAAAAGGAGTATCCCATGTCCGTAATCAAGAGTGCTGATCCTGAATTGTATGCCGCTATCGAAGCTGAAGAACAGCGGCAGCGCAACAACCTCGAGTTGATTGCCAGCGAAAACTATACCTCCAGGGCTGTCATGGAGGCCGTCGGGTCCGTTTTAACCAATAAATATGCTGAAGGCTACCCCGGAAAACGTTACTATGGTGGTTGTGAACATGTTGACGAGTCGGAAAATCTGGCCCGCGAGCGTGCTAAACAGTTGTTCGGCGCGGACCATGTTAATGTACAGCCGCATTCCGGCTCTCAGGCCAACATGGGCGTATATTTCTCGGTGCTGCAGCCCGGCGATACTATCCTGGGCATGAATCTGGCACATGGCGGCCATCTTACCCACGGTTCACCAGTATCCTTCTCCGGCCGCATGTACAAGGTTATCAGTTACGGCGTAAACCCGGAAACCGAAACCATCGATTATGACGAAGTTGCCAAACTGGCCCGTGAAAACAAGCCCAAGCTGATAATCGCCGGTGCCAGTGCCTATGCCCGCACCCTGGATTTTGCTAAGTTCCGGGCCATTGCCGATGAAGTAGGCGCACTGTTCATGGTAGATATGGCGCATATTGCTGGTCTTGTTGCCGCCGGTGTGCATCCCAGCCCCATGAAAATTGCTGATTTTGTAACTACGACTACCCATAAGACCCTGCGCGGTCCCCGTGGTGGTGCCATATTTGTCGGCACCGATAAAGAAAATACCCTCGGTATCATGACTCCCAAAGGTGACCGTAAAAAGCTGTGGTCGGAAATAATCGACGGAACCATTTTCCCCGGTATCCAGGGTGGTCCGCTTTGTCATGTAATCGCCGGTAAGGCTGCCGCCTTCCGCGAAGCCCTCCAGCCTGAGTTCAAGACCTACATGCAGAAGGTAGTTGATAATGCTAAGGTGCTGGCCAAGGCCCTGGCCGATGGCGGTGCGCGCATTGTTTCCGGCGGCACCGATACCCACTTGATGCTGGTAGACCTGTCTCCGCTGGGCATCAGCGGCAAGGAAGCCGAAAAGTGGCTGGACGAGGCCCACATCACCGTGAACAAGAATGGCATTCCCTTCGACAAGAAGAGTCCCTTTATTACTTCCGGCATCAGGGTTGGTACCCCGGCTGTTACCACCCGCGGCATGGGGGAGGCCGAGATGAAGATCATCGCCACCTGTGTCATGGATGTGCTTAAGTCTGGTGGTGACCAGGCCGTTATTGCCAAGGTAGGCGAGACAGTGCACGAACTGACTGCCCGATTCGGTCTGCCGGCAGACCTCTAAGCCAACCAGGGGAAGCCTCTGTCGGTCAGGGGCTTTCCGGTTGCTTGGCCGGTGCATGGCGTGCCCGAAAAGGCTAGCCCCGCGGCCTGATCGGCAGGTATCCCGGCAAAGCTGTAACAGCATGAAGGGCTTGCCTGTATTGCGATACGGCGGCGCTTGGAAACTGGTCACATCGTTATATTTGTGAAAAAGCTGCCGGTACTTGATTGACAGCCTTTGGCACGGCTCCTATACTTGTACCAGCAGCACCCCGACAGGAGAAACAAGAGCGGCATGGATAGCCCATTACAGCTTAGTTTTGTCAACTTCAAAAAGGACTCGTACATAATAGTGGAAGGCAAACAGAATGCCGACCGCTTCTTTATTGTCAAAGCCGGTAAAGTACGCATTTCCAAAGAAGTTGAGGTTGTAGAGGAAGAAGACGGCAATGTCATGGGACCCGGTGACTTTTTCGGCGTTGTGTCCACTATGTCTTCGCATAGCCATATCGAAACTGCCCAGGCTATTACCGATGTGACCCTGATCAGTGTGCATCGCGACCAGTATGGCATGCTTATCGAAAAAAATACGCCGGTCGCCATGAAAATAATAATGGGTTTCAGCCGCCGAATGCGTTTTTTGGATGAAGCTCTTACCCGCCTTACGCTCAAAAGTACTGCCGAAATCGATCCTTCGCATCTGTTTAAAGTAGCGGAGTATTATGTGCGACAGAGCCAGTATAATCAGGCCTTTTATTCTTACTACCAATATCTGAAGTTCTGTCCAAATGGCATGCAGGCTCCGGCAGCCAAAGAACGTCTGGAAAAGATAAAACCCTTCTCCAAAGCTGTATATCTGGATGGTTCCAACGAGGAATTTAACCGTTTTTACCCTAAAGAAACCATGATTTTTACAGAAGGTATGCCGGGCTCGGAGTTGTACATCATCCAGAAGGGCTCAGTCAAGATCACCAAGATTGTAGACAACACCGAAGTATTGCTGGCAGTGCTGAAAACCGGTGATATTTTTGGTGAAATGGCCCTGCTGGAGAATAAACCGCGCTCTGCCAGTGCCATCGCCTTCGAAGATGCCTACATGCTGGCTGTAAACAAGGCAAACTTTGAGCGTATGGTAAAAGCCCAGCCGCAGATCGTAACCCGCCTTACCCAGCTGTTGGCTGAGCGTATCTGGTTTATCTACAAACAGTTGGCCAATACCCTGTTCAGTGATCCGGTTGGTCGCATGTGGGATGCCCTGCATATGCAGCTGGAGAAAAACCGGGTGCCGGTACGTCCGGGTGCATCGTACACCTTCGATTTTGGTCCTAAAGAGCTGGTTAGTCTGGTCGGGCTGCCTATCAACGAAGGCAATATCGTGGTGCAGCAGATTCTGTCCAACAAGATGTTCCGGGTAATCGACAACAAGATAACCATCACTGATATCAGTGAGATCGTAAAACAGGCTGAATACTACCGGAAAATGCAGAAGATCGAACGCTCGCGCAAGGATTCCAAATAGGCATTACACATGAAAGCCGCTGATGTCTCTTCACTGCTTTCCGACCTTGGGTTTAAGCTAAATGGTCTGGTTTTACGTTCGGAAGCGCTGAAACCGGAGCAGGCTGCTTTTGTTGTCCTTTTTCCCTATATACTGCCGCATGAAGAACAGCAGCCGGCAGAGTTGCCATCAAATCATTTGCATATTGCCTCTTTTGCTGCGGCTAATTACTACTCCGCCATGGTGCGGCTGCTTAAATCGGCTGTATACAGCCTGTGCCAAAGTACTGGTGCCAAGCGCAGCGACTTCCGGATAGGCGTAAATTCCGGTTTGCAGGAAAAGAAATTGGCGCTGGATGCTGGTTTGGGATTTATTGGACGCTCCAGTCTGCTAGTTAATCCACTGTATGGTGCTGCCTGCCTCATCGGCGTACTGCTGATGCCGGCTGCTTTACTGGACCCGGATACGTCGTCAGCACAGCTGACGCTGGCAGCACAGCTGACGCTGGCAGCAAAGCCTGCTCCGGCTACCGTGACGACAGCTGACGGCTGCCGGAATTGCCGCGCTTGTGCCGAAGCCTGTCCGTCAGCGGCAATAGACGGCCTTGCCCCACCGGGTTCTGCCTATCGGCGCGAAAGCTGCCTGCAGCACTGGACGGCCAGTATGGAATTACCGCCGGCTATAGCTGCGTGTCGGGGGGCGCGATTGTATGGCTGCGATGCCTGTATTTTGGCCTGCCCATATACCCTTCGCCGGAATCCGCAGCCGGCCAGGGACGCCGTAATGCTTCTGTCTGCAAAAGAGTGTCGGCCCGGCCGCAGTATGGACCAGTCATTTTTATTACAGAGAACTGTGCCGGAGCTGAAAGTCTTCTTTAAAGGTACCTGTCTGGGCCGCAGCTGGCTTCCGCCGGAGGCGTTCCAGTTCTGGGCTGCACAATGGAGCCAAAAGTAAAAATAAACTGCCAGATCATTTGACGCATCTGCTATTTCCTTCTAAACTATGTTGAAGAGAGGTGCACACATGATGGATACCACAATCAATCAGTTTTTAACCTTTACCTTAAATGAAGAGCAGTATGCGGTGCCGGTAAGCAAGGTTCGCGAAGTGCTCGAATATACCCGTATTACTAAACTGCCGCGCACTTCCGAGTACATGAAGGGCATCATTAACCTGCGTGGATCCGGTGTGCCGGTCATCGACCTGCGCTTGAAATTTGGCATGCCTGAAACCAGCGTAGCCAAAGATACTGCCATTATTGTGCTTGATGTTGATGGTGGCGATGGTGCCGTGGTTGTAGGTGCCTTGGCCGATGCCGTGCATGAGGTGGTGGAGATACCCAAGGATCAGGTCGAACCGGCCCCCCGTTTTGGTACCCGTCTGGCCGCCGAGTTTATTCAGGGGGTGGGCAAGCGTGACGATGTGTTCATCATCATTCTTGATATAGACCGTATTTTTAACAGCGACGAAGTGGCTATGCTTCGCTCTACCGAGGCTGTAAGCCCCGAAGCAGTTGCGGAACAAAACTGATTTTTCGGTTCTGTTTTTGATTTTTTGTAAGGAAGCCATGGATATTTCAATGATTCAATTTCGTTCACGTGTTGTTTCGGCAATGCGTGAATTTTTTTTAAGCAGGGACTATCTGGAGCTGGATACACCGGCTTTAAGCCCTGCGCCGCTTCCCGAATCCTGTCTGGAAGTGTTTCCCTCTGAATTCCGCAATCCGTATATCGGAACAATGGATCTATGGCTATTGCCATCACCTGAAGTGTATATGAAGCAGGTCATCGCCGATACCGGCCGCAGTGTCTATCAATTATGCAAATGCTACCGCAACTCCGAATCAATCGGCCGTATCCACAATCCGGAATTTACCATGCTCGAATATTATACCGTCGGGGTTGACGCGACGGCCTCGATTCAGCTGACCGAAGCTTTGTTCCGGGCCTGCGCCGGGCCGCACACACCGCAATCCAGCCTGCCGCCGTTCAGGATAATGACCATGCATGAGGCTTTTCTGGATCTGTGTGGCCTGGACCTGTTAAAGTTGGACAGTGATGAGGAGCTGGCTGCTGCTGTTCGGGCTAAAGGTCTGCCGGTACCGAGCGGGCAAAGCTGGGAAGACAGTTATAATCAGGCTTTTGTAAACTGGGTAGAGCCGGCCCTGCCGCAGGATCGGCCGCTGGTATTGCGTGATTATCCGGCCAGGGTGGAGTGTCTGGCTGCCGATAAGCCGGGTACCCCCTGGAAAGACCGCTGGGAGTTGTATGCCGGCGGTGTTGAACTGGCTAATTGCTATACCGAAATGGCCAGTGTTCAGGCTGTTTTGTCCAGCATGAAGAAAGAAGCCGCCCGCAAGCAGGAACAGCAATTTCCGCATGCAGTGGATTTTGAATATGCCGAGCAGTTTCGGGATTTTCCACTCTGCACTGGTGTGGCCATGGGTTTTGAGCGTTTATTATTGGCACTGTCGGGTCAGACTGATCTGGCGGATGTGCTGTTGTTTCCGTTTGGTCCGATGTTCAAACGTTGGGGGCGGCCGCAAAACGGATAACAGCGTCAGCGCAGTTTGTCCATGGTTGTGCGCAGTTCTTCCATTTTAGTCAT
>JAHIWF010000186.1 GCA_018815555.1 Spirochaetota bacterium | reverse complement strand
GTCAGCCAAGTCCCTGTCTTTCGTAACCGGAGCAAAACCGCGGTTACGCTTGCATTTTATTCCGCAGACCGAGGCCGGCCGCCGCATCACCCTGCAGCTTTTGCTGGGCCTCAGTCTTTTGGTCACCCTGGGCAGTGCCTTACTGTTTGTATTTTCGCCGATACCGCTTGTACAGCGTCTGCCGGCCAATCTGGATATGCCGGCCGATACCGAAGTACAGAATTTTGTGCTGGAAACCCTTATTACGCACGAAGCAGAGGCCAATGCCGAACAGGCTTTTTCCGGCGAACTTCCGGTGGTGCTGGATACCTTTAGCTACCGGGTGCAGCGCAACGATACTCTCGATGGCCTCAGCCGCCGTTTTGGCATCCAGGTTGAAACGCTCATAAGTCTCAACAATATACGGGACGTGCGCAGGCTGCAGGCCGGTACGGTAATAAAAATTCCGAACATCGACGGCATTGTGTATGCTGTAAAAAGTGGTGATTCGCTTTCCGCACTGGCCACCCGTTATGGCAGCAGCGTGTACGAGCTGGTAGATGCCAATGACTTGCGCAGCAATGTGCTTACCCCCGGCCAGGTTCTGTTCATTCCCGGTGGGCGCATGTCACAGACTGAGCTTAAACGTGCGCTGGGCACGCTGGTAATCTGGCCGCTGAACGGCCGGATCAGCTCGGTCTATGGCTACCGCAACAGCCCGATAACCGGCATCCGCCAGTTTCACAGCGGTATCGATATTGTGTCCTCGGTAAACGCTCCCATTAAAGCGGCCGTAGATGGCCGGGTAGCTGAGACTGGCTATAGCGCTGTCTATGGTAACTTTGTCATCCTTTCGCATGCCGATGGCTATCAGACCCTGTATGCCCATCTGAATCGCATTTCGGTACGCAGTGGCCAGTCTGTGTCGCAGGGTGCAACTGTCGGGCTACTTGGCTCGACCGGCTTGTCTACCGGTCCGCACCTGCATTTTGGTGTGTATCGCAATGGACAGGCTATGAATCCGCTCATATTTTTACAAGGATTTTAGAATTTTAGGCTTGCATCATGAGCTAATCGGCTATAGGATACTGCAACGGGTTTATCCAGGCGGTCTGTCCGCCTGTTTTACATAAAACGGTTTTTTGTCATTATTTTTTGTTAAGATAGTTTCACCATCACTGATGGTTTGCAGGAGTAGAGTATGAGAAAACTGGTACTTGCTATAATTGCTGTTTTGGCCTTGTTTACTTTTATTCGCGAATCCATCCCGGATCGTCAGAACGCGCCGGAAACCCGCCAGGCCAGCCTCGAATTTGATCCCCTGAATTAATACCTTGGTTTCTGTATCTATTATCATACAGAGTAGCATTTCAATAGTGTAATAAATAATACAATTTCTGCTTTTTAAGTCATCCAGCGATTTCTTGTGAAGTGCTAAGTTCTTTTAAATTAAGCAATTAAAACGTTTTATCGGTAAAAACTCCAAGTTGGCACGACTCTTGCACTAATATATGCAGAGAGGTTACGTGAAATGAAAGGAACTACCAAGACTTCGGTTTATGATGACAGCACCAAGCTGTATTATGAACGCGTGAAGACAATAGCTCTATTGTCAGCCGAGGAGGAGCGCGAGCTCTCCCGGTGTATCCAGGCTGGTGATGAAGCCGCCAGGACACGCATGATAGAAGCCAACCTGCGTCTGGTTATTAAGATAGCACGCTCGTACGCAAATTTCGACATTCCTCTTATAGATATTGTGCAGGAAGGCAATCTTGGGCTTATCAAGGCTGCTGAGCGCTTTGATTACCGCCGGAATGTACGTTTTTCAACCTATGCCTCCTGGTGGATCCGCCAGTCCATCACCCGTTCGCTGGTCAATTCGCGCCGCGCCATTCGACTGCCGCACCGCAAGGAAGAGCTGATTCGCCATATTCACAAGGCTTTTGCCGAGCTGGCTCAGTTCCTTGGCCGCGAACCCAGCCACGAAGAAATAGCCAAAGAGCTGGATCTGACTGAAAACGAAATACGCGATGCCCTGGAGATGTCCGGCAGTGTAGTGTCAATTGAGAATACCGGCGCGGACGAGGACAGTGCGTCAATTCTGGATGTGTATGAAGATAAAACCTATGCGCCGTATGAGACCATGATGCAGAATTGCCTCAAGGAACGTACCATGAGCATGCTGCAGGCTCTGATGGAACGCGAACGTCTGGTTCTCATGGCCCGCTTCGATTTTATAAACGGCAGCAAGAATACCCTTAAAGGTATTGGCGAGAATCTTGGTCTCTCCGCCGAAACAATCAGGCAGATAGAAAAGCGCGCTTTGCGCAAGCTGCGTGCCCAATCCGAGGAACTGCGCGAATACGTGTACTGAACCGGAATCAGTTTAAACCGCTTTTTCCCACGCCGCCGCTCCTGCTTTTATGCTATAGTTAAACTATGGCAAAACGCAAAAAGAAGGGGCGGTTTGGCCGTGCCTGGCTGGCACTCTATTCCAGTGTATTGCTGGTAGGGTTGGCTCTGGTACTGGCTTTGCTGTTTACCCGTAATAGTTTGGTACCGCCTGTTAACCATTTGCCGCCGCTTGATTTTGCGCCTGTTGAATCGCAGAAGCCGGAAGTCAGGCCGCATTTTACCGAAGACAAAGCGCCTGCTGATACGGCTCCCCGCCTGATCATTGTTTTAGATGATGCCGGCCATAATCTGTGGCAGCTGGAACCTTTCCTGGCCCTGCCTTTTCCGCTGACTATTGCTGTTTTGCCCGGTCTTCCGTATACTGCCAAGGCGGCAGAGCTGATCAAGGCCGCGGGCAAGGAAGTGCTGCTGCATCAGCCGATGGAGGCCCTTAACGGGCTGGATCCCGGTCCGGGCAGCATTTCCAGCAGTATGGACGAACAGCAGATACGGCAGATTCTGCGTGCCAATATGGCGCAAGTTCCCAGCGCTGTTGGTATGAATAATCACATGGGATCGCTGGCTACCAGTGACCCCTTTGTCATGAATATCGTATTGGACGAAGCAAAGCGGGCCGGCTGGTATTTCCTGGACTCGCTGACAATCGGAACATCCGTGGCCGCAGAGCTGGCCGCCGCCAAAAAAACCGACATTTGGGAGCGCACAGTGTTTCTGGATAATTCCCCCGACCGGGATTACATAGTTAATAAAATGAACGAGGGCAGCCGGGTTGCTGAAAAGCACGGCTATGCCATCATGATCGGCCACGTATGGACAGCCGAGCTGGCGCAGACGCTGTCGGAATTGTATCCGCAACTGATAGAGCAGGGCTTCTCGCTGTCTACTATAGCCCGGATGCTCATGGAGAAAGATGATGCGGATTCTGGGAATTGAGTCGTCCTGCGACGAATGTGCTGCCGCAGTCGTTGAAGACGGCCGAACCATACTGTCAAATATCATCGCTACCCAGATAGAAGTGCACGCCCGCTGGAACGGAGTGGTTCCGGAACTAGCCTCGCGCATGCATGCCGAGTGGATACAGGACGTGGTCGACAAGGCTATATTGGAGGCTGGCTGCAGCATGGCGGATATTGACGGCATAGCAGTAACCGCCCGTCCGGGGCTGGCCGGGGCACTGCTGGTCGGGCTATCCTTTGCCAAAGCCCTGGCCTGGGCTACGGGCAAACCCTTTGTCGGCGTAAATCACATTCTGGCTCATCTGTATGCGCCGCTCTTGGCCAGTGATATAGCCTATCCTTTTATCGGCCTGATTGTATCCGGCGGCCATACGCTGATTTGCCGGGCCGACGGGGTGGATGATATCAGTGTTATGGGTACCACGATTGACGATGCCGCCGGCGAGGCCTTCGACAAGGTTGCCAAACATTATCAACTGGGTTATCCGGGGGGCGTTGCCATAGACCGCCTGGCCCGCCAGGGTGACGCGCGTGCCTGCCGCTTTCCGGTTCCCTTCCTGTACAAGGGCAAGCAGAAAACTTATGACGTTTCTTATTCCGGCCTTAAGACGGCGGCCATCCGCCAGCTGGACCAGTTCTGGAACCCCGAGTATCCGCGTACTGATGCCAATCTGGCCGCCGCCTTCGAGAAGGCCGCGGTGGATATGCTCTGCGGCCGCCTGCTCGACGCTGCCCGCGATAGCGGCATCCGTACGGTGGTAGCTGGCGGCGGCGTTGCAGCCAATACCTACCTGCGTTCGGTTCTGCAGCAGCACGACGAGTTGCGCTGCTACTTTCCGCCGCTGGCTTTGTGTGGTGACAACGGTGCCATGGTGGCCGGGATGGGCTATCATCTGCTGCAGCGCGGCGACCGCGACGGTCTTGATCTTAACGCCTCGCCCCGGGTAGCCGGCTTCCGCAAACTGAAGGGCTAGCCGCCGCTATTGTCTTGTCTTTTTTGTATCATCCCGCGTTTTTATCAATCCTCTGTAAATTTATGTAGCATCAGCCGCGTTTATCTGGTGGACGAAGATTTTTCTGCCGTAGGGCAGCCTTGTCCGGAAACGGGGGCTATATTGAGGATCGTTCGGCTGACTATGTTGTTTGTGGCAGGATTGAGCTTATTGTGGATTGGCAACTGTGCTTACGGGCAGGAAGAATCAGTATCGACTCAAAAAAGTCTGTCCGGCTCAGAGTTCACGCTTGGGGGTGCAGTTATTGAGGCCGCCGAGAAAAAGCCCCTTCAGGGGCTGCGACTGCAGCCGGTGGCCGGAGTCGGCGGCAGTATGCATGCCGGGGTTAACGGTAATCTGAGCCGGCTTGGTTTTTTTGTGGAAGCCGGCGCGGGCCTTCAGGCGGCCGCTGCACAAGCCGCCTGGCAGCTGCTGCTGCATGCCGCCGGCGGCTGGCTGGCAGAAGACGCTACCTGGCAGCTGAGACTGGGCGTTGTACTGGTTATGCCGGTGCTGGGCCAAGTGTTAGCCGGCATTTGTAGCGCTTTGCCATCGCAGGCGTCGGCTGCCGGCCAGGCCAGCTGGTTCCCGGTGTTTGCCCTCCGTACCCCGATACTGCAGTTTCTGAAGGAGAAGTTTCTGGTCAATCTGGCGCTTGATCTGGAGTGGACCGCGTATCTGCAGCCGGATAGTCAGTATCTGGGCGAGGGTTATTATCTGCCGCTTGGACAGGATGATTTTATACGGGGCATACAGGCTGGCCTGGTATTAGCGGCCTATTGCCGCTTCTGAACGGCCGCACCGGCCGGCGCTAAAAAAGTTCTTGCCACGAAATCTGTAAACCATTGTATACTGGCGCTGTGGCCGGCTGATTGTTCGTGCCGCACTATATACAATAAGGATGGTAGTGAATGCAGGAGCTCGGGCAGGAAAAATGTATTCTGGTTTTAAATAGTGGCAGTTCATCATTAAAATACGAAGTCTTTTTGATGCCGCGCAGGCAGAGTCTGGGCAAAGGCTTGGTAGAACGAATAGGCGAGAGCATAGGCAGCCTGCAGCAGAGTTGTGCTGCCGGTGAAATTGGGCTGCAGGAGTGCTTCCCGGACCATGCCGCCGCCATGAAGCGCGTTGGAGAGTGTCTGGCTGATCCGGAAAAGGGCATCGTCCGCACCATAACCATGATCGAGGCTATCGGCCATCGGGTGGTTCATGGCGGTGAGCGTTTTTCGAATTCGGTAGCCATAGACGATGACGTTATAAAAGCTATCGAGGACAATATAGAACTTGCGCCACTGCATAATCCGGCCAATCTGACTGGTATCCGGGCTGCTGCCAAGCTGCTGCCCGGGGTGCCTCAGGTTGCCGTTTTTGATACAGCCTTTCATCAGACCATGCCGCCGGAGGCCTATCTATATGGCTTGCCGCGCGAGTTGTATGACAAGTACCGTATACGACGCTACGGTTTTCACGGCACCAGCCATCGCTATGTAGCCAGCCGTGCACTGGAGATTCTCGGCCGGCGGCCTGGCAATACTAACCTGATTACCTGTCATCTTGGCAACGGGGCCTCCAT
>JAHIWF010000185.1 GCA_018815555.1 Spirochaetota bacterium | reverse complement strand
AGGAACTGCTGGCCGCCATCTCGCACGACCTGCGCACCCCGCTTTCCATCATAAAAGGCTATGCCGAAGGCCTGCAGGACGGAGTAGCCGCTGACCCGGCTAAAATCCGCACGTATCTGCAAACCATACTGCTGAAAACCAAGCAAATGGACCAGCTCATCGAAGACCTGTTTCTGTTTTCGCGCCTGGACCTGGACGGCTTTCCCTGGGACCTGCAGCCAGTCGATGCGAGCGCGTTTATCGCCAGCTGCGTCGAAGAACTCGCCGCCGATTATCCAGCCCTGCGTTTCGACGTGCTGGACGAGACCAGCGGTATGTTTGTACAGCTGGATACGCAGCGCATGCGCCGGGTCTTCGTAAATATTGTGCAGAACGCCGTGGCCTATGCACATCCGCCGCAAGGGGGCGACACGAGCATAACAATTAAGGTTGGTGCGGTGAACGGCTCACTGGTCATTTCCTGCTGTGACAACGGCCCAGGGCTGCCGGCAGGCATTGATGAGCGTATCTTTGAACGATTCTTCCGCGCCGACAAAAGCCGCAGCGGCGGCGGCGCGGGGCTGGGCATGGCCATAGCCAGACTGATAGTCGAAGGACAGGGCGGCAGCATCCGGGCAGCGAATGCCGCCACGGGAAGCGCCTGTTTTACCATTACCCTGCCGGCGGCAGCACGATGAGCGCTACCATACTCCTAATAGAAGATAACCTGAGCCTGTCGGCACTGGTCTGCGACTACCTTACTCTATCAGGGTATGCCTGCATCACCGCCATGGACGGCACTGCCGGACTGGAGCTAGCCCTGGCTGGCAACTTTGACCTGATGATCCTGGACATCATGCTGCCCGGCATCGACGGCTTTGAAATCTGCCGGCGCTTCCGGGAAAGTTCTGATATTCCGTTACTGCTACTGTCCGCACGCCGGGAGGATATCGACAAGATACGCGGGCTGGGGCTTGGAGCTGATGATTATATAACAAAACCGTTCAGCCCGGGTGAACTCATGGCAAGAGTAAAAGCCCACCTAGCCCGCTATCAAAGACTGACCGGCACGGAATCGGGTAAAAAAAATCCGCTGGTTTCCATCCGAGGGCTTAGTCTGGATGCGGTCGCCAAAACAGTAACCATAGCCGGGCGGATGGTGGATCTTACTCCAAAAGAATTCGATCTGCTGCAGCTGCTTATGACCAATCCAAACAAAGTCTTCAGCAAAGAAGAATTGTTCGACCGAATCTGGGGGGAGGACCGGCATGGCGACATCAGCACGGTAACAGTACATGTCCGTAAAATCCGCGAAAAAATCGAGGAAAAACCTTCGGAACCGCGCTACCTGGAAACCGTCTGGGGCATGGGATACCGCATCCGTATCGCATAAGCCAGCCGAGAGCCGGGAGCCGGTAATAGACCATACCTACACCGCAGCAGCCGACAAATTCCGCCAAGCGTGCAGTTATTTTAAATTCTCTTCAGTATACAGCGACAGCTCCACCATGCGCTCCAGCAGTTCTTCCTTGTCGATTTCCGGAAAGTTGGCCAAAACCAGCTCCTTGGCAAACAGGCGCAGTATGTAGCGCAGCTTGGTCATGGGCTGGCGCGACGCAAAAATAAAATCGGCATGGGCGTTGTTGACTACGATAACCGATTTTACCAGATCATAACGCGAACGCCACAATTGGCCCGGCGCTTTCTGGTAGGTGTAGCCGGGCAGACCGCGCCGTGCAGCACTGCCACCCTCGGATCGCCTGATCAGTTCGGCGGTAACGGTAATCAGGGCTGTAGCGGTCAGTTCGTTATCACCCTGTCGAGCCTTCAGCTCCAGCGAAACCACACAGGGCTCATCCGGTGCCGAATATTCCACATAGGCTGAATCCACGCCCTGCAACTGGCCGCCGCCGTCCATAATGCTCCAGGAAAAATCTATTCCGTCGTCGATCTGGCGTCCGGAGCGGTCGCGGGCCACCGCTTTCAGCTTGCGCTTGTCGCCGATGCCTACCAGTGATGAAGCCGGCGAAATCATGACTTTATGCAAAGGTCCGGCATATTCAAAAAAGCTCTTTTGCCCCCTGTCTTCCGGAGGACTTTCCGGCAGATATTCTCCGAAGCTGGTATCGGACTCGGCAGCTTCAGTAGCGGCCGCGGCCTGGTCAGGGTCTCCATCAGCAGATTCGGCCGCTCCGGCCGTATCGCCAGAACCACTGCCGGCAGACGCACTTCCGCCGGTTTCATTTCCGGACCGCCGCGGATCTGGAGTCTTGGCCGCCAGCCAGGAATAGTCCTCGCTAGGCAAATGAAGGAAAGCTTCACGCAGGGCCTTGGTCACCCTATTCAAAATATTACGGCTGGTTTCTTCTTCTTCGGCGCGTTTCTGCTCGGCCAGCAACTGTTCCAGGTGCTGCTGCAATGGTTCAAGCGCGATGCACAACGATTCAAAGGCTTCATCCTGAATTACACCGTCGCGGGTACCAGGAGTAAGCTGCAAAAAAGGCACATCGATAATGCCTTCTATTTTCCGGGTGTTCCAAGGCGCAGCCGCAAAATTTTCCAACCGGGATATATCGGCCACCACGCGGGTACCCTGCTTGCATAGGCTGATACTGCTTTCCTGGCTGGGTTCGGCAAAATACAATTCCAGGTATACTTCGCCGAAGGGGCAATTGATTTCTGGCAGCTGATGCAACAGCCGGCCCTTGAATTTGCGCGGTTCCACTATCAGTTCGCGCCTGGAACTGTGGTCAAGGATGCGGATGCGCACGCCGCTCTTGCTGATGCGGTCGCGCAATTCGGAGGCCAGAAAATTCTGGATCTTTTCGCCGGACAAAACGCGCACACCGGCCAGAATAGGACTGATAAGCAACTCGGTGCCCTGTTTGGCAAACAAGGTTCCGGCCTCCCGGATAGAATAGCTGGGATTGCCCTTAGCCATCCGCATGGTACGGGTAATCCCGTCTTCGCCAGCCGAAGTGAGGGTGCAGCTTTCGCCGACCGTCCAGAACGACAACAGACCGATGCCGAACTCACCCTGCAGGCCAGTCGCTCCCTGTTTCTTCAGCTGACGCTTGATTGAATCGCCGATATGAGTGGCCACGTATTTAAAGTCGCTGATGCCCTTACCATCATCAATTATTTTTATATAATGCTCGTTCTTGTGCTTGCCGCGTACTATGGTAACGTTCCGGGCACCAGCATCAATGGAATTTTCAACGAATTCGGCTATTGCTTTAAGAGGGTTGTTCTGCGAGAGGGCGATAATGGTGATAGCGTTCCAGTTATCGCCTATTTTCAGCTTTCCTGACTCATGATCTTCGGGTTTGCTCATGCTGCATTCTAAGTCAGAAAAGTACTGTCAGGCAAGCAGGCTGCAATTGCAACCTGCCTGGGTTGTTAGTCCGATGGCATAAAAATCCAGGCAATAATATACAGCCAGACACTCAATCCACCCAAAATTACCGCAAGGGCACAAATCAGGCGAACAGTACTGGATGATACGTTCAATGCATTGGCAATACCGCCACATACACCGCCTATGACTTTGTCATCTCGTGATCGACGTAAGTTCATAATACCTCCGGCGAAAAATATAGCAAGACAGAATAAAAAAATCAAATGCCAGCAGGTATTTTTACCAATTCGTCATCCCATGCTATACTGGCACGATGACCGACTATACCATCCGCATAAACCGAGTACTGGACTATATACAAGAACACTTGGACTCGGCACTTACACTGGAAGAGCTTGCCGGCATAGCCTGCTTCTCCAATTTTCACTTCAGCCGCATATTCAGCATCTTCACCGGAGAAACACCGTTCCAGCTAATACAGCGCTTGCGACTGGAAAAGTCGGCGAACTTGCTGTTACATCGTCCCGACAAAAAAATAATCGATATAGCCCTATCCTGCGGTTTCAGCAATACAGCAGCTTTTTCAAGGGCTTTCCGGGAATACTTGGATTGTACGCCCAGCCAATGGCGTAGTAGTTGCGGAAAAAATAGCAATCCGGGCATAGTCAAAAGCAAATTGAGCGAAGAATGTTTTTCCTGGCAGCCCTATATTGAATACCAACAGGGCGTGCAGCTCTGGCGAATGAAGAAAAACGGACAGGAAAGGCAAGTTGAAGTTACATCGCTGGCGGCTCTAAACTGTGCCTATATCAGGTATGTAGGACCGTATAAGGGAGACGCACTCTTGTTTGAGCGCTTGTGGACCAGACTCTGTGCGGAAGCAGGAGCACAGGAATTAATCGATAATGACAGTCAGTATCTGGCAGTCTACCACGATAATCCCGAGCTGACCAAAGACAGCAAGTTACGGGTGACCATTGCCGTCAGCACCTCCAAACCGTTTGAAGGCAGCGGCAGGCTCGGTCACTTGTGGATACCGGGCGGGAAATATGCTATCGCTCATTTCAGGCTGAACTCTTCGGAATATCAGGAAGCCTGGGATTGGCTGTATAGCCAATGGCTGCCCCAAAGCGGATACTTGCCTGATGACCGCCCGGCTTTTGAATGGTTCCCCCAGGAAGCAGATCAAAGCGCTGACGGCCGGAATACTGTTCGAATCTGCATTCCGCTGATTGCTGCATCCTGAATTTTCCAGGAGGCATTCATGCAAGAAACAAAGTTTCAGGTTACAAGTATCGGTGAAGTAGTTGCAGACGGAGAAATGTTCGCAATTCAGCTGAATCCAAAACTGCGATCAGTAATGAAAGGGCTGCAGGGGTTCAGTCACCTTCAAGTGTATTGGTGGGCACATGAAAATGACAAACAACAATTGCGGAAGGTATACACTGTAAGCAAACCCTATAAAAAAGGTCCTGCCGAACTTGGAATCTTCGCCACCCGTTCACCAATTCGGCCGAATCCGCTGGCCATGACCCTGGTTCCGGTAACCTTTCTGGACGAAGATGCCGGTCGGATCGGACTCGCCTTTATTGACGCATTTCCAGGAACCCCGGTACTGGACATCAAACCCTACTATGGCTGGGAGCGGGTGAAAGAGTACAGTCTTCCTGTCTGGTGTTCTCATTGGCCAGCCTGGTATGAAGATTCGGCCAATTTCGACTGGGAAGCAGAATTCGAAAACGCAAAATAATGCGCCCCCCGGGTTTGCGCCTCCGGGGCGCGGAAGAAGCTGCGGCAGCAGCTTCTTCCAATCATCTGTGCGCGCATCCTTGCGCGCCCTCAACCCCGGGACGGAGGATCCCACTCAATCACATCAACGCGCTTTCACAAACCGCTTCTCTTCCTCAGTTAGGTCAAGACCTAAAGTGCCCCCGGGATTTGCGCCTCCGGGGCGCGGAAGAAGCCGCAAGGCGGCTTCTCCCAATCACATGAGCGCGCATCCTTGCGCGCCCTCAACCCGGGGTAGGTAAACCATTCAGTTTGCTCAGCGCGCTTTCACAAACCTTTTCTCCTCGTCAGTTAAATCCAAGCCCAGTGTGCCCCCCGGATTGAGGATATTCTTCGGGTCGAAGTGGTGTTTTAGGGATTTGAACAGGTTCATGATTTCGGGGCCTACGTCGCCTTCCAGCCAGGGGGCGAAGGATTTGCCGATACCGTGGTGGTGGCTCATGGTAGCTCCGTATTTCTGGATATTATCCAGAATGCCGCGCTGGTAGGCGCTATATTCTTCCAGGGTTTCCATTTTGGCGATAAAAATGAAATACAGGTTGCAGCCCTGGGGATAAAAATGTGACATGTGGGTCATGCAGATGGTGTCGGGCCGCGAGTGGCAGAATTCGCGCACGCCGGTATGCACGGCTTCCAGGTTAGTCCAGTTTACCGAACATTCCAATGTATCAATCATGATGCCGTAGTCCTGCAGATCTTCACGCATATAGGGGTCGCGGAAGCGGCCGTGCTCCCAGGACTTCTGCACATAGCCGGTGCTGTTCATGGCACCGTACTTATGTGATATCTTGGTCACCATTTTTTTGACATGGCGGCTGAAGCCGGCTTCGCCGTCGGCGGTACCCAGCATCAGACAGCGCTGGCCGGGTTTGAAGCCGCGCAAGCTCATCAGGGTATCCAGGATGGTTCCGTCCACCCCGTACAGTTTCATGGCCACATCGGTTTCTTCCGGGTCGGATAGACGGAACACGCTGGGAAAGCCAAACTCGCCCTGCATGATCTCGCGGGCAGCGTCTTTGGCCTTTTCCCAGTCCGGAAAAATGAACGAGAAGCGGCGGGTGTTTTCCGGCAGATACTTGCGCACTTTAAGGGTAGCTGAGTACAGGATGCCGAAAGTTCCCTCCGCGCCCATCATGATCTGGTCCACGTCCGGACCGTTGGCGGCCGCCGGGAAATCCTGAGTAACAAGATCGCGGCCGCCGGGGCAGACATAGTCCTGGGCAATAACGATGTCTTCGATTTTTCCGTAATACGTGGAGTTCTGGCCGGCACCGCGGGTAACCACCCAGCCACCCACCACCGAATACTCGAAACTCTGCGGCAGGTGACCAGCGGTATAGGACTGTCCGGCCTGCAGCACATTGGGAGCGTCGCGCAAAATACGTTCCAGCTCCGGGCCGCTCATGCCGGCTTCTACTGTTATGGTTTGATTACGTTCATCGAAAGACAACACCCGTTTCAGATACACGCGCATGTCCAGCGACACGCCGCCCTTTACCGGCTCCACCCCGCGCGACACCGAAGAACCGCCACCGTATATGTACAGCGGTATTTCATGTGCTTCGCAATAATCGGTAATGGCCCGCAGGTCGTCGCGGTTGCGCGGCCACAAGACCAGATCGGGCAGGTTTTCCAGAATGCCGTAGCGCAGGCGCATCAGATCCAGCATGGTTTTTCCGTAGGCGATTCTGGCACGGTTATAGGTATCGTTGTGGGCGTTTTCTTTGCCGACAATGGCCGTCAAGGCCGCGACATGGGTTGCGGCCAGCTTGCAGGGCTGGTTTTCCGGCACGGCATCAAGCCCGACATTGCGTTTTTGCTCGAACCACTGGTCATCCAGACCAAAGGTCTGCTTCATCAGCTTGTACAACTTGCGGTTCGGGTGTTTATATTCATTCACCGCGCCCCACTTGAATATCGACCGGAAACTGTTTCCGGGCACTTCTCCTTCGAACCAGTCGGGCTGGAATTCCTGCTGTTTTGCCATAATCTTCTCCTGTATCATTTGGTGATCCGGCCGGGTTTTTCCGGATAATTGGTTATTTCCCTTATTTCCTCATATAATGGTGACAGGGCCTTGTACATTTTACTGTAGACCCGGGTGTACAATTGTTTGTACAGGACAGCCGGCTCGCGGCGCGGTTCAAAACAGGTGCTGCGCCGGCTCATCGCCCTGGCGGCATCCTCCACACTGGCATACCAGCCCAGCCCGGCGGCAGCGCACATGGCCGCGCCAAGGCCGCTGGTTTCGTAGGTAGCGCCGCGGTACAGCGGCAGATTGAAGATGTCGGCCGATATCTGGCAGATCTGGTCACTCTGACTGGCCCCGCCGGAAACCGCCAACTCATGTATCTGCTTCCGGCTTACCTTTTGAATGCTGTGTAGGCCATCCTTTAGGCCAAAAGCCAGACCCTCGATAATGGCCCGATATAGATGGGCGCGTTCATGCACATCGCCGAAACCAATTATCGCGCCTTTGGCTGCCGGGTGCTTAAGGCCGGCGGTCCAGTACGGCTGCATGACCAGACCGTGCCCACCAGGAGGAGTGCTTTCCAGCAGCTGGTTCAGGGCCATCTCCGGCACGATATTTTTGGCGTTGGCTTCCAGCACTTCCTGGTAGGCAAACTGGTTTTTAAACCAGGTTATCATCCAGTAACCCCGGAATATTTCTACTTCCGGATTCCAGTGCCCGGGCAGGGCGGCCGGATAGGAAGGCATAAAACGCAACGGCTCCAGATAGCGGCGGCTGGTGGTCTGGATGGTGGCGGTGGTGCCGAAGGACAAGCTGGCCGTGCTTTCGTCCAGCACACCCATTCCCAGCGTCTCGCAGCCCTTGTCGCTGCCGGCGGCGAACACCGGCAGGCCCGCCGGCAAGCCGCAGGCAGCGGCAGCTTCATTGGTCAGCCGACCGAGTTCCTGGCCGGCCGGCACCAGTTCTGGCAGTTTTGCCGGATCCACTGGAAACATTTTGGCGTTGCGCTGCCGGGCTGTTGCCCAACGCTGGTGCTTGTAGTCAAAAGGCAGATGTCCAATCTGGCTGGCCACCGAATCGCGGTACTCGCCGGTAAGGCGGGCCGTAAGAAAGCCGGACACTTGAACATATTTGTATGTACGCTGCCAATTGTCCGGCTCATTCTGCATAAGCCAGCTGCAGCGGCCGGCTTCCTGGGTTTTCACTACGGCCTCGCTCATGCCTACCAGCCCCAGGGCAAGGCCGGTAAACGGATCCGGCCTCCAGGGCGGAACGGCCTTGCGCGAATCCAGCCAGAGTGTGGCCGGCCGCACAACCCGCCCGTTTTGGTCGACACAGATCATGGAGTCGCGCTGGGTTGTCAGCGCAAGGCCGACTATGCGTTTTTCCATTTCCGGAGCAGCTTCAAGCAGTCCGCGCACGGCGGAAAGCAATGCCTGCCACCAGATTTCCGGATCCTGCTCGGCCCAGCCGGGCTGTACCGAAAAATACGGTTCGTACTCTATTTTACGCCGGGCCAGCAGCTCGCCTTGCGCATTAAACACCAGGGCGCGCAGGCTTTGGGTTCCGCAATCGATGGAAAGAACACAATCACTCATTTGCGGAGCCCTCCCGGCAGTCAAAATCATCACTAGCCAGCATATCAACCCCTAGCTGCAGCAAATTTGTAACAACCACTTCACCGCACTTCAGCGATATTTCAACCACCACTTCATCGAGCGCTTCCATGGCTTCCAGCAAACGGGCCAACGGTAGATCGGCACTGCTGTGCACTGGCAGCCGCGGCCGCTTTGCACAACTTGTGCGCACTGTGGTGGTCAGGGAGCGCAGCGGCATTATGGCTTCCTGCCTGCCATATACTTCGCCGCGCTCACAGGCATTGCCGCTAACTACGGCCGTACCATCCTGCACTTCCACTACCAAACGACAGCCGCGCGGACAGATAATACAGGTAAAAGCCTTATGTTCACTCATTTGTGTCCTCCACCGTCAGCGCTAAAGACAAGACGTTTGCCGGTTCATCAGCATGGCCGGAGCCAGAAGCGAAGGCACGGCAGGCACTTACAGCAGCGGCGGGCAACACCACACGCTCCATTTCCGGCGGCCGAAGCACCGCATATTTTTTAGTAACAAGCAGGGCAGCACCACCCTGCCCGTCGGCAAGCTGCCGCAGCTCCAGCCGGGCAGGCTGCTCGATGGTTCGGCTGCTGCGGAAATACAGTACAGCCGCAGTGTCGCTGCCGGCATCAATATATTGCGGCACAACATACAATACCGGGCCGGAGCTGCTAAACGGCAGCAGAGAACGGGCCCTTGCCGCTGATCCGGCAGCAAGGGCATAGCGCGCCGCTGCCGCGCCGGCTACCACCGCCGACTCGGACACATAGTCCACCAGGTCGCTCACATGCACGGCATTACCACAGGCAAATACGCCGTCTGCCAGCGTATGCATGTTCTGGTCAACATAGGGGCCTTTGGTTTTCGGATCCAAGGATACACCCAAACTGGCCGCAATCTCGTTCTCCGGTATCAGGCCGACTGAAAGTATCAAAGTGTCACATGCAACACGCACGGCGGTCTCCGGTAGCGGCTGCATGGCAGCGTCCACCCTGCATAGTTCTACTGCCTCCACCCGGTTTTTGCCGAACACCCTGGTTACCGTGGTAGACAGCTGCAGCGGAATGGCAAAATCCAGTACGCACTGCTGCACATTGCGTTCCAGCCCGGAAACCTCCGGCTTTACTTCGTACACACCGGCGACTTCCATGCCCTCCAGGGTCAACCGCCGGGCCATAATCAGGCCGATGTCGCCCGAACCCAGAATTAGCGCCCGCCGCCCCGGCAACAGGCCGTGCAAATTCACCAGCGCCTGCGCCAGACCGGCCGTATAAATGCCGGCCGGCCGGTCGCCATGGATGAACACCTGGCGATCGGTGCGTTCGCGGCAGCCGGTTGCCAGCACCAGGCTGCGGCAGCGCAACTGATGAATACCGTCGCGGTTAACACAGACCAGCGTTATCCAGTCGCCATCGCGCCCGGCCCCGGACACAAAGGTCTCGGCCATGAGTTGTATTCCCCGCGCCTCAAATTCAGCCAGGTCGCGCCGGGCATATTCCGGACCGGTTAGTTTTTCTTTATAGCGCACCAGACCAAACCCGTCATGGATGCACTGTTTCAGTATGCCGCCAGGCCGTTCCTCGCGCTCGATTACCAGCACAGACAGGTCGCCATGAATAGTAACGGCACTGTTGGCGGCCGCCAGACCGGCCGGTCCGGCGCCAAGCACAATAAGGTCAAAATCCGTTACTACAGA
This sequence comes from Spirochaetota bacterium, assembly GCA_018815555.1. Classification (GTDB taxonomy): domain Bacteria; phylum Spirochaetota; class Spirochaetia; order Treponematales; family UBA12059; genus UBA12059. The sequence continues at coordinate 542 of JAHIWF010000185.1, read as the reverse complement.
CATTATTGTACCTCCGGAGCGGGTTGCCGCGTTTCAGGCGCTTTGGTGTGTCCGGCACAGAGTTCTGAACCCGGCCCCTTACGCCGCAGCGCAGCTTCGTCCACCTGCAGCTCGTCCGCCAGAATCTGCATAACCCGCGGCGTGCAAAAACCGCCGTGACAGCGCCCCATGCCGGCCCGGGTGCGGCGCTTGACCGCATCCAGACTGTCCACCGGCAGCGGCCGCCGCAGGGCGTCGCGGATCTCGCCTTCGGAGACTTCCTCACAGCGGCAGACGATACGGCCATAGGCCGGATTGGCGGTAATCAAAGCCTCGCGCTGTGCCAGATCGGTATGCTTCAGATCGTACACTGCGGTGGCCGGCGTGCGCCAGTTTTCGCTGGGACGTACTGCCGTAAATCCGGCCGCCAGCTCCAGCACCAGGGCAGCTACATCTTCGGCAATCGCCGGGGCCGAAGCCAAACCGGGCGATTGAATCCCGGCGGCATGCACCAGATTGGTCACCCTGCGGCTTTTCTCCACAATAAAATCTTCATCATAGGT
>JAHIWF010000184.1 GCA_018815555.1 Spirochaetota bacterium | reverse complement strand
CACCTGCTGCTCTACATTAGCAACATGATGGAAGTAGCTGTCCTTGCAAACGTCGCGCAGGTCGTGGAAATCCAGCATGATACGTCCGGCATCGGGGCTGTGGTATTTGCGCAGCAGCTTAAGCACGGTAGTTTTTCCACCGCCGGAAGGACCAACAAACAGATACTTGCAACCCTGAGCCAAAGAAAGATTAACCTGGTCGAGCACTTGGTGTTCGCCATAGGAAAAACTCACATCTTCGAAAAACAGCCCGTTCTGGATTGCATCGATAGTAACGGTTTCGGTATGAGTGTCGTGATTTTGCAGGCTGTCCTCTGCCCTTTCGAAAATCTTTTTAACGCCAAAGATCTTCGGCAAGGTTTCACCGAGCATGCCGATGGGCTGCAGAAGCCGGTCGAGTTGGGTAACTATCAATATGACACCGCCGACAGTGATGATTCCTTTAATCCCGAACAGTACGGTAACACCAATCAGTCCGACAAAAGTACTGGTCATAACCAGGCGATTAAGTGAGAGCACCAAGGTATAGACCCGATCGATGACATAGCCCTTTTGCTGAATGGTCTGGCTGCGGCTGTGATAATCGGACTGCATTCTGGCTTCCAGATTATGTGATTTTATTATATGAAAAGCGCCGAGCACTTCCTTGATGTAGGCTGTATACTTGGCCAGCAGTTCGCTGCGCTGCCCCTGGTGCCGTTGTAAAGGCTTGCTTACCAAGGCCGACAGCAGGGTGCTGACTACACCTACCCCAATCCCGGCCAGCAGTACCCAGGGGCTTACCAGACCGATAACCAGAACCGAAACAGCAAAGTTCATACCCTGCACCAGCAAGGTGCAAATACCGTCGATATAATTGAGCTCGATGGTGTTAAAGTCATTGGTAAGGACAGAAACATAGGTAGCATTGTTCTCTGCCTGAAACTCGTTGATATTTTTGTGGAACAGCCGCCGGATAAAATCGCCGCGGGCCGACACGGCAGCCGAGCGCTTGTACAGGCCGCGCAGCAGGGCCAGCAATAACAGTGCAGGAATAAATCCGGCCGAGACCAGAAGCAGCATGCGTACTGCCTGGTTGAAGGCCTCGCGGCTGCCGTTACTCATCGAGTCGACCGCTTTCATGATATAGATGGACAATAGGCCTTCCAGGCCGGCAGCAACAGCGGCGGCGATTCCAACCAACAGCAGCCAGGGCAATGCTTTGCGGATGGCCTTTTTCATACTGCCTCCTTCTCGAAGTACTCAGCACTGCTATATTGCACGACCCGACCGTTTACCAGTTCCAGAATGAAGTCGTAGCGTTCGGTAACCCCCGGATAGTAGCGGTGCGATATTGCTATAACGGTAGCGTCCAGATTCAACAAGGTCTGTTCAACCGAAGCACCAAGTTCTTCGTTGAGGCTGGCTGTTCCTTCGTCTACAAAAATGATATCCGCGCCTTTATACAGAGCCCGGGCGATGGAGATGCGTTGGCGCTGGCCACCGGAAAGGTCGCGGCCGTTCTCAGCCAGCTGACGGTCCAGACTAGTACTTCCCTCAGAGAGCAGTTCGTTAAGGCCGGCTTGCCGTGCTACTGCCAGCAATTCGCTATCCGGCGCGGACTGAAAAAGGCTGATATTGTTGCGCAGACTGTCCTCGAACAAAAACACGTCCTGATAAATGCAAGCCGACCGCTGATTGAACGAATGCTGGTCAATCTGAGTGTAGGACACACCGTCAAGCGAAAGTATTCCGGTATAGTTTTCCTCCATGCCGGCCAGCACCTTAAGCAGGGTGGATTTGCCGGCGCCGCTGGCACCACGAAGCAAATATTTACAGCCTTTCTCGATACGCAGATTCAGCTCGCGCAGTACCGTGCGTTCGTCATAACGCACACTCAGATCCTTCATTTCGATACAGGAGTCAAAGGTGCAGGGCACCAAAGCAGTACTTTTTTCCTTACCCGTAGCAAGCGGATCAGTTATTTTATGGTAAATTTTAATAGCTGCCTTCAAGTCATTAAACAAAGGAATAACATAGCCGATAGGCATGACGCAGCCGGCCGATAATTGCAGCAGCAGGGCCAGACTGGTTAACGAAAGGCCGCTAAAGCCCAGCCGCAATAAATATATCAACATGCCCACAAAAATAAGATTGGACAGAAAACCGCCAAGCCCGCGCTGCCCTTCAGTGTACACCGAAAAATATAACTTGCGACGCTCGATGCGGTCCATTGCCTGCAGACTGCGTTCCAGGAATTTGTCTTCCACCCGGTTCAGCTTAAGCACTTCCAGGCCGTTGAAGGTATTGGCAAACTGCACAGTCAACTCTTCGTTGCCGTCGGAGATGCTCTCCTTAAGCTTTACGGTACGGCGCTCAAATCTGGTGGTAATGAAATATAACACAAACGAAGCAGCAGCAGTAAGCAGGGCAAAGAGGGGATCCAGGAAGAAAATAATGGCAAGGCCGAATATATAACGGCCGCCGGAATATATTACATTCAGCAGTTTAAGGAAGAAATCCTGTTCAAAGAGGTTTACGTCATTTACCAGATTGGAAATATACAGCTCCCGGGATTTGGCGTTGAACTGCGTACTGGACAGCCCAAGGATCTTGTCGAAGGCTTTCATGCGCACGTCCAGAATGGTGTCGCGCATGAAACCAATACGCATAAAACGGGAGACAATAAACAAGGCGATTCCGGCCACACCCACCAAGACAGCAAGCAGCAGGTTCTGCCAGAAGTAATCCATACTGGCCAGTTCCACCGCGCCGATCAGCCGCGAAAAAGCCCAGGCCGACATAAGGTCGGTAGCTACCGGCAGAAAACAGGCGGCCAGATAGCGCACGAATGCCGCAGGGCGTTTTAAGAGGAGTTCTTTCATATGCATCATCCTTTACACTGCCGCCGACGCTGTCTGCGTCCCGCACCGCGGGCACTTATTCCGGCCCCGAAGGCTCCGGAAAGGCAGATCTATACATTCGACAAGCATGACTAAACCAATGTCATATATTATACTATATAATACAAGGCAAACTTGCATTTGGCAAGGAAAAAACAAAATCAGCTGAAATAAAGTTGAGTAGCACTATTCCAGCCTAAGTATAAACAAGTATTGACAGTTTTCCGGCTGGCTGGCAGGATCAGTGCATGCAAAGCCGGCCGGAAACGATACGTTTATTTACCGCTATAGAGCTGAATGACGCAGCTCGCCAGCAGCTGGTGTGTGCCAGCCACTGGTTTGAAGCCAGAGTGGCCGCCGGTCGCTTCATGCCGCCTGAAAACCTGCACCTGACGCTTAATTTTCTGGGAGAAACAGCGGCGGACCGCATTTCGGACATACAGGCAGCCCTGGCCGCTGCGGCCAGCGGCTGCCAGCCGTTCAGTCTGGAACTGGGCGAACCAGGCTGCTTCCCGCGCGGGCATAACACACTGCTGTGGATGGGGCTGAAGCAGATGCCGCAAGAACTGGTCAAGCTGTATCATGCAAGCGAAAAAGCTTTGGCGGCCATTGGATTTCCGGCCGAAAAGCGACGCTACAGTCCGCATCTGACTTTTGCACGGTCGGTAAGCTTTAGCCGGCCCTTCTGGGAACTGAAAGCGGAGTACCTGCGCGAACTGGCGGCGGGCAAGGATCTACAAGCTCCGGAGAGGCAAACTTGGCCAGCGGCAGCAGTATGGCCGGTAGCCGAGCTGGTGCTGTTCCTGAGCAGCCGGCTTTGTGGCTGCCAGATATATACGCCGCTGTTCCGGGCGAAGTTGGGTGATATTGTTTGACAAGAAAGATTCACGGTACTAAAGTGTAGCGTGCGTGATGTAATACGCCACATAAGTCGTAGTACTGATCAATGTAATCTTAACTCAGGAGTGAACACATGAAAAAAGCTGCCTTCATACTGATACTACCATTTCTTTTTTTACTAAGCGCCTGTGAGGACGAAGTAAAAACCGGAACTGTCAAAATTCACCTTTATTCGGAAAATCTCAAGAACCATCTGGACGATGGTACATATCCGGATTTTGATATCATGGTAGAAACACTGGACATAGAGCTGTACAGTCTGGTGCAAATCGAAGGCTTGACCCCGGAATATTATATGGGTGACAAATATGGCCGGATTACAATTAGCAATGTGCCCGAAGGAACCTACACCGTGCATCCGCTGTTCATGAACGCGGCTAACGACATACAGGTTACAGTCTCAGAGCTGGGGCCGGCCCAGGAAACAATTCTGATGCCCAAAAATGGAACCTATGGTATCCTGGTCCATTCAAATTTTAAGACCAAAGAAATCCGCCGGGCACTCTCTATCGGAATCAGCAGAGCGGATCTGCTGGGAGACCGGGCAGAACCACCGGCCTACCGCATCTTACCGGCAGTATTTTATACAGATGGCTTGTTCACCTCCGCAGCGATAAGCGAGAGCGTTTCGGAAGCAACCACGCTGCTGGGCGGATCAAGTTTCGATTTTACCTATATATACAACACGAGTACCAATCATCAGGCGGTTGCCGACTACCTGAAAGCTAAATGGGAAAGTTATGCCAATATCGGCACGGTTACCCTACAGGAACTTGACTGGGACACCCTCCAAACCACAGCGTATATAGATAAAAACTATGAAGTAGTACGTTTTGGCTGGTACTCTGACAGCAATAATCCATATGCATTTCTGGAAGCTATCATCGACAGGACAGCATACAGCTCAGCCGAACTTGATCAAATGACGACAGAGCTTGAATCTGCTCTGACTGCAGGGGATTCGGAAGCGTTCCTGGATTATCTAGACAGGTTTCATACACTGATTCTGGATGAAGGTTTATTCATCCCAGTTTATGAGTATATTTTCTGATTCTGACACTACGGCCATAACTTGACGCAGCCCCCCGAATCCCGCTATTATGTCTGCAGATTCGGGGAATTAGCTCAGTTGGTAGAGCGACTGGTTCGCAATCAGTAGGTCGTCGGTTCGATTCCGATATTCTCCACATTACAAGCCGCCGCCAGGCGGCTTTTTTTATGGGGAGAATAACGGAATCGAACCGGAGCATGCGCCGAGCGCTTTTTTTTTAGTTCAATGACGGCGCTTGCAATTCCGGCGGAGGTGGCAGGTCTCCCGCCCCACTTCGCTCTCGCAGTAGGCTACGGAACAAGGCTGAGCGGGCTTCAAGGTCACTGAAAGTACCGGAATCAGCCAGGCGACCGCTATCGAGCAGCAGGATCTGGTCGGCCCGGCGCAGCAGGGCTTCGCGGTGGCTGACTACCAGATAGGTTTTGCCGTCGCCTTCGGCGCGCAGGCGGTCCCACAACTGTTGCTCGGTTTCCACGTCCAGTGCGCTGGAGATGTCATCCAGAACCATCAGGCTGGCGTCGCGGGCAAACATGCGGGCGGCGGCGGTACGCTGAACCTGACCGCCGGACAGGCGCACGCCACGCGGACCAATCGGGGTAGCCAGACCTTCGGGCATTTCTTTCAGGTCGGCCTCCAGACAGGCCCGGTTCAGGGCGGTTTGCAGGTCGCATGACTGCTCATTCATTCCAAGCAGAATGTTTTCCTGCAGTGTTTCGGAAAACAGGCGCGGAACCTGGGGGGTGTAGGCACAGCGCGGCGCCTGCCAGAAATCGTCACGCGATAAATCTGAGCCTTGGGGAACCTCACTTCTGTTCCAGTAAATGGATCCGCTATCGGTGGGCAGCAGTCCAATCAAGCATTTAACCAGAGTAGATTTGCCGCTGCCTATTGTGCCGGTAATTACGGTCAGACTGCCTCGGCACAGGCGGAAGGAAATATCACTGATAGCGAAGGGTTGGGCTGTATCCTGCGCAACAGTTTCTGGCCCGGCGGCAGCGGCAGTAGCAATGCCGGTATCAGGATCTTCCTGATCATGCTTGTGCCTGGTATAGCGGAACGCCAAGGCACAAACTTCCAGCTCGCGCAGTTCGCTGTCGGGCCGCCGGTCCAGATGCAGACTCAGCGACGGAACAGAGTGCAATGAAAGTTCGCGGTGACGTACCGGCGCTCCGGGTTTTTCCGGATGCATGAGAGCTTCCATGCGCTTGATGGCCACATTGTTGCGCTTGACTTCGGCCAGGAACATTCCGCCCCAACGGAAAATGCCTAAAACCGGCCACAGATAGGCGGTAAACAGCATAAAATCGCCGGTACTGAAAGTACCCCGGTACATGGCCGAGGCGCAGGCCAGCAGTATCAGGCCGGCGCCGAATTCCATCAGACCGGAATTAAGGCCGCGCAGCATGGTAAACAAAAATTCTGCCTTGATGGCATCCTTCAGTCTTCTGCCGTTGCGGCGCTCAAACTCGGCTATAAAATATTCCTCCGCCGCCGAAGTTTTTACGGTCTGGATACAGTTGAACATATCGGCGATCATGGTACTTACCTCGCCGGCAGAACGGCGGGCTTTCTCTTCAAGTGGTTCTATACGGCTGCGAAGCCGGTTAAGGAGCAGGAAAATCGCTGCAAGTGGGAAAAAAACCAGCAGGGTAATCGGCGCGCTGATACGCAGCATTATCCAGAAAGCGATCAGACCCGATGTACACAAACCAAGCATTTCGAACAGGAAGCTGATCATGCCCGGAATGGTCATGGTGTCGTGGCTGAGCGTATTCAGGCACTGCCCTTCGCTGATGGGCCGGCCTTTTTGGGTATCGTCCGGCAGGGGCAGCGCTCCGGGGCGTTTAAAAATCCGTTCCATTATGTTCAGACAGATCAGAGCCATACCGTGCCGTTGCAAGCGTATGTTCCAGTACATCCAGTTGCCCACTCCGGCCACACTGACCAGATACACAGCAACCAAAAGCAACAGTGCGAGCTGAATGCCGAAGGCATTTATTTCCAAGCCGTTTAGATGATTGATATAGCCGCGCATTATATAACCCGCCGACAGGCTGCTTACTACAATCTCCAGCTGGGTAGAAGCAAACAGGGCAGTAACAGCTCCGGGGAAAGAGCGAAGCAGTTTTCGATGATATGACAGTGTATTCATGCCAGTACCTCCGCCAGACCGGTTTTTAGTAGATGGTTAAAGCGGCTGCCGCTGTCGGCCAGCAAGGCGGCGCGACTGCCCTGTTCGATAATCCGGCCCTGATCCAGTATCAGCAGACGGTCCACATGCTGCACCGTATCCAGCCGGTGGGCGATTATTATGGCTGTGCGCCGGTGCAGCAGCCGCTGCACTGCCAGCTGCATCTTGCGTTCAGTTGCCAGATCCAGGCGTGAGGAAGCTTCATCCATGATGACCAGGGACGGATTGCGCAGGAAGATTCTGGCCAGCGACAGCAACTGAGCCTCGCCGGCCGACAGACCACTGGTGCCGGTAAGCCTGGAATCCAGCCCTTTGGGCTGGCGTTCCAGCCAGTCGCTCATGGAAACAGAATCAATCGCCTGCAAAACCGCCTGGTCACTTATATTTTTATTATACATTGTCAGATTATCGCGGATGCTTGCATTCAGCAGTTCTACTTCCTGGGTGACCATCGCGCACAGAGAGTTAAGGCAGTCGGGAGCCAGCTCCTGCGGCCGGAAGCGCTTACTGCCGTCATCCAGATAGATACTGCCGCTGCCCGGTTCGTACAAATGCATAATTAAGCGGGTTAAGGTAGTCTTGCCGCTGCCGGTACGACCAAGCAGGCCGAGCTGTTCGCCCGGCTGCAGCGTAAAGGAAATATCATGCAGAACCGTCTGGTCGTCATAAGCGAAACCAAGCTGCTCGCAGCTCAGGCCCAGCCCGGCCTCCGGCTGCAGGCGGGCGCTACCCTGGTGTAATACCGGCTTCTCGTCCAGCAACAGGGTTATGCGGTCGAAGGCTGCCTGGGCCGCCGCAATCCAGGTAAAACTGTGCTGCATTACTTCCAGCGGCAGCTGCAGCTTGCCTATGTACAGGAGCACCATGGCAAAACTGCTGACGGGCAATACATAGGAACGAAACCCGGCACTGAAAATATATGCCAGCAGGTACAGCAGAAAAAGAATCAGTCCGGGCAGCAGATTGGAGCCCATGTGGTAGGGCAGCAGGCGCAGGGAAGCTTTATAACGCTGACTGTAGCGCCGGTGCAGCCGGTTTATCATTACATCCACTGAACTGGAAGCCTGAATATCCTCGCGCCCCTGCAGCCATTCCTGCTGGTCGCCGGCCAAAAGGGCATGAACCTCGCGGACATAATGCATGTGCGGCACCCGTTTGGTATTGATGGCCGGGAACGCCCACAGTGTGGCTAAAGACAAAATAAAGGCAGCCAGACCGAGCATCCGGTTTTCGATTGCAAGCGCAATGACCACACCAGCAAACAGCGGCAGGATTGCCAGCAGCTCGGTGAAAAGTGACGAAAAAAAACGGCGGGTCTCGTTTACGTCATTGTCCAGGCGCTCCATCAGTTCGCCGGGTTTGTGGGTCTTGTGAAAGTTCATGTCCAGGCGCAGGCAGTGCCGGGCCAGGTCCTCGCGCAGCCGATTAGTGGTCCGCCAGGCAACCAGCTCGCCCAAATAGGTGCGCACCAAATTCAGCCCCTGCACCAGCAGCGAGATTCCGGCAAAACTAGCGGCAATGACCAGCAGCCGGGACAAAGGAGCTCCACTGCCTGCAGCATCCAGAAAGCGGCGCACCAACTGGGGAGTAACAAGCGTGGCCAGAGTTGCAGTCAGTGTAAGCAGGGTAAGAGCGGTCAGCAGCCAACGTTGATCGCGGGCATAGCGCAAGAAAAAGGCGCGTTTTGTCATGTTGTTCCTTGTATGTTCCTGAAAGACGAAAGTTCCCGAAGCTGCATAACAGCGGGAATGCCGGCCAGTTCTGTTCCGGCAACAGTGTGAGAAGAAACAAATTGGAGTGAAAAAGAACGGAATACGCGGAAAGGCGCTATATTACCATGTTTTGTGAAAAGGTCAAGTACTTTTTGCTCGAATGTTCTTTTTGTTTCAAAACCTTATTGAAACGCTGCTGAGAGCCTTACGCACAACTCCACCGCTGTGCGCCGGCCAGTACGGCCATTCACAGCTCCACCCGCAGTCCGCTTGCTGCCGAACGGACTGCGGCAAAGGCCAGGCGATGACTGAGCGCGGATTCCTGTGCGCTGCTGGCTGAAGGCGCTCCGTCGAGCAGGTCCAGAAAGGTATCGACAAGAGCCCGGTCGGCGGCGGCGTGTCCGACAAAATCGCTGCCCACGGGGTAGCGGCGTAGCCTGGATTCGCCATGCAGCTGTACTTCGATGCAAGTGCCGCTGCCGAAGCGGGCACGCAAACTGCCCAGGCTGCCGTCGATACGCAGAGTACGGCCTTCTCTGGCACTGTGGCCGTGCAAGCGGAATACCGCACCGGCACCGGACGGAAAATCTAGCAGGCATTCCACATGCTCGGCCTGGTCATTATCGCAGGCATACACACAGCGGCCATAAGGCCCATCGCGCAGGGCTTGTTCTACGCCGGCCGGCCTCAGGTCGCTGCTGATAGTGCTGGTGGGCCACTCTTTCCAGTAATAATATGTTGACAAGCCCGGTATCAGCCGACTTAAGCGCGGCGCGGCCAGCATCAAACCGGCCGCCAGGCCCACCAGGCCGCCCGCCCCGGACAGGGCCTGTTTTAGCGGCTGGCCGTACAGATAGGTCTTGCGTGCTTCATATATGCAGCTGTCCGCCAGCGAGCAGCCGTCAGTGCAGCGGGCCGGCGCGCCGGACGGCCTGTTTGCCGGCAAAAAAACCGAACGCCCACAGCGGCTAAAAATGCCGGTCGGCCTTTCACCCAGCAGCCAGCAGATCAGGTCCAGATCGTGGCTGCTTTTGGCCAGAACAAAGGGCGAAGAACGTTTACTGTTGCCCCAGTTGCCGCGCACATAGGAGTGGGCGTAGTGGTACCAGGCAACATTTTCGGCATGATACAGGCTGCGGACTTCACCCAGTATGCCGGAATCTACCAAGCGCTTGACTTCCAGAAAAAAGGGACTGTAGCGCAGCACGTGGCAGACAGTCAGGCTGCCCCCGAGCGCTTCGGCCCGCCCGACAGCGGCCAACAAAGAGTCCAGGTCTTCCTCGGCGCAGACCATCGGTTTTTCCAGCAGCACATGCAAGCCGCGTTCGAGGGCCGGCAAGGCCGCCTGCAAATGGCTCTGGTCCGGGCTGGCAATAATCAGGGCATCCAGCTCCGGCTGCGCTTCCAGCAAGGCTGCGGCCGAAGCATGGCAGTCTGACTCTGCCAGCGAGAAATTACGCACTGCTGCCTGCCGATGGGCCGGGTCCGGATCGGCTACAGCGACCAGCCGAGCCCGGGGGCTATGACTGAGCAGACGTTTTGCATAGATGGTGCCGCGGTCGCCGGCACCTACAAGGCCGATACGCTGCGGTTTCATTCTGGAACCCTGCAGGCTGCTGCAGCCTGGTTCCAGCTGAAGCCTGCCCGGGCCGCCCCCTGCTCCGACAGCCGTTGCATCTTTACACCTTCTCTCGATATTCCGCCAGTTCGCGCTGTATCTGGGCCTGCGGATATTTAAGAAATACTATCAGGCCGGCCAGTATGAACAGGGCACTCACCGGTCCGCTGATGATAACACCCAGAGGTCTGGCGGCATCCTTGCCGAAAAAGGCGAACAGGCTGGCGGTTATGGCCAGGGCTATACCATAGTTAATTTTCATAAACAAACCCTGAGTGCCGAAAAACATGGCCTCGCGGTTGCGGCCGGACTGGTAGCCATCCAGCTCGCTCAGGTCGCTGACCATGGCATTGGGAATTACCAGCAGTATGGCTACCGGGAAACCCATCAGGGCCAGCTGCCCGATAGCCAGCGTCGCGGCATGGGCACCGGCCAGCGGAATAAGGGCGGTAAGCGGCAACAGGGCGGCAAAGCTGGCCATACCCGCCACTATCAGCTGTTTGTTGTTGTAGCGGCGCGACAGCAGCGGCAGAAAAAAGAACACCGCAAAAGCCACCCCGAAAAGTGCTGCCATCAGTATGGTCTGAAATGAGGAATCACGTCCCAGCAGCACCACCGGATAATAGGCAATAATCGCCCGCACCATGTTAAATGAAAACCAGTACAGGATGATGCCTATCATGTAGGTAATAAAGCGGCGGTTGCGGATAGTAAGTTTTATTGACTCGAGCAGGCCGGTATCGGCCGGCGCACTGCGGGAATAGCGTTTCTCGTTTACCGGCAGGGCCGCTGCCAGCATGGAAACAGCGGCGGCAATACCGAGTACCACTACGGCAAGCTGAAAACTGCGGCCCGTGCTAAATCCGCCGTTTTGAAACAACTGCCAGAGCAGTGGAAAGCCTATCATGACCAGCACCGCACCCAGCAGACTGAAGACAGCCTGGGCTACTGTAAGATTGATGCGTTCGCCGATACTTCGGCTCAGTTCGGGTATCAGCGCCAGGTTCGGCGCCATATAATAGGTATACAGAAAAAAGAAAACACCCAGCATAAGGGCTACATACCAGGCATTAAGGCCGCTTACCGAGGCTGTCGGCGGAAAAAACAACAGCACCGCGCTGAGCGCAAAAGGCAGGGCACCTGAGAGCATAAAAAATTTCCGCCGCCCCAGCTTGTAGCGCGCATTGTCGCTCCACCAGGCAATAAAGGGATCAGCCAGTGAATCGACCACCCGGCCGAACAGGTTAATGATGCCGATAAGCGTAATGCCCAGAAACAGCGGCCGGTTGTTTACCAGCTCGCTCATGCCGCTTTCGGCTGGCGGTATCAGGAAGAATACCAGATACACCCCGTACAGGTTGTCCAGGATGGAAAACCCGAAATGCCCGTTTGCGTACACCAGACTCTTCCAGCGCGGAAAATGTTCCATGGCTCAGTTTCCTTGTTATGTATTTCCGCCGGCGGCCAGCACGAGCCTGCGAATGCGGACAGTATAGCACGGGGTGTGCCAGCAGGGATGAAAAATCTCCCGCGGGGGGTCAGGTACAGGTAGCGGCGGCGGCAGCCCGAGTCAGCCGCGAATTACTCCGCCCAGCCGGTCAGCCTGATTTTCCGGCCAGCGCTGGTAGTAGCGGTCGGCAAAACGGCCGTCGCCATGACGGCGGTTATACCCGGACATCAGGAACATTACAATCGAAGGCAGACCAACCGCCAGCAGGTACAGCGGGCCCAGCCAGTCGGACTGTACGCAATGGCCTTCCTCGTGCCTGATAATGCGCTGCCTGTCCTTGTAGCTGTCGCTGATGATAATATAATGCCCCAGTGAAATTGCGGAAAAGTCCACCGCAGCATCGAGGGTCACTATGCGCACCTGCGGGAAACGAGCCGAGCGCTGTACACAAAGCAACTGAGCGCATCGTTCGTAGCGCCAGGCCAGAAGCAGCCCAAGCAGATTTTGCGGCAGGGTCCACAGATAATGCAGGAAATGTTTCATATGCCTACTATAAGCTACCCGGCTGTATATTTTCTAGACTTGTCTGGTCGGACAAACTGTTTTGGCAACACTGCCGCAAGTCCTGGCTCCTTATCTGCCGGACTGTATACAAAAACAGCTTGACAGCCAAACAAATCAAGCTGAAAATACCCCTATCCAGAGTAATCCCCGCTTGTACACCTTTGCCCCACAACTTCGATCCTCCGGAAATACATAAAGTTACCCAGGGAATTGCAAACGCAGCTCCCTGATCCCGGGGTTGCTACATGAAAATGGCCGCACTTATCTCATGCCTGTATGCCGCACTCTTCCTCTATTTCGGCATAAATGGCCTGCGCCGCAATCCCGGGGCCAAGCTTAACCGGGTATTCCTGCTCTTGTGCGTAAACAACGCACTGATGGCCTTTTTTGCCATGCTGCAGCACGAAGCCCAGGATCTGGCCGGCTGCCTGTTCTGGAACCGTTTCTATCTTATAGCAACCTACATCAGCATAGGTCTCTTTATGCACTTTCATTTAGTGTATTGCGGTGAGAAATGCCGCTACCCGATTTTCAGGGTACTGGCCTATCTGCCAACGTTCATATACTCCGCCTATGTGCTGTCCGGGCGCTATTTTTTTGGCAGCTTCGAGCTTGGCCCCTTTGGCTGGTACGCCACCTCGATGCCGGAACCATGGATACAATACGCCAATATGGCGATTTTCGCTGTCTTCGCCACCTTGGAAATCCTTATACTTCTTTTGTATTGGCACCGCCAAACCCTGAAACGCCTACGCCGTCAGGCGTTGGTCTTACTAGCATCAATCTTCAGCTCATTCCTGTTCAGTGCTATCTATTATTCACTCATCCTTAAGCAATCGATCCATTTCCCCGGCCTTACCTTTGCCCCCCACATCATCTGGGTAGCCGGCATGTGGATCGCCTTATTGCGCTACGACTTCCTCGGCTTGAGTATTTCCTTTGCATCGCGCGCGGTAGCCTCCAATGTTCAGGAATTGATCTTGCTTGTCCGGCCGGATGGCAGCCTGCTGGAGACCAATGAGGCTTTTCACCGCCTGTCCGCCTACACGCGGGCCGATTGCCCAAAGCTGACCGTGCAGAACATACTCCATGGCAGACCTGTTGACCAGTTGCTGGCCGCGACTGGCGATACACGCCCCTGCCCTGAGCAGGGCCAGGCGGATTTGCTTACGGCCGCCGGGCTAAAGATTCCCCTGCAGCTGCAGCTTATTCCGCTGTTCAACCGTCTGGACGAGCTGGAAGGCAGCCTGTTCATCGCCCAGGACCAGCGTCCCTACCTGGAACTGACCGAACTGAACCACCAGAATACCCTACTGCTGGAGGAGAACCGGCTCTTGTTGGTAGAGGTGCACCACCGCATAAAAAACAACATGAATATCATGCGCAGTCTGCTGTCCCTGCAGTCGGCCTCGACTGACGAACCGGCCGCGCAGGCAGTTCTCTCCGAAGCCGAAGGCCGCATAACCAGCATGGCAGTACTCTATGATAAACTTTACTTAAACCAGGCCTGGGCCTGCCTGCCCTGCGACCGCTATCTGGGGCCGCTGGTGGACGAAATCGTGTCCATTTTCCCGCAAGCCGGCCACATTACGGTGACTAAAGAACTGCAAAATATTGAACTGGGCAGCCGACAGCTGATGCCGGTGGGCATCATCGTCAATGAGCTGATAACCAATGCCATGAAATATGCATTTGCCGACCGGCCGGAAGGGGCATTGCTGGTACGCGCCACCGCCGACGAGAAGGAAGTCCGCATCGAAATCGCTGATGATGGTGGGGCAGCGCTAACCGGAGATGGGCGGAAACAGCCAGCCGGAGCAGGCTTCGGCCTGGAACTGGTAGAAGGCCTGGCCGGTCAGCTGGACGGCAGCTTCCGGCTGGAGCAGAACAACGGTACCCGCTGCACCCTGCTCTTTCCGCGCTACCAGCCGGATTGAAAGTTGCCGGAGCCGGGCTACGCCAGTATATTGAAGGCATACGGAGGTTACTCATGCACGAAATAAGCTGCTCCTGGACGGGCAACATGGCCTTTGAAGCCAAGGTAAACGGACACAGCATTCCACTAGACGCCGACACCGAATTCGGCGGCGAAGATTCCGGGCCGCGCCCCAAACCGCTGATTCTTACCGCCCTGGCCGGCTGCTCCGGCATGGACGTGGTGTCACTCTTAAAAAAAATGCGTGAACCGCTCAGCTGGTTCAACATCCGGGTAGAGGGCAATCTTACTGATGACCATCCGAAGGTCTACGACCGCATAAAACTGATTTACGAGTTCAAACAATCCGACGGCCTGAATCCGGCTAATGTGGAGAAGGCCATTAACCTGAGCCAGGATAAATATTGCGGAGTTTCTGCCATGCTGCGCAAGGCCGCACAAGTGGAACACGAGGTGGTATACCTTTAGGCGCCGCAGCGGCAGACAGGGTAAGGCCGGATTGCTCTGGTCAAATTGGTATTTAGAAGCTACACTAAAGCTACCATGATATACGAAGATTTTGCCGAGGGGCTGTTCGAGCTGACAGCCAGGTGTACGCTGTTCGATACCGGGCCACTGGAAACAGTGGTAATCATCAATCCGCGGGCCGGCGGTTTTACGCATAAAACCCGCCTGCAGCAGGCTTTTCGCGACCTGGCGGCTTGCCGTAACGAGGCCATGGCGCTGCCGCCGGCTGCACACAGCCAGTTCAGCACCCGCCTGCTGCTTACCATGGAAGCCAAACATGCCGGACGCATGGCCGACGAGCTGGCCGAAATTGCCGCCCTGCATCAGGACACCCAGTATCTGGTGATCATTGCCAGCGGTGACGGCACCAGTCTGGAATTTCTGGACCAGCTATCCCGGGTTGACGATGAATTCCGCCGACGGGTCTGTGTTCTGCGTCTGCCAATGGGCACCGGAAACGACGGCAGCGATGGGCGACAGCTGCGCGACTCACTGAGCCGGCTTAGCGGCAAGGGCAGCATCGCCGAACAATCGGCTTTGCGGGTGTTTCCGGCCTCCGGCGGTCCGGCCAGCAAGCGGGCCCGCGACGGGTTCTGGTCGGCCTTCAATATCGCCAGCATTGGCCTGGATGCCTATGTTACCCACAAAACCAACGAACTGAAGAGCAAACTGCCAGGCAATTCCTACAAAATGTGGGTGGATGTGGCCTCAATTTTCTATGACCGGGTATATCCGGTGCTGGACATGACTATTACGGCTGACCGGAAGCAGCAGAACGCCTGGCAGGGACAGTTTCTGCTCTGTGCCATGGGTGTCAGCGGCCGGCGTACCTACGGAGCTAACAAGCCGATTCTGCCGGACAGCGATAATGTGTGCGCCATCCGCCAGATGCCCTTATTGCGCAAACTGCAGCTGAAAGACCCCATTACCCGCGGCGAACACCGCAAGTTCCCGGAAGCACTGTTCTGCAGTGCCAGCCGGCTGGAAATCGCTTACTCGGGCAAACTGCTGGTGCAGATGGACGGCGAGGCCGAGCTGCTGCTGCCCGCCGACTTTCCGCTAATAATGGAGAAGACCGGGCCGCTGATCCGCCATCTGGCGCGCAAAGCCGACAGCGAATAGTAAAACACTGCCGGTCGTCCGAATACCGGCCGTAAGGCACCTACCCCGCCACCGAATATACTGCAGTCTTAAAAAAAACCGGCCAGACGGCCGGTTTTTTGTGGTCAACATGTAAACTAGCGTTCCCGGCCTCAGTGCTGCTCGGGATAGCGCACGCTCAGGTGCAGGTCGTCCAGCTGCTGCTGGTCCACCTCGCTGGGGGCCTCGTCCATTGGCGATACCGCAAACGAGTTCTTGGGGAAGGCGATAACTTCCTTTATGGAGGTCTCGCCGGCCATGATCATGACCAGACGGTCCAGACCGGGGGCAATTCCACCATGCGGCGGCGCACCGTACTTGAAGCTCTCGGTAAGGAAGCCGAACTTCTTCTCACCGTCGGCCTCGTCAAAGCCCACGATCTTGAAAATGCGCTTCTGCAGGGCCGGGTCGTGAATACGGATGGAACCGGAAGCCAGCTCGAAACCGTTCAGCACCAGGTCGTACAGATCGCCCTTTACCGAACCCGGGTCGCTTTCCAGGGTGGCGTGATACTGCTCTTGCGGCCAGGTGAACATGTGGTGGGCGGTATCCCAGCGCTGGGCTTCCTCGTTGTACTCGAACATGGGGAAGTCGACGATCCAGGCGAACTCGAAGCGCTTGGGGTCGCAGAAGCCGAGGTCGCGGCCCAGTTTGCTGCGTACCGCTCCCAGGGCGATGTTGGCGATGCTGCGCTTAGCATCAGCCACCAGCAGGATAAGGTCGCCCACCTTGGCACCCAAGCCGCTGATAAGTTCGGCGGCATTTTCGGTAAAGAATTTGCTGGCACCACCCTCGAGCCCCGCTTTGCCCTCTGCGCCGGCGCTAACTTTCATCCAGGCCATGCCTTTGGCTTTGTAAATCTTGGCGGCCGCTTCTAGTTCTTCGATCTGCTTGCGCGAATAATCGGCTTTGCCCGGCACCACCAAGGCTTTTACACCGCCGCCGGCAATGGTAACGCCGTTGGCCGCCTGGCGCTGCTGTTCGGCCTTGCCTTCGGCCAGCGCGTCCTTGAAGGCCTGAAAACCGGATTTCTCCACATAGGGGCCAAAATCCTGCATCAGCATCTCGTAGCGCAGGTCGGGCTTGTCGCTGCCGTACAGCTCCAGAGCGTCCTCGTAGGTAATGCGGCGGAACTGCGCGGGCAGCTCCAGGTTCATGGTTTTTTTGAACACGTGACTAAACAGGCGTTCGGTCATAGCCAGCACGTCATCGCGCCCTACGAAACTCATCTCGATATCGATCTGGGTAAACTCCGGCTGGCGGTCGCCGCGGGCATCCTCGTCGCGGTAACAGCGGGCCAGCTGAAAGTATTTGTCAAAGCCGGAGACCATCAGCAGCTGCTTGTACAGCTGCGGGCTCTGCGGCAGGGCGTAGAACTTGCCGGGATACAGGCGGCTGGGCACCAGATAGTCGCGGGCGCCTTCCGGGGTGCTTTTAATAAAAGTCGGAGTCTCTATTTCGTAGAAACCTTCGGAAATCATGTGCTCGCGCACTGCAAAGGCAACATCGTTACGCAGTTTCAGGCGTCGCTGCATGCCGCCGGAGCGCAGGTCCAGGTAGCGGTACTTCAGGCGCAGTTCTTCCTTGGCGTCGGAATTTTCGTCAATCTGAAAAGGCAGCACTTCGCTGCGGGTGAGGATTTCCAGCTTCTGGGTGACCACTTCGATAGCGCCGGTGGCCATGTCCTTATTGACCATGGTGTCCGGTCTGGCCCGCACGCTTCCCTGAATGGCGATGCAGAACTCGTTGCGCAGCTCGGCTACGACAGCTTTTAGGCTGTCGTCAGCATCAGCGTCGACTACCACCTGGGTAACCCCGTAGCGATCGCGCAGATTGATGAAGGATATGCCGCCGTGATCGCGCTTGCGGTGTACCCAGCCGTTCAGAACCACTGTCTTGCCCACATCGGCGCTGCTTAGCGCGCCGCAGGTTGTGCTGCGTTTCATCTGTTTCATAGTGTAGCGATTATAGCCTGCGCACGGGCGGCTGGGCAACGGGGGGCGCAACGACTCCAGAAAACTCGATTAGCTCCATGGGTGGGGACTGTCCCCCTATTTATCAGACACCAGTGGATCGGTAAAACCGGCGCGGCGCAGGGTAGCCAGAGTCTCGGCCAGTTTTTCGGGGCTCACATACAGCACCACCCGGGT
>JAHIWF010000183.1 GCA_018815555.1 Spirochaetota bacterium | reverse complement strand
CAGCCAGTGCAGCCGGTCCTTTTCGCCGGGGAATACAGGGCAGGGGTTCTCCTGCGATTCATCACAGACTGTAATTACATAGTCGTATTGTTTCCCGGCAGCCAGCAAGTCGGTGCATTTTTTAGTTCGGTGGAGAGTGATATCCAGACCGGTTTCCTTCATAAGCCGTACTACCAGCGGATCTATAGTAGATGGATAGGTGCCGGCGCTTTCGGCCTGAAAGTGTGGCTTGCCAACATGATTCAGCCAGGCTTCGGCCATCTGGCTGCGCATCGAATTATGCTGGCAGACAAACAGCACCCGGATGCAGTTTCCTGCGGCGGGGTTTGACGCTTCCTGCTGGTTGGTTTGAACAAGTTCATTCAGCCGCTGATAATCCCCGCCAATTGTCTTTGAACCGGCCAGAAACGCGGCCAGAAAGGGCAGCACCATATCGCGCATAAGCGGCTGGTGGGTATCAATAGCGTAAAACACTTGATTCCATTGGCGGCGGTCTTTTACCAGGCCGAGGTTTTTCAGATAAGCCAGATGCCGCGATATTCTGGATTGGGGGCGTTCCAGCGTACGCACCAGATCGTCGACACGCAGCTCTCCATGGGATAACAGCATCATGATGCGTAAGCGTGCTTCATCGCCGAGGGCTTGCAGAATTGCCAGCTGGGTATCGATTGCCATGGTCGTGCCGTCCTTCTTTTCTGTAGACTGCGCCGCCCGGAATGGTAACCAGCACAGCAAGTCGGGCGGCAGTACAGGAATAGTAGGAGCCACCGCTGCCAGAGTCAAGCCGCCTCCGGGAATTTTTTACGGGTAGCCCGGGCGATGCGCACCAGTGACAGCATTACCGGAACTTCAACCAGTACGCCGACTACGGTAGCCAGGGCGGCTCCTGAAGCCAGTCCAAACAGGCTGATGGCCACTGCAACTGCCAGCTCGAAGAAGTTTGACGCCCCGATCATGCCGGCCGGTGCTGCCACCTGGTAAGGCACTTTCCAAATTTTTGCCCAGCCATAGCCTACGAAGAAGATAAAGTAGGTTTGCAGGATTAATGGAACGGCGATCAGCAGGATGGCCAGCGGATTCTGCAGTATCACATCACCCTGAAACGCAAACAGGATGACCAGGGTTAAAAGCAGTCCGCCTTCGGTTATGCCCTCAAACTTTTTTACGAAACTGTTTTCGAACCACTCCAGCCCGCGTTTGCGGATGAGGGTGGTACGGGTAAGCGCGCCGAAGCCCAGGGGAATTACTACAAAGAGCACAACAGACAGAATCAGAGTGTCCAGCGGCACACGTACGTCGCTGATGCCGAGCAGGAAGGCTACGATAGGGGTGAATGCAAACAGGATGATCAGGTCGTTGATGGCTACCTGTACAACAGTATAGCCGGCATCACCATCAGAGAGGTAGGACCAGACAAAAACCATGGCCGTACAGGGCGCAGCGCCGAGCAGTACTGCGCCGGCCAGATATTCGCTGGCCAGAGCTTCGGGAATAAGTGCCTTGAATACCACTTTAAGAAAGAAGGCGGCAATCAGGTACATGGTAAAGGGCTTTATAAGCCAGTTTACCACCAGGGTGATGATAAGTCCCTTGGGTTTGCGGCCGGCATTTTTTATGCTGCCGAAATCGACCTTCAGCATCATGGGGTAGATCATCAGCCAGATGAGTATGGCAACCGGAATTGAAACCTTGGCATACTCGAAGCGGCTGAGGAAGGCCGGTACTCCCGGCAGGAAGTGGCCGATAGCAACCCCAAGGCCGATGCACAGGGCTACCCAAAGGGATAGGTATTTGGCGAAGAAACTGATCGCCGGTTTTTGCGTGTCGCTCATCTTTTGTCCTTTCGTGGTGCGGTTGACAGTTCAAACAATGAACACTACTATTGTTGGCGATATTGCCAACAATGTCAACGAGGCAGCTTTGTTTTAACCGCAATCTAACAGATTCCCGGTAGAGCTCGGGCAATTCATTGATCGGAGACACCATGACTGAACAGGACACGGAGCGCCTGCAACGACGGGCAGGCTTGCTGAAAGCGCTGGCGCATCCATCCCGTCTGCTGATTATGGAAATGCTGGAGGCCAGGAGCTGCCACGTAGGTGAATTGCGCGAGGCCATCGGTGCCGACCTTACAACGGTATCAAAACATCTTGCAGTGCTTAAAAAGGTCGGCCTGGTGAGTGACGAAAAACGCGGCACCTACAGCTGGTACCGGCTGCGCTGCAACTGTGTAAGCCATATGATAGACTGCATCGAGGATGGCCTGCCTTCGGGAAAGGGGCAAAGCGAAAACCCCGCAGGAGCGGCCACACTCGCGTCGTGCGCGCTGAAATCCTGATACCGCTGCGACTGTCAGCACGTATTGCTGCCGCTCCGAGGAGATGCAATGGCGACCCGACCGTCGTTATGAGGTGTGGCAGAAAAAGCCCTCAAGTAAGGGAAAGATCGCCCTAACATCACCTTCTCGGCAACAGAATTTTGGTTAAAAAGAAATCCAAACATGGCCCCATTGTAGATTCCATATAGCTATAGGAACACACTTCAAAATAGATGTTTAAATAACAACATAGGTGAGCTATGTCTTAAGTTCTATTATAATCGGCCAATCAATGCTTGACAGCGGAAGTATATGAGCATTAAAATAATAACTTGTCGGCGTTGCCGAAAAATATGGTTGGATTATTTGCTCGGGATAGGAGAATGGTCGTAGTTCGGGGCAAAAGCCGCAGTTCGATGCAAACCGAAAAATTCTTATATGACAGTTCCTGTCAGCCATGATAAGATTAAAGGTGAAGGAGTGAAGAATGACGAAATTCAAATATGTTGAGATGATCTGTACACTTGATCAAGCAAATTATAATGATAAAAATTTGATAGAGGATATTGCTGTAAAACCAATCAGCAGTGTAGAATCTGACCTTCTTTTTGATTGTTATTTCAAAGCTTTCAGTATTGGAGATGCAAAGTTCTTTAAGCTGCAAAATGATAATGAGAGAAGAAGATATTTCAATGAAGAACTTGGCTTCCCGGAAGTTCTTGCCTGTCCCGCTTCTTTTATATATAAACTCAATGACAAAACAATTGGATTTGCACTTGTGTTGCCATATCTTGAAGATAATTATCATATCAGTTGTATGTGCATTTTACCGGAATACCAAAATCGTAAACTTGGCAAAGCAATGCTTAACAGAATTAAGAATATTGCATTAGAAAACAATTGCAAAACTCTAACTCTTGGAACGGAAACTGAAATGAGAGCTTACCATTTATACAAAAATAACGGTTTTAATGTTACTGAAGAACATATCGTAGAAATTTGATGGCTCTTAAAAATTGTAGAATAAGCATGTTTAATGATAATAATTATTAATAAAAGATATAGGCATTTTTATTTGTGTTAAGCATATAAGTATGCCATTGTTTGTATGATAACAGGTAAAGCGGAAGCCTGGCAGGAGAAAGTTCCCCTGGCTGCGGGCTGGGATGCTGCGCTTGCAGATACTTGTGCTACAGTTTTCAGTCTCCTTTCTTGCCTCGCACTCTCCGCAGGAAATTACGCAATCCGATCCAAAAACGGGATCCTGTGTATAGATATGTATAATATGTTCCCTTGGGCACATAGCCGAGTTTCTGGGCGAGGCCTGCTGATTTCTTTGTAGCGGCATCCCAATTTGGTGCTATGTTCCGCTGCAGGCTTTCGAGTATCAAGGCCGCACCGGTGGCTGTAGCTAATCCCAGGCCCCGGAAACGTTTGTGGGTATTTATCTGGATTTCCATTCCATTTGAACAAACCGCTCCGGTAGCCGCTATGCAGACGATCCGATTTCCATCCATCGCACAAAATCCGAAACCGCGCCGCATAAAATCGTCAGGTGTTTTGAAACCGAAAAACTGGTCCTCAGTGAGATCCGAGTGTTCCTGCATGATCTGTCTGGCACGGGCTGTGTCAATCTGCTCAAGCGTAAACCCTTGCGGCAATTCTGCTATGATTGCTTCCAGTCTTGCCTCCTGTAGCTGGTCGCTTTCGTATGCGTATCGTTTTTTGGGAAATATCTTTCCTTTATGCAGCTCATTCAATACTTGGACCCAAGCTTGTTTTCCGGGAATGATTGTGGAAAAATTCGGGAGCGTGGAAAGAAACATGTGTGCTGAAGAGGTGTCAGCCTCACCTCCGACAATAAAGAGTTTGTGTTGCGGTATGGTCAATATAAGCGTCGACGGCGAGTCCGGGTTGTCTGCCAGAATCTTTCCCATACATCCTTCCAGGATGGAGTCAGCGACAAAATTCCAAGTATAGTCGGGAAAGAATCCGCGCAGTTTTGTCTGGTTTCCAGAAATAAGATGCATTCGCCAGTTCTCCTTATCAGGGAAATCGATATGCAAGCCTTGGCCAGCCTGACCCGACGCTTAATATTGCCAGAGCTGAAGTCCGATAATGCCATGGTATCCCAGAAAAAGCATTCCCGTAAATTGAGCCAGAATTACAGCGTTTGTATAGATTTCCTGTATGCACGAATCTGGGGCTTGGTGGTCCACTACCTTTGTCGATGAAAAACGGAGATACAGCGCTTTTATAGAAATTGCCGCCAAAAATAGGCAGGTCGCGGCGTAGAGGAGCGACGTGAAGAAAAATTGCACGGTCCGTAAGGTGGGCTGCCCCCAATTTAGCATTGGTTGGGTAGCCAACAATCCCAAAGAACCCCACAGCAGCAGACTGGACAGAAAGGAAACACTCAACCGGAGCGGGAGCGCTTTCCTCCCGGTCGGTGCGGTTACCCGATGCTTTTTTCGTAAAACAAGGTTTTTGATCCACACGCAGCCACGAACAAGCAGCAGGACGGGATAAACCGGAAGCAGGGTAAGCGGCAGCAATAAAGCAGCAAACAGTAGGAGATTCAGAATTATGGTAATAAGCCGGATTTTTCTGGCATATTGTTCTGTTCCAATTTCCAGCGTACCTGCGGCTGGATCGATCCGTACCGTAGGATATATTCGGTTTTCGAACCGGAACATTCCGCTGGCAGTTGGAATGAGGAGTCTTGTTTTCTCCGAGCCGCTTTCGCGCAGTGTAAGCTTCCCGTCCGGGGCGAGCTGCACCTCATAGCTGCTTAGCCGTGAATCAAGCCATCCGACTAGTTTCTGGGGTGGATTCTGCCATTGGTAATAGCCGGTATATATTGCAAGCTGTGAAGCTGCGACCGGCTGCTCTGGTGCCGGCTGCCGAGGTTGCGCTGTCGAATTTGCAACAATGAAATCCCTGACCAGATTTTCCAGTTTGACTATGCCGGTCTGAAAATCCAGATCATAATAATTGGTCAGCAACACGTAGCCTCGATCCAGTTCCGGCGAAAACCCGAAAACGGCGGTATAGCCTCCCAGATCAGCGCCTTTGTGTCCGTACCAGATAAAGCCTCGATACTCCGATTTGCCCAGACCCAGGCCGCCCGTAAGAGGCAGGTTTTTACCGGTGCTTTCGCCATCCCGCATTAGTGCCAGCACGCAACTCGGGAAGGGCGGGTCTGGAACGGACGATGGCTTGTTTCCGGTAGCGTCCCGCAACAGCATCTGTCCGAAGCTGGCAAGATCACCTGCGGTACATATGAGCGAGCCTGCCGGTCTTGCATAATACTCTAGCCATGGCTGTGCAGCAAAGATCCCCGAATAGCCGAGCGCCATGAGCCTGTTGTCAAACTTGAACTTCTTAAATCCGGAAGAGTTCATCCCAAGGGGATTCAGGACAAGATTGCCTACCAACTCTTCATAGGATCTGCCTGTTACCTTTTCCATCAGATAGCCGGCCAAGGCATAGCCGGAGCTGCTGTAGCTGATCAATGTACCTGGAGGCCAGCGGAGCCTTCGGCTGTTTGTACCTTTCTCTATGGCGCTGCTGAGTGGCGGATAGAATGGATCTTCGACTATGGTGTCATTGAAATGCAGTTCATTAAAACCCGCCGAATGTTCCAATAAGTGAACGATTCTTACTGGCTTGCTATTCTGCCAGGGATTTTTTATTTCAACCTCCGGAGCAATATCGGATACCTTGGTATTGAGTGAAAGATATCCTTGCTCTGCCAGGAGCAGTAATCCAAGAGCTGTGAAACTCTTGGTGATTGACGCGACACGGAAGGCGGTTTGGTCGGTAACAGGAATTTGCCTATCGTAATCCGCCCAGCCCAGAGCTTGATGGCTGAGTATTTCATTGGCGGAAAAAACCACCAGAGCAGCTCCGGGAATATTACAGTCTTTCATGATCTGGTCGATCTTGTCGACGGGCGGTCGGTCTTCGGCACGGACAGCCGGTCTGGTGTAGATGAGAAGCAGTGCGGCAAAAAGGATAATTGCCTTTATTGTCCTGTCCATTGCGTGTTTTACTCCTTGCAGGTGGGAACAATAACGTAGTTATGCAGCGTGTGCCGCTAAATATGACGAACGCTGCTATAAAAGTGATATATGCTGCATTTTGGCGGATTAAAGAACTAGGATTAGTTGGGAAAACACTATACTATCTGCTTTATGGCCAGCGTTGAATCATCGTTATATGACCAAATCCCGCCCATGAAGCACTCTGTCCTGGTTGCGCTGGGAAAAGCTGCCTTGAGGCATGGCCTGGTCGCCTCGCTGCTTTTTATTTCCATATTCGTTCCGGCCTGGCATCGGGAATCTGCTGCGTTCGGTCTACGTCTTTCCGCTGCGCTGCTGCTGCCTCTCCCCTTGCTTGTATACCCGCAATTTCTTTTCTATGTGCGATTTTTGCGCAGGAAACAGTGGCAGAACTACCTGATAGCCACTATTATTCTGGTTATCGCAACTGACCGGATTTTTGCCTGGTGGTATTACTACTTGTTCCCTGAGCCGGGGTCGTATTTCGGCAGTATCTTTCTGGTCTTGGTCGTGATTCTGGTTTGCCTTGCAGGGTTATTTTTAAGGGATCAGTTCCGGATAACCCGGTCCGCGGGAATCACAAAGGCAGATGGTGAAAAACCGTCCGTATCATCCGCTAACGGAGGTTCTTCTGGCAAGATCCTTTTTGTACGCGAGAACAAGATAGAGTATCGTATTCAGATGCAGGATATACGCTTTATACGCTCTCTTGGCAATTACGTCGAAGTGTATACGCAAGGCCGTAAATTCATTGTTCAGCGTACTTTAAAGGATTTAGAAACGTTCTTTCCTTCTGATGTGTTCATGCGCGTCCATAAATCCTGGATGGTGAATCTGGATGCCATTGATTATGTCGATTCCGGCCTGATCCGGATCGGCGAGAAGAATATTCCGGTTGGAAAGAGTTTTTCAGCGGAGTTCGAGCGATGGCTCAGTGAACGCAGTTTTTAGCTGCAGCTTCGATTTCCGGCTGAAAAAGGGGGCGGTCATCTTCCGGATGGCCGCCCCCTTTATAATTTTTCTTCAGCTGCTTACGCTTCGACCACTGCCTTGCGCTTTGCGCCAGTAATGTTTTCCAGCATGTGGTAGCACTTGGTAGGGCATTTCTCCACGCACAGGCCGCAGGAGGTACATTTTTCATAATCGGTAACCGGAATGCCGTTTACCATGGTAATGCATTGTTCCGGGCAGGCTTTTACGCACATGCCGCACTTGATGCAGCCGACTTTGCAATTTTTCATAACGCTGGCTTTTACTACGGCACGGTTGCTGCAGATAACCATGGAACCGACGCGGTCGCGCGGAACGGCATGCAGCAGCTGGTTTGGGCATTCCTTGATGCACAGGCCGCAGCCGGTGCACTTGGCGTAGTCTACATGCGGCAGCCCGTCTTCGCCGATCTTGATGGCGTCGAACTGGCAGACTGTAACGCAGTCACCAAAGCCCATACAGCCCCAGGCGCACAGTTTGGTGCCGCCGGCGGACAGTTTGGCGGCGCGGCAGGTTTCTACGCCGACGTAGTCGCCCTTTACGCCGGCCTTGTCTTTGGTGCCCTGGCAGGCCAGTACGGCTACTACGTCTACAGCGCTGGCCGTAACGCCCATGAGGGCGGCCAGTGCGTCGGCGACAGCCTTGCCGCCGGGGGCGCATTTATTTACCGGGGCTTCACCCTTGGCTACAGCCTCGGCATAACCGGGACAGCCGGGATAGCCGCAGGCGCCGCAGTTTACACCGGGTAGGCTGTTCTCGACGGCTTCTACCTTCGGATCTTTCTCTACATTGAACTTCTCTTTAAAGTAGCCCAGGGTAATACCCAGAATAAAGGCCAGCGCCAGCGAGAAGCCGATGGTTATTAAAATGGTACTCATGTTCTGTCTCCCTTATTTGATCAGGCCGGAGAAGCCCATGAAGGCAACGGCCAGCAAACTGGTGGCGACAAACAGGATAGGAGTACCCTGCATGAACTTGGGCAGCGGCGCGGCCTTTATGCGGGCGCGGATGCCGGCCAGCAGCAAGAGCGAAACCAGCAGACCCATGGCCACACCCAGCGCGTACACCACAGCCTCGATCAGGTTAAAGCCTTTGGAAATGTTATCAAAGGTTACTGCCAGGATGGCGCAGTTGGTGGTAATCAGCGGCAGGAAGATACCCATCGAGGCGTACAGGCTGGGAACCTTCTTTTTAAGATAGAATTCCACCAGCTGTACCAGACTGGCGATTACCAGAATGAATACCAGAATCTGCAGGAAGGTAAGGTTCAGCGGCTGCAGCACGAAGATGTACAGCGGATAGGTTACCACGGTAGCCATTACGGTAACGAAGGTAACGGCCAGGCCCATGCCGATGCTCTTGCCCGGATCCACCGACATGCCGATGAAGGGGCAGAGCGCCAGGAAGCGCATGAGCACGATATTGTCGATGAGCATGGCGCTCAGGAATATTGAGATCAGGTTCATACGCTCTCCGATACGATGGTATTGCCGGCTTTGGTTCCCGTAACTTTCTTCAGCCAGATGTTGAACGAGATGAAGAAGGCGAAAACCATGAAGCCGCCGGGCGGCAGGGTAAAGAACAGGATAGGCTCGAAACTTTGCGGCATGATCTGGAAATCCAGGAGGGTGCCGTTGCCCAGCAGTTCGCGCACAGCGCCGATGCCGACCAGTACCCAGGTATATCCGAGACCCATGCCTAGTGCGTCGGCTACCGCGAAATGGGGCGGCTGCTTGCTGGCCCAGGCTTCCACCCGGCCCATGATAATACAGTTAACCACGATCAGCGGAATGAACACGCCGAGCGATTCCGACAGGTCGGGCAGATAGGCCTGCATCAGCAGATGAATGATGGTGGTAAAGGCCGCGATTACGATAATGAAGATCGGGATGCGCGCGTCCTTGGGTATCAGCTTGCGGAACAGCGAGATAACCAATTCGGCAAAGACGATAACGAAGATCATGGCGCCGCCCATGCCGATGGAGTTGGCTACCGAACTGGTAACTGCCAGGGCCGAGCAGAGGCCGATCATCAGCATCAAGAGCGGGTTTTCAACGATTAGACCGCGCGTAAACATTTTCCAGAGTTGTTTCATCACATGCCTCCCGCATTGCTGCGCAGCCAGGCCGCACCGGAATCCGCCGCGGCTTTTACAATGGCACTCAGGCCCTTGCTGGTAATGGTACTGGCCGTGATGGCGATTATGTCCTCTCCGACCGCAAAGGCATCTGAGGCGTTTTTATCGCTGAACTGGGCCGGGAAGGTGGTCTCGGTGGCCTTGTCTACATAATAGGTTTTTTTGGTGGCATTGGCGCCGAGGCCGGGAGTGTCGTTCAGTTTCAGTATCCGGGCGCCGACAACTTTCATGTTCTTGTTGATTCCTACCAGTACTTCGGCATTGCCGGTGTAGCTGGGACCGATGCCCTTGATGACCAGTCCGACCACCGTATTGCCGCTCATGGCTTTCCAGACGCCGTCGAACTGGATCTTGGCGGCTTCAGTGCTGACGCCGCTTTCCAGTTCTACAAACGTATCGGCCGAGGGGAACAGATCCTGCTGAGAATTGAGCAGTTTGCGCGCGGCGTGGCCGGCGATGGTATCCTTGGTTGCGATATGCACCGCCGCCAGGGCGGCACAGGCACCGGCGGCAAAAAGCGCCAGGGCCAGACCGAGCTTGAAAATGTCTTTTTTCATTTACCGGCCTCCTTTACGGGGTTGACCGGCTTTATAAAGCCGTATTTTTTTATGCGCAGTTTGTCCAGATAGGGAGCTATGGCGTTCATGATCAGAATGCCGTAGGTAACACCCTCAGGGAAGCCGCCGAATTTACGGATGATTACGGTAATTGCGCCGGCACCGGCACCGAAAATCAGCTTGCCCATCAGTGTAATAGGACTGGAAGCGTAGTCGGTCGCCATAAATACCGCACCGAAGACCACACCACCGGCCAGAATGCCGAAGACCGGATCCATACCCAGCAGCCAGGACAGGATGAAGGTGGTACCGATCATGGCCAGCGGGGTGATGAAATTAACCACCCGAATAGCCAGCAGGAAGGCAAAGCCGACCAGAATCAGCAGGATGGAACTTTCACCGATACAGCCGGCCCGGTTACCAAGAAACAGGGTAAGCAGGATGTCGCTGTATTCAGCCCCCTTAGCCAGACCATTTTCCAGGAAGCCGTTGCCCACATCCGTCATGGTTCCGCCCATTTTGATGATGTTCAGCGGGGTAGCACTGGTGGTGGCGTCGCTGATGGCCTGGAAGGGCAGATGCCAGCGGGTCATGTGTGCCGGAAAGCTCATGATCAGGATGCCGCGGCCGATCAGGGCCGGGTTAAAGGGGTTGGCGCCCAGGCCGCCGAAGAGTTCCTTGGCAAACACAATGGCTGCAACCGATCCCATGGCGATGGCCCACAAGGGCACCGAAGGCGGCGAGATCAGGGCAACCAGCAGGCCGGTAACGACTGCGGACAGATCGTCTATGCGGATATCCTGTTTGGTAATAAAACGGAAGCCGGCTTCGGCCGCCACCGCGCTGGCGATAGATACCAGAATTACCAGCAGCGCTGGCAGGCCGAACAGCACAACGCCGTAAATGGTGGTCGGCAGCAGGGCAATAATTACCGCCAGCATAATCTTGCGCGTATTTACGGCACTGTAGATATGCGGCGTGGATGACAGGAGCATTTTGTTGTCAGGCACGCTGGGCCTCCTTCTGTTTCTTGGCGCGCACCAGCTGCTTGCCGATGCGGAAACGCTGTACCAGCTGAATGTGGGCCGGGCAGACATAGCTGCAGCTGCCGCATTCGATGCAGTCCAGCACGCCGATAGCTTCGGCCTCGGCCAGATCGCCCTCACGCAGGGCCTTGGCCAACAGTGCGGGCGACAAGCGACAGGCGCAGCCCTTCATGCAGCGGCCGCAGCGGATGCAGGGACCTTCGGAAAAGACTTTGGCTTCCTTCGCATCCATCAGCAGCAGACCTGACGTATTCTTTTGCAGTGGAACGTTCAGCGATGGCACTGCCGGACCCATCATCGGACCGCCCATAACGATACGTTTCAACGCCTCGGCGTTGTAGCGCACGGCATCCGGGAACAAATCCTGGGCCAGCATACCAACCGGCACAACCAGATTTTTCGGACTCTCACAGGCAGCGCCGGTAACCGTCAGGCCGGTATCAATAACCGGTTTGCCCTTGCGGAAGGCCTCGGAAACTGCGCGCATGGTGCCGACATTGCTGACTACACAGCCAACGTCCATCGGCAACCCGCCGGAGGGAACCTCGCGGCCGGTAATGGCGGTAATAAGCATTTTTTCGCCGCCCTGCGGATACTTGGTGGCCAGCAGCTGAACCGTAATGTCCTTACCGGCGGCAGCCTTGGTAATGGCCGACTCCAGCAGCGGCACCAGATGGGCCTTGTTGTTTTCCAATCCGATAATGCCTTTGGGCGCACCGACGATGTTCATGACAATGGCCATGCCGTCAACAAAATCGGTCGGCCGCTCGGCCATCAGGCGCTCGTCGATAGTAAGATAGGGCTCACACTCGGCAGCGTTGGCGATTACAAACTCGATAGTCTTGCCGGGGGGCGGTGCCAGTTTTACGTGGGTAGGAAAACCCGCACCACCGATACCGATAATACCGGCCTCGCGTACCCGTGCCAGTGCGTCTTTAACACTGCAGGTATAGGGATCCAGCGGCGGCATGAACTCGTTGAGGTTTTCTTCGTCCTGGGCCGGTTCGATTATGATGCACAAACCTTCAGTATTATTGGCCTGCATGCGCGGTTCGATCTTTTTTACCGTACCACAGATAGAAGCATGCAGCGGTACGGTCAT
>JAHIWF010000182.1 GCA_018815555.1 Spirochaetota bacterium | reverse complement strand
TCGCCGCCAGCCTCAAGCCTGTTCCATATTGGCGTAGGCCACCGCCAGCTCGGCTCCGCGGGCGGCATTGTGGTACACCAGCGCAAGGTTGGCCGCCAGACTCTTGCCGCCGCTCAGCTCTTTTATGCGCCCAAGCAGAAAGGGCGTTGTCTCTTTTCCCTTAATACCCTGCCGGTCAGCGTCCTGTAAGGCCGCAGATATAATTCCGTCGATATATTCTTTATCCAGTGCTGCCGCTTCCGGTATCGGATTGGCCATAACCAGTCCGCCGCTGATGCCCATGCCCCAGTGCGCGCGCATGGCAGCAGCAGCCTGGGCAATATCCAGCCGCAAGTCCACGCTAAAGCCGGAGCTGCGAGTGTAAAACGCCGGAAAGTGGTCGGTATCCAGGCCGATCACCGGAACGCCTTGGGTTTCCAGATATTCCAGTGTCAGTCCCAGATCCAGTATCGATTTGGCACCGGCGCAGACCACCGCCACCGGAGTGCGGGAGAGTTCCTGCAGGTCAGCGCTGATGTCCATCGTCTGCTGGGCCTGGCGATGCACACCGCCAATACCACCGGTAACAAAAACCTTTATGCCCGCCCGGTCGGCCAGCAGCATGGTGCCGGCCACAGTGGTGGCACCGTGCCGACCAGTAGCTATAACCACACCGATATCGCGCCGGCTCACTTTAACCACATCCCGGGCCTGGGCCAGCTCTTCCAGCTGACTGTCGGTTAAACCAATGGTCGGCCGCCCGTTCAGGATGGCTATGGTTGCCGGAACAGCACCGTGCTCGCGGATAATGGCCTCGGTCTTGCGAGCCATTTCAAGGTTTTCCGGCCAGGGCAGCCCGTGGGTAATTATCGTAGATTCAAGTGCCACAACGGCCAAACGATGCTGAAGGGCCTCTGCCACCTCGGGATGAATATCAAGCGTCAAGTTCATGTATCTGTACTTCCTTTCTATTGGATTGTATTGCTTCAAGGGTCATTTCTTCATGTATGGTAGCTCCGGAGCCGGAGTTAAAATCGGCTGCAGACATAGCCAGACTCATGCACTCGCGGAAGGAAAGCCCTTGCCAGGTTCCGGCTGCCCAAGCGCCCAGAAAGGCGTCGCCGCAGCCGGTAGTGCTTACCAGCGGGGGGCGCCCGGTTGCTCCACGGGGTCTGACCCTCAACAGAAAGGCTTCCTTACCATCAGAAGCCACAACCCCTTCTGCCCCAAGCGACAGGGCTACAGCCGACACCCCTTTGCGCTGCAGTGCCCTAATGGCTTCATAGGCACTGTGATAGTCATTTACAGCAACTCCGCTCAAGATCTCGGCCTCGGCTTTATTTGGCTTCAATCCATACAGACGAGGTAAAATCGGCTGCAGGCGCGGTGCTTTGGCCAGCGAAACCGGATCGGCAAACAAACGCGCCTGGCCGGTATCAGCGACTGCCATCAAACTCTTTTCGCTGATGTTGGCGTCTACGATTGCTAGAGCCGCATTACGAATGCGCTTGCTGTGCCGCTGAATATAGGCCGGGTCTATCCGGCTTGTCAGCTGCATATCATTCACGCCCAGGCGCATATCTCCGTCCGGACCTAGCACCTCCAGATACACCGAAGTAGGCAAGTCCCGGTCCAACTGTATCAGCGAGGTATCTATGCCCAAATCGCGGCATGAATCCAGCACCGCCTGGCCGTGGGCGTCTTCACCCAGAGCTGAGTACAAGCTAACCGGAATATCCAGGCGGGCCAGTACTTCGGCAATGTTGCGGCCTACGCCGCCGGCAGACAGTTTTATCTGCCCGATATTCGATTCGCGTTCGAGCAGCTGTATACAGCGGCCGCTGATATCCATATTAGCCGCGCCGATCACGGCAACTGCCTGTATGGAATCGACGATGTAGCCTTTGCCGAGGATGATACCCTTGCGCATGAGGTTGGCAATGTGGACGGATACCGAGCTACGCTCTATGCCAAGGCGCTGGGCCAGGTCTTTCTGGCTGATTTGCGGATTTTCCTTGATCAGCCTCAGTACTGCTTCTTCCCGGTTAGTCATATGCTTAGCATATAAGCTTATGCTTAGCTTGTAAAGTACTTTTCAACGGCTTATAGCTTGTCACTATTGACTATTGCAATTCAGCTACTAGACTTGAGTAGTAAGCACGGCTGCCAGTGCGTATGCAAGCGGGAGACTATTCATGAGTTCGGTATCGAGTCAGGCCAACGACAACCAGATTACCCGCATGTCAGTCCTGGTAGAAATAAGCCGGGTCCTCTCTGAACGCAGCACACTGGAACAACTCCTGCAAACTGTATATACCCAGGTCAGCCGTATTTTTGATACCACCAATTTCTACATTGCCACCTATAATCCGCAGCGTTTCGAATGGTACAGCGCCTTCAAAATCGAAAATGGAGTACGCCAAGCCTTTATCGCCCATCCTAAAGCAGTAGGACTCACCGGCTACATTCTGCAAAACCGCCATGCCCTGAATTTTCCTTCACTAGAAATCAAAAACCAGTTTTTCAAGGAAAAAGGCTTCGTCTCCCTTGGGCCAACAGCCAAATCCTGGATGGGTGTTCCCCTGATCGCCGGTGACAATATCGAAGGGGTGATGGCCATACAGAGCTATGATCAAGAAGGTTTGTATAATGACGAAGACCTGGCCCTGTTTTCAACAATAGGCACTCATGTAGCTATCGCCATCCAGAACTCCCGCCTGCTGGCTGATGCCGAAAACCGCGCTGAGCGCATGTCTATCCTTAACGAAATAAGCCGTGTGCTGTCCGAAAAGCGCGATATCAATATGCTGTTCAAATCTATTCACAGCCAGGTCAGCCGGGTTTTCGATACCACCAATTTTTATGTTGCCACCTGGCACGAGGGCTCACCCCAGTGGGAATGGACCTATCACATCGAAAGCAACCAGCAACTTGAGCCTGTACTATTCGACCTGAATACCGGCATAACCGGCTACATCATCAAATTCCGCAAAAGTCTACTATTTCATAATCGCTATGAAATTTTCAATTTCTTGAATGAGCACAACTGGACGCTGGTCGGTGTTGCAGCAGAATCCTGGATGGCCGTGCCCCTGATTGCCGGCGATGTGGTTGTAGGAGTAATGGCCATTCAGGATTATCAAACCGTAGACCTGTACGATGAGCAGGATCTCAATTTATTCAGTACCATTGGCACCCAGGTAGCTATCGCCATGCAGAATGTCTGGCTTTTCGAGGCCGAGCGGCAAAAAGCCGAAGAACTGGCCATGTTGTCGGCCATCGGACGCGAGCTTACAGGAACCCTGGATTATGATGCCGTACTGCAGCGCATTGTCCGCAATGCCAGAAAACGGCTTACCCATAATACGGTCGCCCTCTTCCTGCGCGATGAACAGGATCCTGACACCTTTCAGGTAATGGCGATGGATGGCGAAATGCAAGAGGCTCTGCTGGAAGTACGAATCAGAAGTGGTGAAGGCATAATAGGGGCTGCAGCCGAGGACGGAAACAGTCTGGTAGTAAATAATACAATAGCCGATCCCCGGGCCATTCAGATCCAGGGCACTGAAGATGGTATCGAAAACGAGAAGTTGCTGGCAGTGCCATTTAAACTGGCCGGACAGGTAATCGGGGTTATGGCTGCCTGGCGCGATTCGGATGAGCCCTGTTTCCAGGAAGCCGACCTAAAATTTATGGAAGGCCTGGCCCGCGAGGCTGCCGTCGCACTGCATAATGCCAAACTGTTCCGTGAGGCTCAAGCCGCCAAAGCGGAAGCCGAAGATGCCAACATCGCCAAATCGCGCTTTCTCGCCAACACCTCCCATGAATTACGTACGCCGCTCAATGCCATCATCAATTTTTCCTGGCTGCTTATACAGGAACAGAAAAATCTGGATGAAGACCAGTTGAGCCTGCTAAAGCGTATTGAAAATTCCGGCCGCAGTCTGCTCAGCCTGATCAATGATATTCTGGATATTGCCAAAATTGAGGCGGGCCACATGGAAGTAAAACTGGAAGCCTGCCTGCTGCCCCTTTTGGTTCAGGATATACAGCCTATGTTCAGCACCTTGCTCAGCGACAAACCGGTCGACTTCATTCTGGAAGTACCGGATACTCTACCATGGCTGCTAGCCGATAGTTTCAAGCTACGGCAGATATTGATTAATCTGCTCTCCAATGCGGTAAAATTCACTAACGCAGGATCGATACGGCTAAAGGCCTCAACTGCTGGCGACAAGGTTCTTATCGAAGTAATAGATACCGGAATAGGCATGCCTCCAGAGCTGGTGCAAAAAGCTTTTGCAGAGTTCGTACAGCTTGACAATAGCGCCAGCCGTGAACACAGCGGTACGGGCCTTGGCCTGGCCATAACCTGCCGACTGGTAGAACTCATGAGCGGGAAACTGGAAGCAGACAGCAGCCCGGGCAAGGGATCCCGATTCTATTTTACCCTACCGGCCGCCCCTGCTCCGGTATAGCAGCATCTCAGTAACAAGTACGGTTTTTGCCTTCGGCTTTAGCCCGATACAGGGCTTCATCCGCTTTCTGTA
Organism: Spirochaetota bacterium; assembly: GCA_018815555.1. Lineage (GTDB taxonomy): Bacteria > Spirochaetota > Spirochaetia > Treponematales > UBA12059 > UBA12059. The sequence continues at coordinate 17,090 of JAHIWF010000182.1, read as the reverse complement.
TAAAACCTTCTATCGTCTGATCATCGGCAGGCACTGTAGCCACCGCACCCAGACTGATTGTTACTACCGGCAGCGTAACGGATGCCTTGTGCTCAAGCTGCATTTTTTCCACGGCCTGGCGCACCTGCTCGGCAATGCGCAAAGTTGTTTCCAGGGTTGCATCCGGCAGCAGGCAGATGAATTCCTCACCACCCCAACGGGCTACCAGATCATGAGCCCGCCGTATATTGGCCTTTAAAGCCTGGGAAACAGCTTTCAAACAATCGTCTCCAGCCAGATGCCCGTATCTATCATTATAATTCTTAAAGAAATCTATATCGATCAGTATCAGACCAAGAGCCTGCTGGTGGCGCAGAGCTCGATGCCATTCCGAGTACATTGCCTCATCAAAACGCCGCCGGTTAGCCAGCCCTGTAAGTCCATCAAGCATGGATTGACTACGCAAAATGTCACGCAGGCGTTTCAATTCAAGCTGGTTGCGAATTCTGGCACGCACAATGGCTGGCTTGATCGGCTTTAGAATATAGTCGATAGCACCTAGTTCCAGCCCGTATTCTTCATCTTGCTCCTGATCCATTGCGGTAATAAAGACAATGGGTATCTCTCTGGTTAAGGCACCCTCTTTAAGATAACGGCAGATCTGATAACCGTCCAATTCCGGCATCATCACATCCAGCAGAATTATGTCCGGCTGTGGCTCAGTTTCGGCAATACGAATTGCCTCCTGCCCGTTCAATGCAATTTTTACATTGAATTCATTTGCAAAAAGCTTTGCCAGAATACGCACATTGTCCTGTGAGTCATCAACTATTAAAATTGTCTGCTTTAAAGTATCGAACATTACGATAATTATCGGCGTATAAGCGCTTATTGTAAAGTAGAGAGTATTTTCTTGCTGAGTACATAATCAAGATTCTGCAAGGCAAGCAGTAATCGCGCATATTGCTCATTCGGATCAGGAAAATCCTTGATGGCAAGCTCAAATTCTCGCAGCAATTCTTCATCAACCAGAAAATCATTTTCTATCGTATCACGGATTCTTGTTAAAACTGACCCTAAAGAAGGTATCGCAACATCAGTATCGGGCTTACTGCCAGCTGAGGCTTCCTGCTGCCACGATTTTTTAAGATACTCTGCAGTCTGCAGCTGAACCTCTCCGCATGCACGTACCAGTTCAGCAATATCAAGTTTCGAAACCTCCCCGGCCAAGGCTTTCTGCTCAGTCCTGCCCAGCACTCGAAACAAATGATTGGCTCCGGCATTTCCAGCTGCACCTTTTAAGCGATGCAAAGAAAAGGTCAGCTCTTTACCGGAGGCCCCATTGTCTACCGCACTCATCTGGCTGATAAAGCTCAACAATAGTTCATTAAAGGCTGAAAGCACTCTAGTATATATGCTATGGTCACCACCTACCCGATGCAAACCATCTAAAAAATCAATCTTGTCGAGCTCTTCGGCTGGTTCTGCTGCTGCATTATGATTAGACCCAGCGCTGTCTTCTTTACCAGTATTTCCAGCAAATACCTCAGGATCACTTTTTACCCAATAATGCACCTGTCGCTGGATTTCTGCTGTTTTTACCGGCATTCCTAGAAAATCATTTATACCGGCGGACAACCAGCGTTCACGCAGCTCGGCAGACTCACGGTTTAACAAGGCGATAATCGGAATACTGCTTCTTCTGTCGGGTAAAGCACGGACACGGCTACACGTTTCCAGTCCATCTATTCCGGTCAATTGCAAGTGCAGCAAAATCATGTCATACTCTCTCTCATCAAGCCGCTCAAGCACTTTTTCGCCACTCTCTGCAAAATCCACATCTAATCCGGCAGATGTACAGGCCAGTTTCGTTACGATCTGGTTTATGCGGTTATCTTCAGCTACAAGCAAGCGGATGCCAGTAGCACCTGGTATGGCTCCAGACTTTGCTTCCTGGTAGCTTCCTTCTGACCCGTCGTCTATCGCTGCTGCTAATTCCTCGGCAGAAACAATTTTCATGGGCAGTTCGAGGTAAAAAGTTGTTCCAAGACCAGGCTGGCTGGCCAGATATATTGTTCCTTTCAGTAAATCTACTGCTTTTTTGGTCAAGGCCATGCCCATACCCAAACCGCCATATTTCCGGGTAGAACTGGAATCTTCCTGCATGAACGGCGAAAAAAGCTGGGCTTGCATTTCTGGCTCAATACCCTTGCCGGTATCGCGGATCGAGATGCACAAATTCATCTGGCCAGAAGCGACGACCTTCGCAGCATGTACTTCAATCCGAATAAAACCGCTTTCTGTGAACTTCACCGCATTTCCCAGCAAATTGTTGATAATCTGCTTTAGCTGAAACATGTCACCTTTCAAGTGCAATGGTGTGCCATCTTCATATTCAATATACAAAGGCAGGTTCTTCAGCTGCAGCTGCTGGCTGAACAGGGAGATACACTGTTGCAGCACCTTTTTTAAATCAAAAGACTGTTCAGAAACAGTCTCCAGGCCGCTTTCCAGACGTGAATAATTAATAATTGCACTTATGGTCTCCAGCAGTGCATCTCCAGCCGATCGTATCTTCTTTAAGTAATCAAGTTGCTGTTGCTCTTTGGTATTTCCCATTGCCAACAAGGACAGACCATTTATGGCATTCAAGGGGGTACGTATCTCGTGAGACATGTTGGCTAAAAATCGGCTTTTGGCCATATTTGCGTCTTCGGCCTTTTTTTTGGCCGCAACAGCATCGGCTTTTTCGAGCAATACAAGTTTCTGTGCTTCAAGGTTTGCCAGCCAGGCCCGATTAAACGCATCTGCCAGCACAGTTAATTCTGAATCGGGAATATTGATCACTTCTTGTTCACCCCGCAGCGTTTTGGTCATCTGCTCGGACAGGCCATAAATAGGCCGCAGAATACTCTGCGAAAGCAGGAGGCCAAGCACGCCAAATAGCAACACACAGGCTATCATGATCAACAATGTAATCAAAAAAACCGACAACAGACGCTGACGTAAGGCTCCAAGAGGAGTCACTGCGGCAATATACGATCTACCGTCGGCCATACTGCGTCCATAAAGAAAATTCTCACCAAGGGTCTCCATTGCCACAGAGCCAAGCGCTGGAAACCAGTGGTCACGCTTCAAACCGAAGTCCAGCAAAGAATATGGCCGAGCCGAAACATCACTAGGCTCATCATTAAATATTTTCAGATATACCACACCGGAAGCATCATACACAATCAGGTTGCCGCTATACGGAACATGAACCGATTTCAGTTCTTCCTCAAACCAGGATGGATCCAGGCGGTGTATTGCGTAATAGGCGTCGTGCTGTTTGTCCGCCGGAATGTACATAACTATCTGCAGCTGCAGTTTTAGTTCCAGCGGATTGAAACTAATATCCAGCCATGGCTCAGTCTGCCCGACGGCTTTACCAAACAACGGTTTGCCTGCCCAGCTGTAGCCGGTCAATATCTGCTGCTTGGCAAAAATTACTGTGCCCTGTGCATCAAGAATAACTGTATCAAGATAGCGGACATCACGATCCAGTATGTTCTGCAAATGCATAATACCGGCTAGCCCGAACTCCGCATGCAACATATACAGCCGTTCAGCTTCTCGGTCAAAAAAGCGCTTGAGCTGCTTCTCGTACATGTCTACCAGCTGGATGGTTGAATCCTGCATCTGTTCAGTAATGATGCGGCTAAAAAAAACCTGGGCTATACCGGCTACCAGGATTATCGTAAAAATGCCGCCGCCAAGAAAAAAGGCCAACACGCGAAGATGCAGACGTAGAAAAATCGCCCGGGATTTTATATTGCCCTGCTTATTTTCAGTCATAACCGTCAACCTTTTCGAAACGCCCATTCTTAATTTGCACTACTGTAAAAGTATTTCTTTTGATAAGTCGGTTTTCATCAAAAGAAATCCAGGTAAATAAGCGACTTTGGTCGTATTCCAAAAGTTTGCGGTATAAATCATATCTGGTTTGGCTGGATTCGGCTAGTTCGCACAGCAGATCCATACCGTCATATATCCACAGACCAAGCGGATCCAGACTGTGCGTGCCCATGGCAACCCGGTATCGTTCGGCATATCTGTTCAGCACACTATTCGAGCCATCCTGCAAACCAAGCAAGGCCCTCTGAACGGCACTGTATAATTCATCATAGAGTCCGGTCAAATCTGCTAATCCATCCGGCGGAATTGAAACCGGTGAAACTATCAAAGGTTTCCCTATTGGATACAATCTGATTTGCTGTAGAATATGCTCGATCTGGTTCGATGTTACAAAAATCAACATTGCATCAAAATCTGCGCTCCTTTGCAAGTCTTGTAAATATGGACGAAAGTCACTGGTCTCACGTTCAAAGTAACGTAGTGCGGAAATTTGAACGTTAGCTTTATCCAGTTCGCTGTTCAGAGCCTGCCAGCGGCCGTTTACTGTCGCATTAGTACTGGCAATTACCGCCACTTTCCGTATATTCAGCGGCCCCTGTATCAAACCCATCAGGCTGTCGGTTTCCTGCTGCAAACCTGCGCGGTAAGAAAAACTCCAGCTATTCTCCCGGAAAATATCATCATCGGTGGCAAAAAATGACACATGTGGAATACTGTGCCTGTAAGCCAATTGCGCCAGCAGTCTTGTGCTGCTGCTGCCGATATCACCAACCACAGCAATTACATCTTTGTTCGAGCGGATATAACTTTCAACTTCCACCATTGCATCCTCTTCGGAGCCGGTGTAGCTTATTACATGATGCCGCACATGCGGACTGGAACTGGCTTCCTCATGTGCATGGTCTTCCAAGGCCAAAGCGGATGCTATCAGCAAGCGTGAAGGATTCAAGGAACTTGTGATAGACTGGTCTTTAGTTACAATGAGTATGGTCGGTTGCGCATGGCTGGCTCCGCACGCTCCCAATAGCAGTGTAGAAAACAAGAGCAATATCCACAGAAGAATCAGGCCGGCGGGCTTGGTCAACATACTTATATTATAGAACATCTACGTTTTCATTACAAACAATTCCGCCTAAGACATTGCACTCATCCGGCATTCATGCTTAACTATGTCATGCTTAAACGATTCATTGCCTACTACAAACCACACAAATTCCTGTTTATCATGGACATGTCGGTCGCGGTTATCGCTTCCGCCTTGTCAATCACCATTCCGCGCATCACCCACCGTTTACTGGATATCTACATCCCGGCGGCAAACCTTAACGCAATTGCCATTACTTTGCTCTTGATTCTGGCGATCTATACCGTAAGTGCGGTTTTCACCTACATCCGCATCAAGTGGGGACACATCATGGGCGTGCGCATGGAAGCAAACATGCGCGGCGATTTCTTCCGACACCTGCAAAAATTATCATTCCGCTATTATGACAACATCAAAACCGGTCACCTGATGTCGCGCATAACCGGCGACCTGGAAAACATAGCAGAAATTGCCCACCACGCTCCCGAGGATTTACTGATCTCGGTATGCATGATACTCGGTTCGTATGCGTTCATGTTCAGCCTTAATCCGGCCCTCGCGCTCATTTCTTTAATCCCGCTGCCGTTTATTCTGATTTGGGGAATCATACAGGGCCGGCATCTGAAAAGCCGCTTTCGCAAGGTGCGGGCACGTATAGCCGATATAAACGCAGTGGTGGAGAATACCGTACAAGGTATCCGCGAAGTACAATCGTATGCCAACGAACCTCTGGAAATAAGCCGCTTCGACGACACCAACAGCAAATTTCGCAGCGCCAAGGAAGATGCCTACGACCGGATGGCCCGCTTCCATTCAGTTATCAATTATTTACGTGAACTCTACTATTTTGTTGTCATCGTCGGCGGAGCGCTGCTTATCCTGAAAGGCAGCCTTAAGCCGGTGGACCTGATAGCCTTTCTGCTGTATGTCTCAATCATCCTGCCGCCACTGGACCGCCTGATCAATTTTGTTGAGCAATATTCGCAAGGGGCAGCCGCCTTTGAACGCTTCATCGAGATTATGGATGAAGAACCGGATATCCAGGATTGCCCCGAGGCAATTACTCCCAAAGACGCAAGCGGCCGCATCGAGCTAGACCATGTCTCCTTCACCTACGAAAAAGACAAGGATATTGTACTGGCCGATATTTCCCTGACTATCGAGCCCGGGCAGAAGATCGCCTTGGTCGGTGAATCCGGAGCCGGAAAATCTACACTGGTATCACTACTGCCGCGTTTTTACGAGCCGCAAAAAGGCGAGGTGCGCATCGATGGCCATCCGGTAGCAAAACTGAGCAGCCGCTGGTTACGAGAGAATATCGGTCTGGTACAGCAAAATGCCTTCCTCTTCGATACCACCCTGCGGGACAACATCTCCTATGGCAAGCCGGACGCAGACGAAGACGCAATCCGCAAGGCCGCGGCGTTAGCGCACATCCTGTCCTTTATTGACAGTCTGCCCGATGGCCTCGATACTTTGGTCGGCGAGCGTGGAGTAAAACTCTCTGGAGGGCAAAAGCAGCGAATTGCCATAGCCAGAATATTCCTGAAGAATCCGCCTATCGTTGTTTTCGACGAAGCTACTTCGGCGCTGGATTCCGAAACCGATGCTCTGATACAAGAATCGATGCGAAACTTATGCGCTGGACGGACCTCGGTGATAATCGCCCACCGTTTGTCGACAGTCAGAGAGGCCGACCGCCTATATGCCATGAAAAACGGTCGAATTGTAGAATCGGGTTCTCACGAAGAACTGCTGGCTAAAGGTGGATACTACCGGGATCTCTACGAACGAAACTTGCTCTGATCCGGAGGATACATGCACAAGAATACGCAGCAATGCTCAGATATTCGCATAGCGGCCATAGCCAGAAAGGGTGGCTGGGGCGTCTTTCTTGGTCTCATCGGCCCGGCTGCCGACCGCCTGCTGGGGATACGCCGCCTACGGCTGCTGTATGAACGACACAATTTCAAAGGCTGCAGCGGCCATGACTTCCTGAGCCTTTTTATCAAAGTCAATAAAATACGCTATATAGTTGATGCAAACGAGCTGGAAAACATACCCAAAACCGGCCAAGTTGTAATGGTGGGCAATCATCCGCTTGGCGGATTAGAAGGCATTCTGCTTGCGCATATTCTGCAACAGGCACGTCCAGACTACAAAATCCTGGTTAATATCATGCTGTACTTCATCAAGGAGCTGCAGGAATTCTTTATCTTTACCAACCCAATGACGCCTGGGCACAAAAGCAATTCGCTGGCTGTGGGTAAATGCCGCAGCTGGCTGCGCGCCGGTCATGCGCTGCTGGTTTTTCCGGCCGGACGAGTTGGCCTATACCGTGAAGAAAAAGGCTATATTACCGATGAAGCCTGGGATCAATCTGGCCTTACTCTGGCAATTATCAGCAAAGCTCCGATTGTACCAATTTTTGTAGGCGGAAGCTGCAGTGCACAGTTCAGCTGGATGTGCCGAATTTTTTACCCGATGAAGCTGCTCTGGCTGGTGCGCGAATTCATTACCAGTTTCCGGAAAGAAATCCGGATTATTGTCGGCAGACCAATTCCTCTGGAATCACTGGAAAGCATGAGCCGGATCAAAGCTAATGCCTGGTTGCGGATGCGAACCTACCTGCTGGCTCCACTGACCCAACCCGAGGAAATATCTACTGGCAAAATTGATTCAAGCGCAACTACCGTACGGCACAGCCAAATCCAAAAAGGCGAACAAGCCATTATTCTAGACACAGAATATGGCATAAAAGCGAAAGCGTTGATTGCTGCCAGTCTGCTGCCGGATCAATTTACCAGATCAAAACGCTTTGTCGGGCAGCAGTATTACAACCAGCCGGGCTTGCTACATCGCGAGGTACAGGATTACCTCAGACACTACAGCCTTACAGCTGAAGAATTAAACAATATTCTGCCCGCACTGGACAGCTCGGCTCCGACGCTCCCGGATTCTCTGCACCGGGTTTTAAAAGCAGCTAAGCCCTGCCTACGCGCCTGGTATGAAGAATCAGGCAAGCTTACTCTGGTGTTTCCAGCCTAACGAAACAGATAAAAAGCCAGAATGGAAAGGTAGCCGAATGCTACGATAACATGACAGAGCACACATACAAACAGGCTGCCGGTTTTTTCGCGCAAATAGCCCCAGAGCAGGCCTGAGCCGATAATACCAATCATAAACAGCAAGGTTGTAAGCACATTAGGTACTAAGCGCCAGATAACAAAGATATGCTGGGCACCGAACACTAGTGCCGGAAACAACACCGCCAGTACCCGCCGTTTTTCATCATGCAAAATTTCATGAATAAGACCGCGCCAGAATAATTCTTCCGTAGCACCATTGAGCAGCAAGGCGAACAAAAATAAAAAGGACGTCCAGGATCGATGAATTCCCCATTGGGCCACCACTGGAAGAGCTGCACCATCCTTTAAAAAATAATCACCCACCAGAATAAAAGCCAGGTACATGACCATGGCCATACTCGTGCCCAAGATCAAGGCAAAACGGACTTGCCTCGGTGATTCGGGCAGTAATTTAAGATACGCCGGAATCTGCCGAAGGGGCAGCTTCCTAAGCAGCCGGATGTACCAAAAGGGCAGGAACAGGCCGGCAAGCAGTGTATACAGGAAAAATGAAAGTACCAGACTGTTAAACAAGGCCAGGCTGACAAATTGGCCCAAAGACGCCAATGCCATCAGTGCAGCTGCGATCAGATAATTTTTCATGCTAGTCATTTAAAAAGTACCACTGTCGGAGCTTCCAATACGGCCCGTTCCACCTCATGCTGCCAATACTGATGCTCGGTTTTCTCCAGTTCACCTGCCGCAGTCTGCGCTATAAATCGGCGGTAGACCGCATGCGTATCTGTATGAAACTGGATAACCCGGCCAAGTTTGCCTCCCAGATCTTCCGATATCACAGGAATGCCTTCAGTATGCAAAAACTCGCGGATAAAGCGGATGTTTACCTCGCCGACACAGAAAAAATTATCATTTCCCCCGGTGTTAACAATAGTACTGCCGCCGAAAATCTTGGCCCTCAAGCGCTGCCGCTGCGCGCCTTTCTTCAACATGTCATTGATCAGCAACTCCATAGCATGAATCCCGTAGCGCCCGGCATCGGTCACGTTTACCTCCAGCGCTTTGGAATATCGCTTGTTGGCGAGCAAAAAATGATTCATGCCGGAAACTCCGGCAGCATCGTCATAGAGACAGGCGGCGACACAGGACCCCAGTAAAGTCTGAAGAACCCTGGTATCACTGGCCACAAAATGATCGCCGGGCTTAATAATGATTCGCTGACTTACAGGTGGTGGGGTGTATTTCATAATGTACCTGTATATATTCTACTGTACTTTATGCCGGAAAGCAAAGGCGGGGCCGTAAGCTTCAGTTTGACACCGTATACTCAGTCGCGCTTAAACAGATCCCGGGTATATACTTTATCCTGAACATCCAGCAGTTCGTCTGCCAGGCGGTTGCTAACAATTACATCGGCCCGGTTCTTGAATTCCGCCAAATCGCGCAGGACAGGCGAATTGAAAAACCGCTCATCTTTCAGCGCCGGTTCATATATTACAACTTCGATACCCTTTGCCTTCAGGCGCTTCATAATGCCTTGAATTGAGGAGTAGCGGAAATTATCCGAATCGGTTTTCATGGTCAGGCGGTAAATACCGACACAGGAAGGATTTCGAGCCATAATCATGGCCGCAATGTGGTCTTTGCGGGTACGGTTGGCGTCGACAATAGCACCGATAAGGTTATTAGGAACATCATCATAATTTGCCCGCAGCTGCATGGTATCCTTGGGCAGACAATAGCCGCCATAACCAAAGGACGGATTATTATAGTAATCGCCGATTCTAGGATCCAGACATACACCCTGTATGATGCTCTGTGTATGCAATTTGCGGATTTCGGCATAGGTATCCAGTTCATTAAAAAAGGCTACCCGCATGGCCAGAAAGGTGTTGGAAAAAAGTTTTATTGCCTCTGCTTCGGTAGAGCCGGTCAATAGTACCGGCACATTTTTCTGTTTGGCAGCTTTGCGCAGCAGCCCGGCAAATCTTCGAGCCCGCTCTGAATCCTCACCGACTACAATACGCGATGGATACAGATTGTCGTACAGAGCCTTACCTTCGCGTAAAAACTCCGGAGAGAAAATGATATTGTCGGTCTCGAACATAGCACGCACTTTATTCGTATAGCCAACAGGTACCGTAGATTTTACCACAATAGTAGCAGCCGGATTAATGGACAAGACGTTGGCTATCACCGCTTCTACAGAACGGGTATTAAAGTAGTTTTTTTCAGGATCATAGTTGGTAGGCGTAGCTACAATTACAAAATCAGCATCAGAGAAAGCTTCGGCGGCCTCTGTGGTGGCATGGAGTTTCAAGTTTCCACTGGCCAGACAATCCTCGATCTCCTTGTCCACAATGGGACTCTTGCCTTCATTGATCATTTGCACCCGTTGGCGGTCAATATCAAGCGCAACCACTTCATTATGCTTGGCAAGCAGGAGCGAAATAGACAGACCTACATATCCTATACCGGCTACTGCGATCTTTGGTTTCTTTAGTGGGCTCATGATTCTACACAGGCCTGTATCTGGCTTTTAGGCGTATTTGCCAGCCATTGGTCGAGCACTATTGCATCAATCGGAATGATTCTGCTTGCAGGACTATAATTGATAAAGTTCTGTATACGGTTATGCAGGCGCTCTGTCCAGTCATCAGTTTTCAGCAGCATCCATGCAACTTCTTTTTTATATGGATATTTACCGGCCTCTACTTCAGCCAGAAAAGTCCGGAGTTGCCGTTCCAGCCTCCATAAGCGGCCATGCCGGCCATACCCACTCTGCTGCAGACGATCGGCATTCAAACGCTGCTCAAACTGCCCGCGCTGAGGTATGGCAAAAAGCGGCTTACCTAAAAACATACATTCACTTATAGTCTGATGACCAGCGCTGCTGATAACTGCCTTGCAGGAAACCAGCGCGCTTTCGTAATCCAGCGCGCTCCCGGAATCCGGATATACCCGATACGATATATTGCCAATAGCATCTAAAGCATCAAGCACAAGTTTTCGATATTCTTTTTTAACATATACAAGAATAAAATCATCACAGCTTTTCGGTTTCGCGACCAGTTGTGGCCGGATTATCGGTCCGACGTCACCATCATAAAAACTTACCAACTGCCGTTTGGTGTACGCCCCCATCATCAGCACAGCCACCAGTTTTGCCAATAGAGCGTCCAGCTGGATGGAAGAACTGCGTAGTACAACGCCAGGATGATTTATCTGCAATACCGGTATATTGAGAGCCTTGGCTGCCCAGGTAGAAAATGGCTCGAAATCGGAAATCAATACATCTACTGAATCACTCCGCAACTGATTGCGCAGAATAGCCAGCCGGCTGCGCAGACTTAGCAGAATCGGCAGATTTCGCTTTAGTGTACGAAAATATTTTATGCCTTCGCCAACCTTGGCAAACTGCAGCGACGGAATAGTACGTATCTGTAGCGTTTCAGGTGTTTTACCATCCAGCTTTTCGAGCAGAAAAGCCTGTATACTGGCCGGTGCGTATAACACCAGCCGGTAGGAATACTGCAGACTCTGAACCAGACTGACCATACGCGAAGCATGCCCGAAACCTTCGCCGTTGGCGGCTAAAGCTATAGTTTTCATACTGCGAAGATAGAGCCAGTATGTTAAAATGCCGTTCAGGCTGCATTTTTTTCTTGTTTATTCAATCCGAGCAAACAGAAACCGTGCTACTTTGAGCTCAAGTTAAACACACCGTCCCAATTATCCGCCGGAGCTTTTGCGATAAAACCTTGGCAGCGTTTGTAATATACCTTGCTGGGCGGATCGGTCTGGTCGACTTTAAGAGCACGGATAAAACTGACCCTGGCTTCTGCCCAGCGCCGCTGCGAAAAAAGCTCGATACCGGTATTGTAATGACGAAGCACTGACTCCTGCTGGTCACTCAGCTTGCCGGGTTCCTCGATCAATTCATACACCCGGATGGGTTCATTCTTGCCCACTACCCGAATACGGTCCAGTTCGCGGAAGCGGAAACGATCGCGTACCGCCGCATAGGTAAATTCACTGACCATAGTATAGGTTCCGTAAAATTTGTTTGCGCCTTCCAGCCGCGACGCCAGATTAACCGCATCGCCCATTACGGTATAATTCATGCGTGAGTGTGACCCCATGTTGCCAGCCACCGCTGGCCCCGAATTCAGGCCCATGCGCACCTTCAGTTCATGCCGGCCCTGGTCCTTCCAGATTGCGCGCATTTCTTTCAAACGACGCTGCATCTCGATGGCTGACAGACAGGCATAATACGGATGCTCAGGATAATTGAGCGGCGCACCCCAGAAAGCCATAATGGCATCGCCCTCATACTTGTCCACGGTGCCACGATTCTTCATGATATTGTCGGTCATCTCCGAAAGGTACTCATTTAATAGCTGCACCAGTCCTTCGGCTGTAAGCTGCTCGGATATCGAAGAAAATCCGGCAACATCGGAAAAGAAAATAGTAATTTCGCAGGATTGACCACCGAGCTTAAGTGCATCCGGATTGGCGATAATCTGTTCGATTACTTCCTGCGACAGATATTTGGAAAACGCTCCCTGAATAAAGCGGCGGTTTTCTTCTTCGCCGGCAAACTTGCTTATCATGATAACTATAGCCGGCAGAATAAGTGCCAGATTCAGGCTCACCTGGTCAATCCATAGCCAGGCGAAAATGAACGACAAAACAATTGCCGCATTAACCAAAATCAAGGAAAGTGCAATCGAAATATAAGAAATTTTCGCCGACCGCCCATGGATAAACCAGGCCAATAGTATGGCAAGCACAAACAGTGCGGTCAACTCGGCCCACAGCGGCGGCTGCTTCATAAAGTTGCCAGTGGCCAGGGTATTGATTACCGTCGGATACGAACCAACCATCCAGTATGAACTGGAAAAAGGCGTAACGCCTTCATCCTGCGTGCCGGTAGCGGTAAGGCCCATAACCGCCACAGAATCAAACAGATAATCCACTTTAGTTTTTATATTGATGGCTGTTATCAGCGTTTGCACTTCCTGAATCGAAGCATCGTCAATACTTTCTCCGGCCGCCTTTCTTTGCTGCAAATCGGCCAACTCCACCTGAGTACGATCAAGATACTTTTGTATCACTTCCTGATATTCACCCAGCACCCGGCGGTATTCCTGGCGCAGCGGAAATTTACGGCTGTAATTAGGTTCGGCCAGAATTTGTTCCTTGAGAACCGCCAGCTGTTCGGCCAGTTCCATGCGGGTATAGTCACCTGAGCTCATGTCCTGCAGCATCAGCTGCATCTCAAAAGCCTCGGCGTACACCGGATACTCAAACAAAGCATGGGCGGAAACCGGCCGGGCGGTTTCTTCAAAATCACCCATCCAGTCGAAGAATATGGCACACTCCGCGTCCACCGGAATTTTTATAGGACCGCGTACTCCGGTATGCGGATGTACCGCATCATGAATCAAGATATGCCTGCCGGGTACAATTTCCAGGTCATCAAGTCCAACTCCGCACAAGCGCATAAAACTGACCAATCCGAGATGAAAATACATTCGGTTATCGAAAACCCGCACCAGCCGTACCCGCCGGTGGGTTCCGTCCAGATCGGCGTCATTATCCACATAGCCGAAAAGCTGGCCGGCCTGCATCAGTGATGGAATAGGGTAATTGACCATAACCCGGTCGGCATCCTGCAGTTTGCTGAATTCAGTTTCTTTGCCCGAAGGCAGCGGCACTGAAGCCCGTTCCTCGAAAACGGCGATGGCCTGGTCCCGGACCAGCAGTTCCTCCGCACCCAGACTCAATACAGGCACTATTTTTCCAAACGAATACGGCAGAACTGTACCACTAAAATTGGCCGTTGCAGAGGAAAGTTCAGCGTCATTGTCAATATATACATAAGATAGTTCTTCAGGCTGAATGCTCTGTCCGGAGGCCAGCAATGACTGTACATAGTTATAACCATCGCTGTTCAGCAGCGGCAAGGAGGAGTCCATAAACTGAAGGTCGAAGACCAGAGTATCCAGGCCGACAGCCTGTAGCTGACGTACAGCGTGGGCATAATAATGACGCGGCCAGGGATACACACCCAGCGCCGATATACTGGCATCGTCAACATTCAGCAATACCAGTTCGGGTATCGGCTCAGTCTTTGGTTTTAGGCGAAAGCGGAGATCGTAAAAAACGTATTCCAGCCTATTGTGCGCCGCCGAAAATGAAAAAAGCGCAACCAGTCCGGCTAGAACCAGTGCGCTTACAATAGCGCCCAAAGTACCTTTGGTCAGTTTCGACAGGGCAAGCAATATTTTTTTCACCAATGATACTCCTTACTCAGAAGCTGAAACCGATGCCTCCGGTTACCGTCATACGCACCGGCGCTCCAGCCGCAAAGGCAGCACCCGGTAAAAAGATACCGGCATTCAGGGTCAAACTCAGGTCGGTAAAAGGTGCCCAGATAGTATTAAAATCAATGCCATGGCCCAGATCATGCGAAGCCAGCGGAGCTTCCCCCAGTGTAACCACTCCGGCCTTGGCATACTTCATGTAGTAAAAATAGCGCAGCCCGATACTGGTACGGCGCAAAGCAGCCGGCCCGGCTTCCAACGGATTCAAACTCAGCCCGGCCTGAATAATATGCATGTTGCTGAAATTTGGCCTGAAGGCTAGCCCGGTATTCAGTGTGCCGAAAGCCTGGAAGGCTGTATCGGTTAAACGTGTATTGCCCTGGGCACCACGGCTGCTGCTGCGGTCAGGATCGCCGGAAGCCAGAGAATAACGTATACTGATACCCGGACTGGAATATACCGGCAGTTGAATCTGGTAGCGAGCAGTGCCGCCAAAAGCCTGTATGCTACCGGTGCTGCTGCCCAAAGGGCTGTAACCATTCTGCAAATAAGCTTCCATCAAATACTCGCCGCTAAATACCACACCCTTCAGTTGCAGTCCGGAATACCAGCTGGTATATAATTCAGTTGCTTCAAGACCAGCATCGCCTTGGTACAAGCCCAGCAGACTGATTTCCTGACCGAATACATTAATTCCGGCTGAGTATCCGCCAAGATAGCGCTGAGCACCATTGGCATAATCCCAGGCCCCCATGCTCCAGCCGGAAAAATCAGGCCGCAGCAAGCCGGTATAAAAACCCAGCACCTTCAGGCGCATCAGAGAGGTTTGTAAAAGAAATTCTATGCCATCACCGATACCGGCAAGAACCAGACCGGAACCAAGCGAATAGAATTTCCGGCCTGCAGTAAAGGTAAAACCAGCCTCCAGAATGCCGGCCTGCAGATAGAGCGCGTCGATATCCCAAAGATTGGAAAAGCTGATCCCACTGGCCGCCCAAGGGAGGATAGACAAGAACAAAGAATCGCGGGCTTTTGCGTACAACTGTGCTTGCCCAGGTAAACTGAGCCGCAACCAGGAGCTAGCGCCAACCGTAGCAAAGAGGGTCATGTTACTGCCTGTCAGATCATAAAAAGCTGCCGGATTTACCGCCACACCATAATCCAACAGCCAAGCAGCCTTGCCTGTACCAACATTCAAAAACTCACTGTCATCGGGGACGGAAGGAGTATCTTCGGCAGGAAGCAGCGCAAGCGCCTCTGTCGAATCACTTACCTGAGCAAAGGCAGCAGTTGCAAGTAAAAAAAATAAAACTAAAAGAGCCAGGCGGCCGCTTATTGCTCTCATTCCAGGCCTCCATATTTTCGTCCGGCGGCCTCAATCAGATCCAATAGATTAACCCCACTTATCTTGTCTCCACTGCTGCTGCTGGCAAAGAACAGTCCATCTCCCAGTAAAGCCCTAAAGGCATTCCGTTCGAACGGCAGCAGTATAAAAAACAAAGAACTTTTTAATTGAACAGTGGAGGCGATGATTCGAGCAGCCCGGCCCTTGGTAAGAATTGCATCATCATCATAGCGCTCAAACTGCCGCTGCATGCGCAAAGGCAAGTCAGCATTATCCGGGAAATACTCCAGAAAGGCTGGTGTCAACATTTTAAAATCACCAACCGTACAGACAATTTTCTCGCTTACTGCAAACAGATCCTCAATACTCTGCGCTGGCAAAATAGCCAGAAGGCTGCATACGACAAGCACCAGGGTTAAAACTTTTTTCATATCTTCCTCACACGGCAGCCGAAATTGCAATACATATCGGCTTGAAGCTGGTTATGGGAACAGTATATTGACATTTACAGTGCCATTTGTCGGAGTAATAACTGGAGGAGGGGTAATTATGGTTACCAGTTGCTCTATAAATTGGGGGGCAGCATCAAGTTCAGTCGTAGTAACGGTTTCCTCATTAGATGAAAAAATATCCGCCGTTACAACAGGATCAGCTTCACGGGTGCTGGTAGAAACCACCTGCGGGGCGGCTGTACTGGCGGCACTCTGAACATAACTGACGCCGGCAGCAACCGGGCGGGTACCACTCCGCGGAGCCGTAACCGCTACTACACCGGATAAAACTGATACCGACATACCACGCTCCTGGCTGAAACTCACTTCATGTGAAGTACCGCGCACACTGGAGGTAGCTACCGGTGTAGTCACCGTGAAATTGGTTTTTAAACCCTGGATCTGCTGCACATTGGATACCACCGTACCATTACGCAGGGCAACATTAGCGGTAGAGCTCTCCGCAGTCTGGGACATATTGTTAATTTTAGCTGTAGTAAGTGATTTTAAGGTGATAGTTCCATTGTTTATCCGAAAGCTCACTTCCGAGTTGGCCCCGGTTACTACCGTAGCATCATTGGCCAGCTGCATGCCTACCGTTACCGGCTGCAGGCGACCGCTTATCAATACACCGACTGTACCTTTAACCTCGGTAGCCACTGCATCGGCGAATATGAGACAAGCGGCAAAAAGCGCCAGCGAAAATAGAACTATATAGCGTTTCATCATACCTCCCCTGCGGCCACATTGTGCCGCCAGCAGCCCGGCGAGTTTGCATACAAAAGTATAGCGCCCCGTTGGACTGAATACAAGCTCAGAAACAGGTTACGGCAGCCACTGCGCATACAAAGTTTCATTTGTAGCCCCGATCATGTACGAAGC
>JAHIWF010000020.1 GCA_018815555.1 Spirochaetota bacterium | reverse complement strand
TTACATACTGCGCTGGTTCGGCAAGCTGGTGCATGGCGGATCCGGTGCTGCTGAAAAACAGGCAGACCTGGGTGAAGCCGTTGGTCTGGCCGTCGGCAGCGCCGTCGGTACCGTGGCTGACAGGTTTGCCGCTTCGGATGATTCTGCCGCTTCGGCCGGCGGCAATGGCAGGAGCCGCATCGCGCTTTTTGCCGCGACGGTGCTCATTGCCGGGCTGGCCGCAGCCGGTGTGTATCTTGGCTGGCTGCAGGGTCTGCGCGATCTGCTGGTCTGGTCGCCTTTCGCTGTCGTTATACTATTATATCTACTGGACTGGCTGCCCGGGTGGCTGAAGGCACTGTGCACGGTAGCCGTGGCTGGACTTTTTGCCTGGTTGGCCATGGAGCGGCTGGACGGCCTGCGTCAGCTGTTTGCCTTGCTGCTCTTGGGCGGCGGTGCCTTGTTCGCGGTGGCCGCCATGTATAAGGGCGGGCGGCGGCGTGGATTGTTTCCGCTGCTGGCGGCCACGGTGCTGGCGATGGGTACGATACTGCTGGCTGATTCCGCGCTCAGTTTCTTTCTGGCCTGGGAGGCAATGACCCTGGGCAGCTATCTGCTGGTGCTGCGCGGCAAAGCCGGCACCAAGCCCGCGCTGGCCTACATTACCTTTGGCCTGGGTGGCGCTTTTCTGCTGATGGTCGGGCTGCTTGGCGGCGCACGGCTCTGGGGTGCTGCGGCTACCGGCTTGTTTAGCGCTGGCGGATGGTTCAGCTGGCCGATTCTGTTGGCAGTACTGGGTATTCTGGTTAAACTGGGTGCTCTCGGGCTGCATGTATGGCTGCCGGGAGCCTATGCCGAAGCGGACGATGAGGTGTCGGGCTTTCTGTCGGCCTCGCTTTCCAAGGCCGGTGTGTTCGCGCTGTTGGCGGTACTGGCTACGGCCGGCCTGGGTATGGCCGACGCGGCCCTGAGCATGCGGGCGCTCGGCTGGCTTGGTCTGGCCACCGCCCTGTTCGGCGCACTGTACGCAATCTACCAGGAAGACATAAAAAAGACCCTGGCCTGGTCCTCGATGGGTCAAATCGGTTATATAATCCTTGCATTGGCCTTGAATGACCAGCTCGGCTGGACAACGGCTCTGTATCTGGCGGTAAACCATTTCCTGTACAAAGGCATGCTGTTCCTGGCTGTCGCCGGTGTTGTTTTGCGGGTAGGAACGCGCAACATGTACGAGATGGGCGGCCTGATCAAGCGTATGCCGTTTTCGTTCCTCTCCGTGCTGATGGCAATCATAGCGTTGTCCGGAGTTCCGCCGCTTTCCGGCTTCGGCGGCAAGTGGCTATTGTATTCCGGTCTTTTAGCCAAAGGCTGGTATTTTGAGGCGGCAATTGCGTTCTTTTCCAGCGGAGTTGCCTTTCTGTACCTGTACCGGCTGATTCACAGTATCTTCCTCGGGCAGCCCAAACCGTCGCAATCGCTGGTGCGTGAAGCGCCGTTTGCCTTGCTTGTGCCGCAAGGCCTGCTGATGGCCGCGCTGCTGGCGGTTTCGGCCTTCCCATCTTTGTTGCTTAATCCGCTCATGGCTGTTGTGGGTGAGCGTTTCGGCGCGGGTCTGGCATTCTCCGGTTCGACCCTGCTTTCGCCGCTGGGCTACTGGAACGGGACCACGACAATGGTGGTTACCGCGGTGGTCTTCGGCCTGTGTTTCTTCTGGCTGCTGGCCAACCTGCACAATCCGCAAAGTGTAAAGCAGTTCAATATCGTTTTTGCCGCCGAGCGTCCGTACAAGCCCCAGACCACGCATTACGCCTGGAGTTTCTTTAAGCCTTACGAACGCGCTCTGGGCTTTTTGACACGGCAGCGGGTGGAACGGTTCTGGGCCGGCTTCGGTACCGGCGTAAACGCGCTGGGCGGCGCGATCCGCCGGCTGAACACCGGTAATGGTCAGACCTACGCGCTCCACATCATTTTGTATGTGGCTATTCTGTATCTGATAATGGGGGCCCTCCGATGATTGCGGATATTTTCGTTCGTATAGGTTACGCCGCCATTTCACTGTTCATATTGACCAACTACGGTCTGCTGTTGATCGGATCCATGGCCCGCATTAGCGCAAAGGTGCAGGGGCGGGTGGGGCAGCCGGTGTGGCAGCCGTACATCGACATCATCAAGAGCATTGCCAAGCGCAACAGCATCGGCCACGGGGTGATGTTTTATTTAGGTCCGGTATTCCGGCTGGCCGGCGGTATCGGCACCTACATGTTCATCCCGGCGGTCTTCGGTTCGGTGCTGTTCCGCAACTTTTCCGATTCCGGCGACCTGCTGCTGGTGATGTACTTTATCTTTTTCGGGCAACTGGGCATGGCCCTGGGAGCCAGCGAAGGCGGGCATCCCTACAGTGCCTTGGGAGTGAGCCGCGGCCTGGCCCAGATGACCGCCTTTGAGGTGCCTTTTGCGTTGTCGGTTATCGCTGTGGTTATTCAATATGGTACGCTGGACATCACAGCAATTGTGGCCGCGCAGCAGGGTGGTTTTCTGAACTGGACGCTCTTTACCAATCCGCTGGCGGTGCTGGCGGCGATGATCGCCTTCCTGGGCATGTCCGGCCATAATCCTTTTAGTGTGGTTCTGGCCCCGCAGGAAATCCCGATCGGACCGCCGACAGAATACCACAGCAACCTCCTGGGTATGCTCCAGACCAACCGGGCGGTTTTTAACGGCGCGAAACTGGTGCTGTACATGAACCTGTTCTTTGGAGGAGCCACCAATATCGTCATTATGGTTATAAAAACATTCCTTATTTATTTTATCAATATATTTGTCGGGCAGGCCTTCCCGCGCTTCCGCACCGACCAGTCCATCCGGTTCTTTCTGGGGGTACCCACTGTGGTGGGCATTATCTCCGTAATAATCGCAGTCCTGTAGGAGGGAGCAGACGTGAGCAGCAAAAAGATCGAGATGGCCCCCCTGGCAAACGAGGGGCTGCCTCTAGAAGAGCGGGCGTTGTTCTGTGATGTGCCGCCGCGCGAATACGAACCGGCCCGCGGTGTAATCGAAGATTTTTATAACTGGGCCCGTTCGCAGAGTCTGTGGATTCTGGGTTTCGGCACCGGTTGCGGCGCCATCGAACTGCGTCCGCTGATGACCAGCCGCTTTGACATGTACCGCTTCGGCATACAGCCGCGGGCAACACCGCGGCAGTCTTCGGTTTTCGTGATCGGCGGTTATGCCTCGGTAAAGACGCTCAAGCGCATCGTGCGCAGTTATGAGCAGATGATGGGGCCGAAGTTTGTGGTCGCCCTTGGCTCTTGCACCATCAACGGCGGCATGTACTGGGACAGTTACAATACAATCAAGCGCATCGATCAGTATATTCCGGTCGATACCTACATCACCGGCTGTATGCCCAGGCCCGAAGCGTTGCTGGCCGGTTTTCAGGAACTTAAAAAGATAATCAGGGCCGGCCGGGCTGAAGGACAGAACCTCTACGCCCGCAACTTCGAGTGGTACAAAGAAAACCAAAAGAAGGTAATCAAGGACTGGAACATGCCGGATTATAACTGGTAGGAGGCTGCTGATGAACGAACTGGCAGAACGGCTGGCCCGGCGCTACGACGCTGAAGGCTGGCACGAACAGCGAAAAGATCTGGCCAGCATAAGCATCCCGGCCCTGCGTGTCCGTGATGTGCTGGCCTGGCTGCGCGACGAGGAAGGATACAAGCACCTTTCTTTTATAACTGCGATCGACAATATCGAGCGCGGTGTATTTACCCTTACGTATACTGTGCGCAATCATGATACCAAGCATAGTTTGATGGTGCATGCCGACATCATCCGGGAAAATCCGGTGGTGGATTCTGTACACCTTTTGTGGGAACAAGCCTGGACCTATCAGCGCGAGCTGAAGGAATGGTTCGGTATCGACTGTCCGGGCAGCCCGCGCAAGGACGAGGAATTCGTGCTGGAAGGCTGGGACCAGCTGCCGATGATGCGGCGCGACTTCGACTCGCTGGCTTACAGCAACGCCACCTATGCCGAACGGCCCGGTCGGGTTACCCATGATCCGGCAGCCTACATGAAAGCACAGCTGTACCCGGAGGCCGACCAATGAAGCGTGACAGAATGCCCTACATTCCGCCGGCCGAGCGGGCGACACCCGATCTGGATTCCGGCAAATATCTGCTTATGTGGCAGGGACCGCAGCATCCGGGCATCACCGGCAACATGTCGCTGCGACTGGTGATCGAAGGCGATACGGTGGTCGACTGCGAGACCCACGTCGGCTACCTGCACCGCGGTTTCGAGAAGCTGATGGAACGGCGCAGCTGGATGCAGAATTTTCCGCTGGTGTGCCGCATCGCCGTGCCCGAACCGGACTTCAACGAGTACTGTTACGCGGCAGCTCTGGAGGAACTTTCGGGTATACAGATACCGGAAAAAGCGGTATGGCTGCGTACCTTTTCGCTGGAGCTGATGCGACTGGCCAGCTACCTGATGTGGATCGGCGGCCAGGCCGGATCTTTCGGACACGGCACCATCATTCAATGGAGCGCCACCATGCGCGACTACGTGCTGGACCTGTTCGAGGAACTGACCGGTGGAAGAATTTATCACATGTACATCATTCCCGGCGGAGTGCGCGGCGACGTGCCGGCAGGATACTTCAAGCATGTGCTGGAAGTGATGGATACGGTACAGAAAAACCTCGACGACATCGAGCTGGTGATGTACCACAACGCGGTGTTCAAGCTGCGCGCCGAAGGCCTTGGCTACATACCGCCGGACTGGATAGACCGTTACGGCATAACCGGCCCCAACGCCCGCGCCGCCGGCATTAAACGCGACTTGCGCAAAGACCTTGGCTATCTGGCCTATCCGCAGCTGGAGTTCCAGCCGGTAGTGGGTAGTAAATCCGACGCCTTCGAGCGCGCCCGCCTGCGGCTGCAGGAAATGTACCAGTGCATCGACCTGATACGCCAGTGCATCGACCTGATGCCCAAAGAAGGGCCGTTCCGGGCCAAAACGCCCAACCCCTTGTACTGGAAGGTCCCGGCCGGCGAAACCTATGTGGCCGCCGAATGTACCCGTGGCGAATACGGTTTTTATGTGGTGTCGGACGGATCGGAAAAGCCGCGCCGGGTGGCGGTGCGCGGGCCGAGCTACACCCATGCCGTGTCTGTCATGGAACGGCTGGTGCGCGGCGTGAACATCGCCGATGTGGCCGGCCTGATGGTCAGCCTGCATACCTATCCGCCGGAAATCGAGAGGTAAGTGTATGGATATTAAAGATTTTATAGCGCCTTTCGCTGTCTGGAAGCGGGCTTTCGAAAAACCCTTTACTGTAAAGAAGCCGATAGACGAGCGTCCCGGCGCCCCGCGTTACCGCGGTTTTCATATCAATGATGCGCAAAAATGCATCGGCTGCGGCACCTGCGAAGCGATTTGCATGAACAAGGCCATCGATCTGGTGCCGGCTGCCGGTTATGCCGCCAAAGAGGGCGATTCCGGCCTGCGCCCGCGGGTGGATTACGGGCGCTGCTGCTGGTGCGCGCTCTGCGTCGATGTGTGCCCCTCCGGATCGCTGGGCATGAGCAACGAGTATGTCTGGATCGATTCGGATCCCGAGGTATTCCGCTACACCCCCGGTGTGGAAGCCAAACCCTGGGACGGGTCTCCCCTCGGCTACCGCCGCGCCGAAGGCTACCGCCTGCTGGAAGAGCAGCGGGTAGAGATGCCGGAGCTTGACTACAAGGAAGCTGTGCAGACTTTTCTGGAACTGGTGCGCGGTTACTCGCGGCAGCAGGCCGAAAAAGAAGCTGACCGCTGCGTATCCTGCGGTGTCTGCATTGCCAGCTGTCCGGCACACATGGATATCCCCGGCTACATTAACGCGGTGCGCGAGGGCGATATGCAGAACGGTCTGCGTCTGTTATATGAAACTAACCCCTTCCCGGAAGCTTGCGGGCGCATCTGCACCCACCGCTGCGAGGAAGCCTGCGCCATCGGTACCGGTGGTGACCCGGTGGCTATCCGCTGGCTGAAACGCTATATCGCCGACCAGGTGGAACTGGCCGATTACGGAAAGGTCCTGCCACGCGCCGAAGCGGACAGCGGTAAAAAGATCGCCGTTGTCGGTGCCGGCCCAGGCGGCCTCTCCGCTGCTTATTATCTGGCACTGCTTGGCCACTCCGTTACCGTTTTCGAAAAAGACAGCGAAGCCGGCGGCATGCTGCGCTACGGCATTCCCGAATACCGGCTGCCCTATCCGGCGCTGGACAAGGATATCGGCTACATCGAAAGCCTGGGCGTAAAAATAGAGCGCGGTACGGCCGTCGGATCCGCCGTGGCGCTGGCCGAACTGCGTTCCCGCTTCGATGCCGTGTATCTGTCCACCGGCCTGCCGGCCGCCTACTCCCTGGAAGTGCCGGGCGACAAGCATCCGCGGGTGCTAGATGGCGTGGCGGTACTGGCCGCGGCCACCAGAGGCGAGCCGCTCGGCCTGGGTAAACGGGTCGCGGTAGTCGGTGGCGGCAACGTGGCCATGGATGCCGCCCGTACTGCCCTGCGCAACGGCGCGGCCGTGGACATCCTATACCGCCGCCGCAAAGAGGACATGCCGGCCGACCCCGACGAGATTCGCGAAGCCATAGCCGAAGGCGCCAGCCTGGTGGAGAAAGCCATACCGCTGGAAGTTCGCGACGCTGCCGGAGCCATAGCCGGAAAACAGGCCCTGTTCGTCTGGAACGAGGCACGCATGGTGCAGAAAGAAGACGGCAAGCGGCCGGTGCCCGAGGCCATCCCCGGCGCTGTGCACGAGGACCCGTATGATTCGATTATCGCCGCCATCGGCCAGGGACCGGACCTATCCTTCATCGGCGAGGCTGACCGGCTGGAACTGCGTCGCTTTAAACCGGTAGTGGACGGCTTCGGCCGTATCGCCGAAGCGGCTGCCGGTGCTGCGGCCGAACCCGGTGCACCAGCCAGTGCATCGCCGTCAAAAGCCGCTGCGGTGTTCGCCGGCGGCGACCTGGTAAACGATCGCAAGGACGCCATTTCGGCGATCGCGGACGGCCACCACGCAGCCCAGGGCATAGACCGCTGGCTTGACCGGAAAGGAAGCTGAGATGGATTTTTCGACTTTTGACGAAGCCCTGGACCTGGCCATAGGCCGCGAAGCAGCAGCCGTGCAGTTTTATACAGATCTGCTGGCGCTGGCTTCATTTGCCGCCCAAAAATCGGTACTGGAAGAGTTCCGGGCCATGGAAACCGGCCATGTAACCATGCTGACTAATATCCGCATGCGCGGCCGCATCGAACTTTCCGCCACCGCGGCGGTAGACCTAGCGCTGGCCCGCCGGCTGGATGCCGAAGACAAAGCCACTGCCGTCATGAGTTTCCAGGACATACTGGTCTCCGCCATAAAAAAGGAAGAACGTGCCGGCGACCTGTATGCCGACCTGGCCGCCGCCGCTTCCGTGCCGGAGGTTAAAGAAATATTCCAGCGATTGGCCGCTGAGGAAAGCCGCCACCGCCGCTATTTCGAGGAACTGTATGAATCGGAAATAAGCCGGGATAACTGAAGGGGCGGCGCGGCGGCGCGAATGGCCGCTGACAAGGGTTGGCTCCGTCCGGCCATTGGCCAAGAGCAACAGCCCTGCGTAGAGTCGGCAAAAGGCGGTTCAGGCTATACGGACCGCCGGTTCCTGCTATCCAGCAGGAGGCCGCAGGCTATGTCCGGGATTCCGGCCGGAAACCCGGTCAGGCTCCAGGTGGCGCTCAGGTTTGCAGGTGGCGGTTATTGTCGTATTTGCGGACAGCAAACGGAAAAAAGGTCTGTATTGTACCTTGGTACGATGTAAAAAATCCGGTGTATGGCATTATGTGCAGCGGAGGAATGTATGAAATTTTCAAAGTTAGCCATTTTGTTGTTGGCCGTCTGCCTGTGCCTGTCAATCGTCTCCTGTGATCTGCTTGGCGGTGACTCCAAAGAGCTGTATGTGTCCATGAACGGCACTTTCGACGGTATCCCCTGCGAGCTCTCGTTCTTGTCCTATAAAGACCGGGCTGCCGGCAAGAATATCTATGATGATGTGCAACGGACTGTAACGTATGCCGGCCGTACCTGGAATGTCTACGCGGTACCCGCCGGTTCCTGGACTATCTATGTGGAATACCAGACAGATGGAACCTGGGATTCATGGCAGACCGAGACTGCTAATGTGAATCTTGCCGACAATGAATGGGCTGCGCTCTATCTGGAAAGCGACGACTGGGTCAACCTGCGCTCCTACGCCAATGATGGCGAGTTCGAAATCCCTGGGCTGTAGCACGCCTGCCTTGCCTGCTTTGCCAAGGCCTGCTACACTTTTACTATGACCACAGCAGAACTCACACGCAACAACATCCCGCCGTCTATCCGTCCGGCCACCATCGCCGATGCCGCACGCCTAGCCGAGATTCACATTTTCGGCTGGCGGGCGGCATATCAGGATTTAATAAGCGAAGAATATCTGTTCGCCTCGCTCTCGGTGTACAAACGTGTTGCCTCTTTAGCCAAAGCGCTTGATCCAAACCTAAGCGAGAAGCCCGAGGAAACCTGGGTTTGCGAGCGCGGCCTGGCAATTCAAGGTTTTATGACGGTCGGAAGCTGCCGTGATGACGATAAGCCGGACGGCTTCGAGCTGATGGGCTTGTATATGGACCCGCTCCTGCGCCGACGCGGATCCGGATCCGCGCTTGTTGTCCGTTGCGAAGAGTTGGCCCGTCAGCGCGGCTACCGGGAAATTTTCCTTTGGGTACTGGCTGAAAACCATCCCGCCCGCCGGTTTTATGAGCAGGCTGGTTACCAGCCAGAAGGCAAAAGCCAGCTGCTGGAGAAGTTCGGTCTTGAAGAAGTACGTTATGTGAAACTGTTGTAAGCGGGCAAATTCCAGTCCGGAATCGCCCCCGACAATTACAACGGCAAGGTCAACTGCGATGCTGCATATCGATAAGCCGGGCTCTTCACGGTTTGCTGCCGCCACAGTATTTTCCTTAGTTGTTTGTACGGTCCTGAAGTTTCTATCATTTTTATTTGATTACTAAATTTCATTCTTTTAAAATGCTCGATTCAGCTAATGGACCTTACAGCCAAGGAGAATTTGACATTGCAAAATACAGCAAGTACATTTACGTAGTGAGTGACTTTCTGACTATAAGCCAGCTGGCGATGTTATTTAATATCTCTACGCACCAGATCCGTTATTTTGAAGAAAAAGGTTTGCTGGAACCGCCCCGCCAGAGTGGCAACGCTTACCGGCAATATGGCGAGCAGGAAATTTACTGCCTGGCTTCTATCCTTTTATTTAGGGAAATGGGTATACCGGTAGCTGAAATTCTCAAAATCAGCCAATCAAACGACAGGGCATTTCTTGAATCGGTGCTGCAAAAACAGCGCAACCGTATAACAAACCACATACGTGATCAACTTGCATTACGGGACATTTTGGATTGTCACCTGCAACTGGCAAAGCAAAAAGACACGACCGCTGACTTTATTGAATCCATGCCGGAACGTGCCTTGCGTGTCTGCATAAGCCAACATTGGCGGGATAAAATTCAGGTAATTGATTATCTGAAGCTGGCTCCCCTGGCTGTAACTGAAGATGTATTCAGATTGTACTATGATGAGACAGAAAAAATTTGTCTTTCCTGCTTGCCGGAGCAAGCCGGTATTATTCTCCCTGCCGGCACCTATAATAGTCACATTATTTTAGTTGACCCTGAAACCACAGTGGATACCGCTATTGAAGAATTTATGGAAAGAGCTATTAGTCAATTCCCGCAACTAAGCGCACCGCTTATTTTAATAGAAGATTCTGCCCGCTCTCTGTTAGCCGGTGACAAACTTTTATATAAAATGCAAATAAAAATATCTTAAACTTGACCTTAGGTCTGGCCTAAGGTTTATTATCTCCTGACTGGTCTTATCGGGTCTGCTGGACGTGCATAAGCCGGCTAAGAAGGAGATACTATGAAACGACTACAAGGTTTGGATATCGCCCGGGCACTCGCTGTTTTGGGCATGATGTTTGTTAATTATTTTGTGGTTTTTAACCAAAATGATTCGGTTAATGGCGGCTGGCTTAGGTTTTTTAGCCTGTTTGAAGGTAGGGCTGCGGCTATCTTTCTGGTATTGGCCGGTATCGGTCTTGGTTTAATGAGCCATTACAAGGAACAGCCGCTTGATCAAACACAGCAAAAAAAGCTTCGTGCTACAATCATAAAGCGGTCCGGTTTTCTTTTTGTTTTGGGTATGATCTTGTATGTTTTAGGTTGGAATGCTGACATTTTACATTATTACGCAATATATATGCTTATTGCTTTGATTTTTTTACATGCCAAAACCCGAAATATTATCAGCGCAATCCTGGCGGTGCTCGGTGTTACTTTGGCACTTCAACTGGCTCTGGATTATACTGCGGGCTGGGATTTTAATACATATAGCTATACTGATTTTTACGCCTGGCGCGGGTTTGTACGCAATTTGTTTTTTAACGGTTTTCATCCGGTATTTCCCTGGATTTCTTTTATGCTCGTTGGTATCGTTGTCGTCCGGATTGATTTATCGGATAAAGCCAAGCTGTATCGACTGCTTGTTTCTTCACTGGCCATTGCTCTATGTGCTGAATTAGCTTCAGCCCTGTTGCTTGGTCTTTTTAATAACAGTGAAACCGCCTAGTATCTTTTTGCTGCAAAACCAATGAATCCTTCGATCATGTATATGATCGCCGGAACGGCCTGGGCATTGTCGGTAATTAGTATTTGTTTGCTGGTAGGTAATGTTTTGCATGACCGCCTGAACTGGTTGGCGCGTTGTGGTCAAATGGCACTCACACATTATGTTTTTCATTCTGTAGTAGTGCTTGGTCTTTTTGAAGCTTTTGACGGTATAGCTGCCCGCAGCGGTTATTTTGTTTTCGGTTTAAGTATTACAGTTTTCCTCATTATGCTATTTTTCAGCAATGTCTGGTTGAAATTTTTTAGGCGTGGACCGCTGGAATTATTAATGCGACGCTTATCTTAGAAAAAACATTAAATCGTTCTACTGATTTAACTAGCAAGATGAAAAAGTTGACTTTCAGTGTTATGCGTATCTGTTCGGGGCGTTTACGGAATTAACCCGGAACGTACACACAGGGTGGATATAGCAGCTTTGCTTACCCGCATCGCAAAATCCAGGTCTACATGGGCAAAATCATCATCCGCAGTGTGGTACACATTGCCTTCACGCAGATTGGCCGTGTCGGTTATCATCAAGGCCGGAACAGCGCGATACCAGAAGGGGGAATGATCGCTGCGCAGAAGATCCTGAAGAAAGGGATTACTGCCCATGCCGTCATCAACTGCGATGCTGTATATCGGCAAGCCGGGAACATCACGATTGGCCGCCGAGAGAAAGTCGAGCAACAGGGCGCGCGATTCGGTAGATGCGAACACCCCGGCAAAATTGCCAACGACCGGCATGGACAAAAGCACGTCCGCTACCGGCACGGTGTTTTGTTTTTCCGAAGTAAAGCCGATTGTTTCCAGGACGATCACTGAATCAGGCAGTTCGTGTGGAGCCAAGCTGGCAGCATAGGCTTCCGAGCCTATCAGCCCGTCTTCCTCGAAGGCGAAAAAAGCAAAGATGATAGTCCGCTCAAAAGTGGTGTCTTTCAGGGCAAAGGCCGCTTCCAGCACACCGGCACAGCCCGTACCATTATCATTGGTACCGGGAGCCCAGGCTACTGTATCATGATGTGCAGCCAGTATCACCGGAGCCAGGTCCGGCTGTGTGCCGGTTTTTTGAGCAATGATGTTGCGCATCGAAAATGGCCCGGTTTGATACTCTAGTCCGTCCGGGCTTGGGGCATACTGCCGGTCAATGCTTATCAGTTCGGTTGTTACTAAATAGTTCCAGGCTTCCAGCTCGCTGATGATAGCTTCTTCTACGGCCATTAGTTCATCCGGTGCCGAATAGGTGTTGCGCGGGTTTGAAAAGCGCAGCAGTCTGGCGGCATAGGTGTCGGTGGTAATTTGATCGAGCAGCTGGCTTATTGCTTGCTGCTGGGCGCCGCTAACAGTGCTGGCCACCGGCTGGGAGCAGCCCGTAAGGCTTATTGTTAAAATTAGCAGGCTGCCGATAGCAACCAGTAGTACTTGCTTGCTCATTTGCGGTCGCTCCTTACTTTACCAAAACTTATTCCCAGATTGACTAAACTCAGCTCGGCTATAAAATTGCCGTTGCTGTTGGTGTTGTTAAGCGGATTTGCCAGCAAGGGGCCGATCCGGAATTCCAGCGCAGAAATTGTCCAGGATACATTACCGGAGCCTGGAAATTCATAGCGCAAGGGACGAATTACTCCAAAAGTACCCAGTATGTATGCACTGTACCAATCGGCCGGCGGCTCTATAGCTGTAAGCACCAGGCCGAATCCGGCTGCAGGCTGCCAACGGCCGGACGCAGGGCAAAGCAAAAGTTCTCCGGCGAATTGATATCCGCTATAATATTGATAGTCGATAAATTCTATAGCTTTTGCTTCCAGGCTTAATGCCGCCGGGCCAAACCGGCCTTCCAGCCGTATGGACGGGAAGCCCTGTGTTGTTAAAAGATAATTACCGCTTAGCGAAAGAGAGTAAGCGCTCGACAGCCCTATAGAATAGGGCATCCTGTGCTCTTTTTTACCCTGAAGCGATGCGGCAATGCCTGCCGGCCCGGCGTTCGTGGTAAAGCTTGGCGAATAGGCTAGCGAAAACAAACCGAGGCGGGCGCGCAGCGGCCAGAGCGGAGACAGCCCAAGCGAAAAGGAAACATCCAGAACCGACCAGCGCCATGTATCCAGCCGAAAAGCCAGGGGTTGCAGTATTGCTCCGAAATAGACCATGGGTAGCGCTGGCATGAGCGCAGCGATCCCGCCATAAAAAATGCTGTCGCCGAACTCCAGCTCGGTACTGAAGCCGAGAGCCGGTTCATAAGAGCCAGAAGTATGGAACTGCCACAAGCCAGCCAGGCCGGCAGCTCGATGGCTGCCCAGCAGACTGCCAAAACTGCCGGAAAGCCCGAGCTCAAGTATACTATTTTGAAAAGGCAGCACTGCAGCTAGTTGAATGCGTTCATATACCAGAAGACGGGCCATGGAGCTACCTTTTTCGATCAGCAAGCCAAGATCATCACGGATAGAAAATGACAGCGAAGGCGAAGCTGGCGGAGCAAGCGGTGCAAGCTCCTGCGCGGCCAAGGGTTGCACTATACCCAGTATAAAAATCAGGCCGGCAATAAGCGACCAGCTTGTTTTATGCATGACAACTCCTTGAGCTAAACTATATACGAATCACGTCAAAAAAAGTAACACTAGTGACCAAAATTTTCTATAGGCAGCCCTGCGGCCGTATTTCGCTGTACAGTTGCCAGCACTCGGACAGGCGATCGCTGCCGCTGCCGACCGCTGACCGATTTTTACATCTTCCGTTAGCGGGTAGCTTATCAATACCTACTTTCGGAAAAACCTTTTCGTGCTAAGCATATTGACTGGCAAGCCGCTAGATGTAAGTATAGAGAGCCAGTTTAAAGTAGTTTGTTTTCGAAACTGGTTTTGCAGGAGTCTCCGAGCAGCTACTATTTCCGAATGTGGATATTGTAAAGCATGATAAACCAATCAAAAATAAACGGGCCACCGGAGCCTTGGTCCAAAGCTGAATCTATTTATTCTTCTCCCCAAACGGCCATATCATGTTTTAAAATAATGCACGATGAAAGTACAGAAGGCGCTGTTCCCCCAGAGCTGCGCTCGGTGCAAATAAATTTTATGCTGGAGCGGCTAAAGGCCAGCGGACTCAAGCCGGGAAGCGGGGTACCAGTATTAAAGCATGGGACTGCAGGCTGCCCGGAAATCATCGACCTGGCCTGTGGTCTGGGCTCTCATGCCACGGCATTAGCGGCACAAGGCTGGCGAACCCTCGGAGTAGACATAAATAAACCGGCTTTGCATTATGCCTCCCGAAGCTCCAAAAACAGCTTGGCAAGATGGCAGAACAGCAACCTGCAGGATTTACTGCAGCAAAAAAAGCTGTTTTCCGGGATCCCCGAAGCGTCGCTTTCCTTGGTATATATGGTGTATGGAACTTGGGGCACTCTTCCGCCAGAAGCCCGATACAGTCTTGCGGCACACATAGCCCGGGCTTTGCGGCCAGGAGGAATCTTCATACTTGATGCATTCCGTGCCGGATGCGCTACAGTTGACGCAAAGACAGACAACACAATAGTACTGCTGCAAACATCCAGAGAATTGACCCCTCTCGGCTCTTTTTGGGGCCTGCTGCCGCGTATGGTTACTGAAGAAGAATGGTACTATCCCGATCAGCATCTGTTTGCTGAAGTGTACCGCCTTCCCTTGCACACCTATATTACCTGGAAACAGGCAATGGATATTGAGAGCGAAATCGGCAATATTCAAAAAGCTTGTTCTGGTCATCTATCTTTGCTTTCTGCCCATGAAGGTAGCTTTGGTTTACAGCTACCGGCGGAGACTCTGTTGCCGGTGGCAAGCGGAGAAAATTGGTTTACATTGGTACTGCGCAGAAACTAAAGCAAAGATTTTTATTGAGTTCCGCAGGCTGCATCACGAGCGACATGTATTGCATGATCCGTTTTACGGGTTTTATATTCCGGCAAACAGTGCCCGCGCCAGGGGCAGAGCGGAAAGCCGGCTGCCTCCGGGTATCCTGGCGGCAGCGCGGCCGGCAGGTATAGTTTTTGTTGCTTAGCCGTCACCGTTCCCTGCCAGCCGGCTCTTGTACCGCGCCGCCCGGGCGGGCTTGGCACAAGACCGCCTGCTCTACGCTCCGGGAGGCTGCCGCCTTGCAGCGGCGACCCGGTGGCCGGCCGACAGGCCGGGCAGACGCACATATCATATATAGTATATTCTGGATGATTTTGGTTGCCTTTTGATCCATTTTAGACTAGATTTATCGAATGAAAATACCCGAATACCCGCAATTTGAACCAATCAATCTGGACATGCGCGATGAGCTGTACCCGGCGTTGAACATGCTGGGCGATGGCATCTCGGAATTTACTTTTTCCGG
>JAHIWF010000181.1 GCA_018815555.1 Spirochaetota bacterium | reverse complement strand
AGCGCCAAGGATGCGTTTGGCAAGATACAAACGGCTTTCAATGTTGCGCAGGCGCTCGATAACTTTTACCCGGCGCAGCAGTTCGTTGTCGCCGTCCTCCAGGATCAGCTTCCGCAGTAAATCTATCTTTACATACACAAACCGGATGGCCTGAAGAACATTCTCGTATTTCTGCATCTTTTTTTCATTATGCCCTAGCACATCGTTCAGATTCTGGATACGGCCTTTGGCCGACAGCTTTTTATATACTTCTTCTTTTTCGTTGCCGAGCAGCACCAGTTCCATAATGCTGGTTTCGAAATTCTTGATAAAGAAAACGATGCGCCGGTCATTCCACTGTATTTCCGCATCCTTGCTGTCAATGAGCACAGCCAGCAAGTCCAGATCCTTGCATATTTCGATATATAGAAGCCGGATTACCGAGGCAGTCTGCCGCTTTAGCTGGTTCCAGCTTTCAATTTTTCCGGCAATGATGCTGATGGTGTCAAAGGCAACTTGTACGGTACCGGCAGCTGTTCTGATGCTGCTATTTAGTTCTTCCACCATGACAACTCCTTGCAAGAAAAAATTTGGGGAACCAGGCTGCCGGATGGAAACCGCGCGAGGGATCGCAGCGAAAATCCTTGGCCGGAGGCGCGTGCCGCCGGCCAAGATTGCAGCGCAGAGCCCGGTCTGCCCGCCGTTCCGGCGGGCAGACGCGCCCCTCTATAGTACAATTAAATCAGGCAAGTCCGCGGGCACGCAACAGGGCAGCTACTTCCGGATCGCGACCGCGGAAAGCACGATAGGCTAAGGCCGGGTCCATGGTGTTGCCGGCGCTGAGCACGAACTTCTTGAATTTGGCGGCCAGCTCGGGGTTGAACACGTCGCCGCTCTGCTCGAAGGCTTCAAAACCGTCGGCATCGAGAACTTCGGCCCACATATACACGTAGTAGCCGGCGGCATAGCCGGAGTCGGCAAACAGGTGGCGGAACTGCGGCAGGCGATGACGCATGCCCACGGCGGCCGGAATGCCCAGACGCTCGGTTTCGGTTTTCTCGAAGGCGGCGATGTCGACAGTTGCCGGATTCGGATGCTGGTGCAAAGCCATGTCCACCAGGGCACAGGAGGTATACTGCACGGTCAGGAAGCCCTGATTAAAGTGCTCGCTCTCCTTGATTTTTGCTATAAGTTCGTCACTTATCGGCTTGCCGGTCTGGGCGTGCAGCGCGAACTGCTTGAGGATGGAAGTTTCCAGACCCCAGTGTTCGTTGATTTGGCTGGGCAATTCTACAAAATCGCGCAGCACGTTGGTTCCGGCCAGGCGGCTGTAGGTAACGTCGGACAGCAGGCCGTGCAGGCCGTGGCCGAATTCGTGAAACAGGGTACGCACCTCGTCGAGTGACAAAAGTGTAGCTTTCCCCTCGGGAGCCTTGGCGAAATTATTATTATTAATAATGATCGGATAGGCAAAGCCGTCACCGCGGTTGCGCGACTGCTCGCGGAACTCGCTCATCCAGGCGCCACCGCGTTTGGTGGGGCGGGTAAAATTGTCGCTGAGGTACACGCCAACCAGGCGGCCGTCGGCTTTGTCCAGTACCTCAAAGAGGCGAGCGTCGGGATGGTGCAGCGGTACGCCCTTGATTTCCTTAAAGCTGATGTTATACAAACGTCCGGCGGCCTCAAACATGGCGGCCAGCATGTTATCCAGCTGGAAATAGGGTTTTAATTCAGCTTCATCCAGATTGTAGCGCTGCTGGCGTACTTTTTCGGAGTAATAATTCCAGTCCCAGCCCATGATGGGGCCGCTAAAACCTTCGGCGGCGGCCAGTTTTTCCAGATCGGCCTGCTCCTGGGCGGCACGGGCTTTGGCCGGTTCCCATACCCGCGACAGCAGGGTATCAACCGCGGCGGGGGTCTTGGCCATGCGGTCTACCAAGGCGTAATCGGCATAGTTTTTATAACCAAGCAGCTTGGCCATTTCGTCGCGCAGCCGGATTATGGCGGCGGCAACGGGGCGGGTATCGCGCTCGGCGCAGCTTTCACCGCGGGCTTTAAAGGCCCGCCACAGTTTTTCGCGCAGGTCGCGGCGTTCGGAATAGGTAAGGAAGGGTTCCACCATTGAAGGCGACAGGTTTACGGCATGGCCGTCCAGCCCCTTCTGTGCGGCTACACCTTTGGCGGCGTCCAAGAGAAAGTCCGGCAAGCCGGCCAGATCTGACTGATTCTTCAGGTGCAGGCAGAAGGCCGATTCGTCACCCAGTACCGCCTGACTGAAGGTGGTATACAGCGTGGCCAGTTCTTCGGCGATTTCGGCATAACGCTTGCGCGCGTCACCCTTAAGCAGGGCTCCCTGCAGCTCGTAATCCAGATGGAAGCGCTCCAGCAGCCGCAGCTGTTCGGGATTCAGCCCCAGATCGGCGCGTTTTTCGTACAAGGCGTGAACCCGGGCAAAAATGCCCTCGTGCAGACTCAGCCAGGTATCGTGTGCGGCCACCAGCGGCATCAGGTCGCGCTCGGCGGCCTGCAGTGCATCGCTGGTTTCGGAGGCAGTCAGATTAAAGAAGACTCCGGCCACCCGGCGGTAGCCCTGGCCGCTGCGGTCGAGGGCGGCGATGGTATTTTCGAAAGTCGGAGCTTCGGGATTGGCGGCAATGGCATCGACTTCGGCCTTGTGTTCGGCCATGACTTTCTCGAAGGCGGGAGCGTAGTGCTCGGCCTTGATGAGGTTAAAGGGGGGAAGACGATACACTGTCTCCCAGGTGTCTAAAAGTGGGTTGTTGTTCATGGTTCAGGATTATGGAACAGCATCGGCATATCGTCAAGTGAAAGTATAAATTGAAACGACTACGCCTTCCGGCTCTGCCTTTGACAAGGCTTTTGGCCTTGGTATACACTGAGTCTCTGCATTTTATCCGAATTTATTGAGGTTTCCGTGTCCGGTAGAAAGAAAAAGCGAAAACAGGCATCAAGATCCGCCGCAATTGTTGGCAATAAACTGACGCAGGGCAACAATCCAGCACATAAAACAGAAATTGCCGAGCGTACTGAGTATCAGGCTGTGCAAGCGCCTAATCAAAGTTCAAATTCCTCTTATTCATCGGTATTACATCGTTCGGCGGCTTTTTTTATGGCCATGGAAGCACTGGTACTGCTCAGCTTACTGGTTTACCGACTGCGCAGCTGGCTGATCATACGTGATATCTACCCGGAATTACGCGACCAAAGCCCTCTTGTCCAATTTCTGAAAGCCGCCGCCAGTTCGGACGCCCTGGCAATTGTAACTGTAGTGGCAGTACTTACGGCACTGTGGTTTCTTAGGCCGCGGCTGGGCCGGCTGACAGCCGTATTGGCAGCCGGGCTAAGCCTCGGGGCTTCGGCCTT
>JAHIWF010000180.1 GCA_018815555.1 Spirochaetota bacterium | reverse complement strand
ATGGGCATGCGTCAGTATCTGAAGTGCGGCCGTCGCACCCATGTACTGGAACGTTATATGAATGTGTTATGCGGGGTTAGTGCTGCCGACGACACGCTGCCCGATCGCTTTCTTACCGAGGCCGTTACCAAACATCCGGTGCACAGTGTTGTCCCCATTAAAAAAATGGTAAAGGCCTACTACCGGAAAAAAGGCTACAGTCAGGAAGGCATACCAACTGAACGCCTACTGGCAGCGCTGGAAATAGAAATTTGAGCGACCGAAAAGAAAAACAGCCCCTTACCAGAGAAACCATTCTGGAACAGGCTCAGCTGCTGTTTATGAGCCATGGGATTCAAAGCACCAGTCTTGCCGACATAGCCGGGGCCGCAGGCATCAGCAAGGGCACCCTGTTTTACCACTTTCGCAGCAAGGACGACCTGATACTGGAAATCGCGTCGGCACATATCCAGCGCTTAAGTGATGATATATTATCATACTTAAAAAGCAGTGAGGGCGGCCCGCCCGATTTGCGTAGTTTGCTCAAGCGCTTTCTGGAGGCTGTACTTGCCGCTACACTGCGCAACCGCCTGCACCTGTATCTTTTAGAAGAAGGAATACGGGGCAACACGATACTGAAATCAGCCATGCATGACAAATACAGCGAATGGCTGAATACAATTTCCAGCACACTACGACACTTTCTGGGAGCTGAGGCAACGCTGGCTGCACCGCTGATACTGGCCATGGCCGACGGACTGGTCATACAATCAATGTTGGGACATGCTCCGCCTGATATTGAGGCTATGATCGGAATCCTGCTGCCGGAATCCTGCTAAAATAAAAACAGCAAAAAGGCTGCTCCGAAGGGAGCAGCCTTTTTACTTGTCAGAATGAGGATTACCCTCAGGGTTGTATAATTCCGAGATTGTAAAGGAATACGATAATGATACCAACCGGAGCAATTATCCGCGCGGCCCAGATAAATACCCAAAAGAACATGGCCCTTAACGTTCCGCCATTGGAAACCTCATCACGTACATCGGCGGCTTTCATTTTCCAGCCGACAAACAAGGAGATAAACAAACCGCCAATGGGCAGCAGGAAGTTGGCCGAAAATTTGTCCAGCAGGTCAAAGAACCCAACCCGTATCCATTCCCCACTGGAGAAGAAGGGGAACATAATATCGGACGTCCGACCCATGGAAAGGGAAGCAAGCATGCCAATGACTGTTATTAAAATTGTAACGATAATAGTGGCTTTCTTGCGATCCATACCCTTCTCTTCGGAAAAATAAGCGACAACTACTTCGAGGATGGAAATCGATGAAGTAAGGGCTGCCACC
Organism: Spirochaetota bacterium; assembly: GCA_018815555.1. Taxonomy (GTDB): domain Bacteria; phylum Spirochaetota; class Spirochaetia; order Treponematales; family UBA12059; genus UBA12059. Next base: position 1,706 of record JAHIWF010000180.1, on the reverse strand, counting down.
GCCAGCAGAGCGAAGAACATGGTAGCAAATATCGGCCCACCAAACATCTGGTTAAACACACTGGGCAGAGTAACAAATACCAAACCGGGGCCGGCTGAAGGCGTTACATTGAAGGCAAATACTGCCGGGAAAATGGCCAATCCGGCCAACAGGGCAATACCGGTATCGGCCAAGGTAACCTGAATAGCAGTCGTTCCAAGGTTTTCCTTCTTGTTGATGTACGATCCGTAGGTGATCATGGTACCCATACCCAACGACAGCGAGAAGAAAGCATGTCCAAGCGCATCGAGTACCGCTTTACCGGTGAGCTTGCTGAAATCCGGTTTTAGAAGAAAATCGATACCGGCACCCGCACCAGGCAGTGTCATGGAGCGAATTGCCAGAATTACCAACAGACCCAAGAGCAGTGGCATCAGTATCTTTGAGTACTTCTCAATACCATTCTTTACACCGGCCAGTACAATGCCAGCGGTTAGGGTCATAAAAATTCCCTGCCAGAATATGGGCAGAAAATCAGTACTGATAAAACTACCGAAGTAATTTCCGACAGCTGCGGGATCCATGCTCTCAAAATTGCCGCCGATTGCCATAAAGGTATAATGCAGAGTCCAGCCGGCTACGACGCCGTAAAAAGCCAGAATCATAAAGGCAGCAGCGATACCCATCCAGCCGGTTAGGAACCAGGGAGTTCCGGGGGCAAGTCGCCTGAAAGAACCGGCGGCGTCCTTCTGGCCACGCCGGCCGATAACAAATTCGGAGAGCATTACCGGTACACCGATCAGGGCGATACAGCCCAGATACACCAGAATAAAGGCGGCACCGCCGTTCTCTCCGGTTATGTAGGGAAATTTCCATATGTTTCCCAACCCTATGGCCGAACCTGCGGCCGCGGCAATTACGCCGAACTTGGTGGCAAAGCCATCACGCTTCTGTACATCTGCCATGTACGTTCTCCTTGCTTGTGAAAAATTATTGTACGACCATACATGGTCATTGAGCCCGATTTTAGTGTCCCGCTTCTCCAAGATAGGCACTGCGCACCCGATCGTCTTTAAGCAGGTCTGCTCCACTGCCGCTAAAGGTTATGCGCCCGGTTTCCAGGACATAGCCGATATCCGCAACCTCGAGAGCAGCCTTGGCGTTTTGCTCGATAAGTAGAACAGTTACACCTTCTTTATTTATTTCGCGTACGATATCGAATATCATTTTTACGATCAACGGCGCCAGGCCTAGCGACGGCTCGTCCATCATAAGCAGTTTAGGCCGGGTCATGAGAGCGCGCCCGACTGCCAGCATCTGCTGCTCGCCACCGGACAAGGTACCGGCCTTTTGCTTCATACGCTCTTTTAGTCGTGGAAACAAACCAAACACCCGTTCACGGTCTGAGTTGATTTCCGGCTTGTCGTTCCGGCAAAAAGCGCCCAGACTGAGGTTTTCGTCAACCGTCAGGTTCGGGAAAACCCGGCGTCCTTCCGGAACCAGAACAACGCCTTTTTTTACAATATCTTTAGTTGCCAGGCCGGTAATGGTTTCGCCGTTCCAGGAGACAGTACCGGTAGTTGGTTTTACCAGTCCGACTATAGATTTAAGAGTGGTACTTTTACCGGCACCATTGGCACCTATCAAGGTTATTATCTTGCCGTCCGGCACTTCAAAACCGATACTCTGTATGGCGTGAATCCCGCCATAGTGCACCGACAAATTAT
>JAHIWF010000179.1 GCA_018815555.1 Spirochaetota bacterium | reverse complement strand
CGGCCAAGTTCAAAGGTGCTCCACCAGCTCCCAACTGGACGCCGACTGCCCCCCGACAACTCGTTCGTGCGGTAGCGATTCGATAAGCCCGCTCTGAATTACCTTGATGGCCTGGTCAATATCAGTAATGCGGAACACAAAAATGGCCTTGCCTTCGTGCTTCTCGCCGAAGCCGTACACATACTCGATATTCAGCTTGTGGTCCTTCAGGATGGTCAGTACCTTTAAAAGTCCGCCCGGCCGGTCTTCAGCCTTCAGAGCGAACACATCTACCTCACGCGCCAGGTAACCGTTTTCCTTAAGCACCTTTAGCGCCAGGTCCGGCTTGTCCAGAATCATGTGCACAGCGCTGAACTCCGCCTCCTCGTTAACAAAAAAACTGCGGATATCAATCTGAAACCGGTGCAGCAGACTGGTAAGCTCGAACAGTTTACCCTCCGTATTCTCGAGCACCACGCTGGTTTGCTTAATCTTCATTATTCCCTCCATATAAATAAAATAGACCCGAAACAGCGGAAACCGGCAGGTAGCCCGAACCGCCCGTCAGACCTTATCCCATCTACTAATAGTAATTCCTTTTCGCCCCCAGGGAAAGAGGGAAAACCCGCCGCAGGCCCCTCCCGTAGAAGAAAAACGGGGGTCTGACCCCACCCCGAAATTTCCTTGGGGTCTGACCCCGAGATTACTTTTAGGCGGGGTCAGACCCCAAGATCATCAACATGTGGGGTCTGACCCTCTTTCTTGTTGGCAATATAACCTCTGCGGACGTAACAGTATGTATGAGGAAACTACGTTATCTGCAGGCCGGTGCTTGCTATCATGTAACCATAAGAACCAACCGCAAGGAGCTCTTATTGCGTTCGGTTATCGCCCGGGATCTTCTTGTTACTGCGATAGTACATTGCCAAGAAAAGCATCAATTTGTGTTGGACAATTTTTGCATAATGGAAAACCACCTTCACCTGTTGATCACACCAGGCCAGCCAACAAATCTTTCATGTATAATGAAATGGCTGCTTGGCGTGTACACCTTACGCTACAACAAGAAATTTGAAACCTCTGGACGAATTTGGGGAGGCCGCTATTATTCCCGACAAATACGCCATTTCCAAGACTACATCCTTACAAACCAATATATTGACCATAATCCAGTGAAAGCCGGACTTGCCACTCACTGCCGCGATTGGTCTTGGAGTGCTTGTCACCATCGTTCACACGGTAATCGTCTATTGGTATCAGATCTTCCGGCCTGGTTACTAATGTATCTACCCGAACACTGCCAGCTCGCACTGCCATCTTCAATGGGGTCAGACTCCAGTTCCTAATAGTTTGGGGTCTGACCCCATACTGATTTCAAAAAACAAAATAAAACAGTGCAATTATTTCATTTTTTGAAAAATACCTTTTGACCAGACGGGAAAGCTCGACTATGATGGAATAGGCAGCGATGCCCAGCATAGTTTCGAGGAGTACAGAATGAACGTACTGGTGGTAAATTGCGGCAGTTCTTCACTTAAATATCAGTTGATTACTATAGAAACCCGCACTGTCAGTGCTAAAGGCCTGGTGGAGCGCATCGGACTGCCCGATGGCATCATCAACCATGAACCGGCCGGCCGTGCAAAAGTGGTAAAAACCGGCATCCCAGTGCCCGACCACAGCTGCGCCATCAGGCATGTACTCGAACTGCTGGTTGATCCGGCCGTAGGTGTAATCCGCAACCTTAACGAAATCAGTGCGGCAGGGCACCGTGTGGTGCACGGTGGTAACGAGTTCAGCGATTCGGTGCTGGTCACCCCGGAAGTTCTGGAGGCCATCCGCGCCTGCATCCCCCTAGCCCCCCTGCATAATCCGGCCAACATTACCGGCATCGAAGCCATCCAGGCAGTATTACCCAGCCTGCCCAATGTAGCGGTATTCGATACAGCCTTCCACCAGAGCATCCCGGCCGAATCCTACATCTACGGCATACCCTACGAATACTACAGCGAGCACAACATCCGCCGTTACGGCTTCCACGGCACCTCCCACAAATACGTCAGCAGCCGGGCCGCCGAACTATTGGAAGTACCGCTGGACAAATTCAACTGCATCACCTGCCACCTAGGCAACGGCAGCAGTATGACTGCTATAAAGAACGGCAAATCCTACGATACCAGCCTGGGCATGAAAACCATAGCCGGCCTGCTGATGGGCACCCGCTGCGGCGATATCGACCCGGGGCTGCATCATTACCTGGCCACCAATCTGGACATGAGCATCGACGAAATAGAGACCATGCTTACCAAAAAAAGCGGTCTCTTGGGTATCTCCGGTGTCAGTTCCGACATGCGCGAAGTGGACGCGGCCGCCAAAGCCGGCAACCAGCGGGCTAAGCTGGCAGTCGACCTGCTGGTCCACCACATCGTGCACTACATCGGCGCTTATGCCGCGCTCTTGGGCCGGGTAGATGCCATCGTGTTTACCGCCGGCATCGGCGAGAACAATATCGAACTGCGCGCAAAAGTGGTGAATCGCCTGAGT
>JAHIWF010000178.1 GCA_018815555.1 Spirochaetota bacterium | reverse complement strand
ATCATCTTCCTTAGCTGATTCGGCAAAAGGTACAAAGTGCAAGGCGTGTGCGCTACGGATAGCGATATAAGTCTGGCTTGTCCGGCCGAAGATCATGCCTTCAGCAAGACGACTTGTATCAATCTCGTCGAAGTGTTGTATCGGGAAATAGACATGGGTCAGTTCCGGCATTACCATCGCTTCCATGAATCCGGCTTTTTCTGGCGGCTGGTACAACTCCATGAGGACATTCTTTTCCTGTACGCTCCAGGGTTGCCGGCCATTGCCGGTCCAGTAGGTCGGCGTGCCGCTGCGCCGCGGAATCTTGGCCGGCTGGGTGGTGAACACACTCAGATAGTTGCTTAAGTTTATTGAGGAAACCGCCTGCTGGTCGGCATATTCGCCCGGCTGATGGCCTTGCGCAGTATGCATCGAATAGTAGTCGGTTATATATGTATACACATTGGACCGCTCGATTGCTACTCCGTCCGGTGCCGGCCTCAACACCGTGCTCAATTCGTCGAGCAGGCCGAAAGCCCGCAACGGCCAGAGATTGACTAGCTTAAAGTCGTTAAGAAAATCGTTGGTGAACATGTTGTTGGCAGCCAGGTAGCTGATGGTGTTGCCTATTACCGGCGGATTGGTAAAGGCCTCCATGCCGAACTGCATCATGATCTGGGCGTCGCTCTGGCCGAGCAGGCCTTCCTCTGCCAGTTCTTCCACTGCCAGAGACTGGCTGGAAGTCCTGATACGCTCCGGCGCGTTATCGTTGAAAATCTCCGTTATCACTTCCGGTACCCGGTAGAATGGCCGGCCTTCGGCATCACGGGCCTCTATCATCTGGCGGAAGCAGTTGAAGAAACCGTTCATGGAATAATACCAGCCGTCTTCCAGATGCCGGGTTTTCTCCGGCTGCAGCACAAAATCGATGAACGGCCGCATCCGGTTGCCCAGGTCGTCACTTACCCGGTTGTCCGAATAGGCGCGTCCGGCTGAAGGAACAAAAATATAATACAGCCGGTCCTGGCCTGCGCTGTCCAGCCCCTGGTAGCGGAAACTCTGGCTGGCCATGTCATGCCACAGCAGGTCCATAACCATCTTCATGCGGTTTACCATTTCCGGATCACGCGCAAACTGTATAAAGTTGGCCATGGGGCCGACGTCTTCCGGATAGTAATTGTTGGAGTACCATTCGGTAAAGCCATACAGGAAGCGCTGCTCCATCCAGGCCAGAATCCTGCTGCGGGCCATAGCCTTATGCTCTGTACCGGTCTTGCCGTCTACCGAGAAAACTTCGTCGGGAAAAGTCTGGCCCGCCAGATATTCCGAAACGGCGAACAGTATCTGGTGGTTTTCCGACCAGTAGCACATCGAGTCGCTGCCGCCCTGGTCCATCCAGTACTTGAAATCCACAATAACTTGCCGGATAGCCTGTTTAGTCGAACCGGGAAGTTGATCGCCGAACCCCAGGTACAGCCGCATCAGCGAGTTCATCCGGAAGTCGGCACAGTCGTAGCGACCGTTGATATAATCAAAACTGCCCTGTAGTTCGGCGTTTACAAAAGTTTCGTGCAGTTCGATGCCTTCCGGCAGCGGCCGGCCGGTGGCGGCCAGATCGTACCAGTACAGCAGCCGTTCCGCCCCGCCTGCGTCGATAGGCTCCAGCGGCCGTTGCGGCGGAGCCTTGATGCCCAGATTGACAATAAGCTGGACGACGATGCTGCCCAGGAATACTGCCAGTACTGTCAGGGCGATGCGTACAACTCTCGAGATCACAGAACGCGATTTCTTCTGCCGCATTTTTTTATCCTCCAGGAGCTATTTATCTTCCCAGCCAGCCGCCGTCCACCGGCAGGGTTATTCCGTGAACATAATCCGAAGCCGGAGAAGCCAGGAAAATAACCGCTCCGGCCAGATCGGAGGGCTGCCCCCAGCGCTCGGCCGGAATCCGCGCCAGTATGGCTTCATAACGCTTCGGATCCTCGCGGATAGCCTGGGTATTGTTGGTTACAAAATAGCCGGGGGCAATGGCGTTCACGCAGATGCCCTTGCCCGCCCATTCGTTGGCCAGGGCCATGGTCAGCCCCTTAACCGCGCTTTTGGCCGCCGTGTAGGCCGGCACCCTGATGCCGCCCTGGAACGAAAGCAGCGAGGCGATGTTAATTATTTTTCCACCACCGTTGGCCAGAAAATGCCGGCCTGCCTGGCGGCAGAAATAGAACAGGCTTTTCAGGTTGATGTCCAGCACATCCTGCCAGTCTTCCATGCT